>NZ_JBIWKI010000039.1:0-60931 GCF_044765565.1 Streptomyces sp. NPDC102437 | reverse complement strand
GTGGGCGCGGACGGTTTCGAACCGCCGACATCTGCTTTGTAAGAACCCGTAAAGTAACGCCGTGTGATTCCCAGAACATTCTAGATCTTCCGAGAACTTCGCTGACCTGCGAAAACGGGAACCTTCTAGAACTTTCGAGAACATTCGGGGGGGGATTGTGGCATCCACGCGGCATCCGTGTGGCATCGCCCCTCACGACACCGCCCGCAACGGGCGGCCCTTGACCAGCGCCGCCCGCACTTCCTCGACAAGGTCGGGCCCCGCGTGCTGGTACAACCACGTCACCCTGCCCCCGCGCTCGTGCCCCATGATGACCTGGACGTCCTTCTCCGGGACGCCTGCATCCTTCAGCCGGGTAGCGAACGTATGCCTCAGGTCGTGGACGCGTGGCCAGAACTCCTTGCGCCCGGTCTCCGCGTTGGTGACCTCTCGTGCCAGGCCGGCGGCCTTGATGGCCGGGATCCAGTGGCGCCTGAAGTTCGGCCGCGTCAGTGCGCCACCCTGCGGTCCGCGGAACACCAGCTCCTCGGTGTGCAGGTCTTCGCCGTCCCCGATGGGCGATTCGCTGGTGTCCGGCGCCCACTTGTCGAGCATCGTCTGCGCGGCCGCCACGGCGGCCGGCGTGAGGGGTACGGTACGGAATCCTGCGCGCGACTTCGGCGCCGCCTTCCGCCGAATCTTGCCGCGGTCATCGATGAGAACTTCCTTGACCTTCACCGTGGCGCTGCCGAGGTCCAGGTTGCAGGCCCGCAGGCCGGTGTACTCACCCCACCGCATCCCGGTCTCCTCGGCGAACACTACAAGGGGCATGTAGTAGTCGGTGAGGTGTTCCCGAATCAGGTCGCACTGAGCCGCGGTGGGCGGGATCATCTCGTCGGGGTGCCGGGCCGGCGCCGGGGAAACCTCAATGTCGGTGCACGGGTTGAGGGTGATCCGGCGGTCGCGGAGCGCAGCAACCATCATGTGTCGCAGCAGCTCCAGAACCTTCTTCTGCGTGGCGTGGCCCTTCACCTCGTTCGTGATCCAGTCCTGAACCTGGATCCACGTGATGCTGTTGAGCTTGCGCTTGCCCCACTTCGGCTGGACGTGCACGGTCCACGCGCTCAGCTTCCGGTTCCTCGTCGTGACCGACTTGACCTTCACGGTCGGCCACCAGATCTCGTACCAGGCATCCACAGTGATGGCACCCCGTTTGGGGTCCTGGTACGTACCCTCACGGACCTGAGTGCGCACCTTGTCGAGGTGCGCCTGCGCTTCCTTCTGCGTAGGGAAGGCAGGGCCGCACTGCTTCCCGTCCGGGTCGCGGTATCGAGCCTGCCAGGAACCAATGCAGTCGCGGCGCGGCCTGCGTGCGCCATGCTTCTCAGCCGGGTACTTCTCCAGGCACAGCTTGCAGCCGCACCCCTTTTCTCTGAGCTGTCGTGGGTTGTTGGCTGTTCTACGCGCCATGGGCCATCACCTTCGTCCGCTGGTAGGGAATGCGGGGGGTCAGGTCGAGCGACTCCCCGCAGTAGCAGACTGCACCGAACGAACCCTGTGGCACCCCGAGTTCGGTGAGAACCGCCCGAGCGGCGATGTACATACGGGACCGGTCAAGGCCAGGCGGCAAGGCGATGATTTGAGCGGCCGGGTCGAAGATCGGGACCGAGCCGGGCACAGCGAAACGAATGCGGATGCACATGCGGACCCCCGGATACGCAGGCAGAAGGGAACCTGGGCGCCGAAGGGGGAGGGCATCGGCAATGCGACTGACCGTACCTCCACTTGGTGGAATATGCGACTACCAACGGGCGTGTTGACGTGCATCCACGACTGGGAGTAATGGAGTCCGGTTTACAGGGTGGACCGGTTGTGCTCGTTGAGCGCCCGGAGCTCCAGCTCCTTGATCTCCTGCTGCTCCGCGGTGAGCCCGCGGAACAGCTCAAGGAGGCGCTCCTCGGCGGCCGGCGCGAGCGGGCCTGGCGTCTTCCGACCCGTGGCGGCGAAGATCTCATCTTCGCTGAACTTCGGGAACTCGCGCGCGATGGCGCGGAGCTTCTCGGGGTTGGGGCCTCGCCCGGTGCCGCGCTTGCGGTGGACCCAGTTGTTCACGGTGGCGGCAGACACGCCGATGCGCCGCGCGATCTCGCTCTCGCTGACGCCGTACTCGTCCTTCAGGCGCGCGAGTAGCTGCGCGAGGTCTTCGGGGGTCGTCGCATCCTCGTTGGCCACGGCCCCAGAGTGCCCCCTGACCTCTACTTTTCGCAAGTAAAAGTAGAGGCGCGTCGTGGCACATAACCTCCCCGTTACGCGCCTACGCGTGTGTCATATGCGCCCACCATAGAACGCATATTCGAATCATGCCGCCGCTTCGACGGAACAGGCCACCCCGTGGAGCTTCTCGAAAGTTCCCGAAAGTTCTCATTGACAGAGCTTGCCAGTAACTATAGAAATGTCACAGCGCCTCAGCCGAGGGCACCGCACCAACCGCACGAGGTACACCCATGCCAAAGGTGGTCCGCAAGGGCAACGGCCAGCCACTTCGCGACGAAATGAAGCGACAGGGCCTGACCCTCGACGAACTCTCCACGAAAACCCGCCGGGTCGATCCGGATGGGCGGGGAGTGAGCCCGGCCGCGATTGGGCGCCTCACCGGACAAGGGCGCACTGCACGGAACCGCTGCGAGCTGACCACGGCGTGGCTCATCACCGAAGGGCTCGACGCCCGGATGCACGAGCTTTTCAGCATGCCCATACGTTCAACCGTTACTGACGAAAGGTCAAGGATCGATGCCGAAGAAAAGTGACCGTCTCGCCGCCCTCCCGGCCGGCCTCGTCCCCCTGCTGTCCAAGCCGCAGCTGGAGACGTACTACGGCGTTTCCGGCTGGCAGGTCGACAAGTGGATGGGGATGGGAATGCCGTTCCGCCCCTTCGCTGGGCGGCAGACGCGGTTCGACCTCGCGGACGTCGAGGCGTGGATGGCGGAGAACGACCCGGCCTGCGGCGACCCGAAGCTCCTCGCCGCGTCCGCCTGATCAACCGAAGCGGGGCCGCTCAGACCATGCCCGGTCCGGCGACCCCTCGGCAGTCCCCAACCCAACAGAAATCGAGGACACCGTGAATACCAATCCTACTGACGAGATCGGCGCCCGACTGGCGGCGATCAGCGACAACCGAACCGCTGTCGAGACGCTCCTGGGATACGCGGATCTGCCGGCGCCGACGGTCATTTCCCGCCCGGAGGCCGTGTATGTGTCGGTCGCCGACGCTGACGACCTGCTGCCGTGGCTGAACCTGCTCGGCGGCGTGGTGCGCAAGGCGCCCTCGTTCGACGGGCTGGTGCTGTGGTCTTTGACCACGTTCACGCCGCCCGGGAGCAGTGGTGTGCGGGTGCCGGTGCGTGTGTCGGTGTCGGTGCCGACTGGCGAGACGCTGATGCACGAGATCGTTTCGGCGGTGGCGGCATGAGCACGACGCCTGACGACCGTACGCCTGTGACCGGCCCGTTCCGGATCTCCGTCGATGCCACCCCGTCCGGGGTCGCCCTCGACATGACGCACTACCTGTCGACGCTGGTCCTTGCTCTCGCGGAGGCTGCCGCCGAGGACGGCCAGTCCCTGCTCGACGACCTCCAGAACGTCGCCGATCTGGACCGGTCCGCCCGGCACCAGGGCTCTGACTCGCACGCCACTCACGAGCGGGACGAGGCGGTGCAGGACCTGCTTGACGAGCTGGTCGATGGTGGCACGGTTCCGGTGTACGGCGGGCAGGTGCTGCGGCTGGTCGGGGCTCTGCGTCGTGCTGTGGCTCCGCGCCCGGTGCCGTCGCAGCGGGAAGCGGGTGCGGCATGACCGCCCCGATGACGCCGGACCGCGAGCAGGAGATCCGCACGCTCGACCTGCTGGAGCTGATGTCTGACCGCGTAGCGCCGGTGATCAGTGGTCACCTTGCGGCGCTGCTTGCCGAGGTGGACCGGCTGCGGGCCGAGTCCTCTCAGCTGTCCACCGACCTGACCGGCGCCTGCCTCGGTCGGTGGGAGGAGGAGCAGGAGACCGCACGGATGCGGCTGGCGCTGGAGTCGGCGCGTCGCGGGCGGCGTGAACTCCGGGCCCGGGTCTCGCAGCTGGAAAACTCCGCCGCGCTGGCGGAGGAGGACTACGGCCGGATTGTCCGTGGCGCCTGCCTGGTCGAGAGCCAGCTGCGGGCCCGGATCACCGAGCTGGAGGCGGCGCAGCGCTGCCCGTCGCAGATGACCACGTCTCTCGGTACGTCGCAGTGTGCGCTTCCTGTGCGGCACCGGGGCGATCACCGCAACGCCGTGAGCAACCACTACTGGTCTGACGAGTACGCCGACGCTGCCCGCGTGCAGCCGTCCGTCACCGCCGCCCCGGCCGAGGACCCGCACGACTCCCCGCTGCGCCACAACTCCGCGCCCGACGGCGACCTGCCCGAGGCCACGCCCGACTCCCCGTGGGAGCGGGCGGTGGCCGGGCTGAACGCCCTGGTCGACGCCGGTGTCGACTTCCACGTCGAGCCGGACGGTCACATTTCCGCGCCGTTCAGTGACGAGCACATCGAGTGGGACCTGCGATCCCGCCGCTGGGTGCTCACCCACGACGACGAGGACGGTGCCCTGTGAGCGCCGCCGACCACCTGCGTGAGGCCATCGACTTCGGGTGTACCCGCGACGACCACGACCACGTCGCGATGCACCGCGCCGAGGTGCTGAACGAGGCTGCCGACAACCTGGTCGCCGCGTGCCCGGAGCACGGTGATGCGGAAGAGGCGTGGATGGACTGCCCGTGCGAGTTCGCCGACGAGCTGCGCCTCATGGCCGCTGTTGCCGGTAGCGCGGGGCAGTTGGCCCGGTTCGAAGACGCCCATCGCGCCCTTCAGGGGGTTCGTCCCGTTGGAGAGATCAAGTTCGCCGGGTACGAGCCGGTGCCCTTGTCCGGCTGGGATCTCACCGAGCTCGCCCCGGACTTCTACGGCAACGTCTACATGCAGATCGGCGGCTGGCTTCCCGAGGGCTGGCCGCGCGAGGAGATGCCGGGCGGTACTGCACAGATGGAGTACGCGCACCTTCACGGCGAGGCGGTTCCCCGGGATCTGAACGTGCAGGTCTCGGTGAAGGGGTACGGCGGCCCGCGGCGCTTCATCAAGGTCCAGTGGCGCAAGGACGGTGCCCTGTGAGCGCCGCTGACCGTCTCGCCCTGCTGCGCCACGCAGTCCAGGACGACCAGGGCGAGTGGACCACGGACCGCGTGCGGGACCTGTGCCGGGCCCGTGAGTATGCCGCCCCGTTCCGGCGGACGGCACGCCAGGACCTCGCCGTACTCGCCAAGCAGGGGCTGCTGGTCCTCGACGACACCGATCGCGGGCGCCGGGTGTTCCGGCCGGCCCGAACGAATGGGGGCTCGTCGTGAGCGACCGCCCGTCCACGTTCGGCGGGACCTGGACCCGCGCTCAGCAGGACGGCATCGGCCGGTCCCGCCGCGAGGTGCAGGACCGCGCGTCCTTCGACCACGCGCCTGCCGCCGGTGCTTCCTGCCTCCTCATCCTCGCCCTCCCCCTCCTCGGGCTGGCCGTGCTGGCCGCCCTGATCAGCACCACCGGAGTGATCGCGTGACCAACCCCAAGCACGCGCAGGACACCCCGCAGGGCCGGTACTACACCGACCCTGCGGGGGGCCCCGCCCTTGTCTCCGTCACCAACGTCCTCGACACCGCCGTCAACAAGCGCGCGCTGATCCCGTGGGGCGTGAAGGTCACCGTCGAGTACATCCTCGACAACTGGCGGGCCGTCGCCTCCCGCGTCATCACGGACCGCGCCGCCCTCACCCGCGAGATCAAGGCCATCCACCGTGAGGTGAAGGAGACGGCGGGCAACCTCGGCGACCGCATTCACGCGGCGGCCGAAGCTCACGTCCTTGGCGCCCCTGTCGCGGACGACCCCGAAGTGGCCCCGTACCTCGCCCAGCTCATCCGGTGGCTGGCCTTGTGGTCTGTCGACCTCACCACGCACATCGAGGCCACCGAGATCACCGTGTTCCACCGCCGCCTCGGCTACGCCGGAACCGCGGACCTTCTGATCTGGCTGCCCACCGGGCCGGACGGGGTCATGGAGCTGTGGCTCATCGACTACAAGACGTCCGCCACCCGGTCCGCCAAGTCGGTCTACCCGGAGAACACGCTCCAGTTGGCCGCCCTGCGGTACGCGGAGACCGTGCTCCTCCCCGACGACACCGACGCCGCCATGCCGCCCATCCAGCGGACCGGCGTCCTCAACCTCCGCGCCAAGTCGCATGCCCTGGTGGAGATGCCCGCCGGCCGCGACGCCCACGCCGCGTTCCGTGGCCTGCTCCAGGGCGCCCGCTGGCTGCACGACGCGCCGTCCACGTACCCCGCTCTCCTCGCCCCGGGCCAGACCGAGCCCGCGCGTAGGCGCACTACCCGAAAGGCAGCCTGACATGGGCTCGCGACTCCTCAACATCCAGCGGCGGGCCGCCGAACACGGCCGTCTCCGCACCGGCTACACCCAGGGCAACCGGCCCGTGAAGTCCGCCACCTGGGTCGTCACCTCCCACTCCGAAGAGCACGTCCGCAAGGCCGCCGAGCTCTGGGGCGGCACCCCGGAGACGTGGAAGCCGCTCAACTCCACGACCGCCCAGTGGAGGGTCATCACGCAGGCGCCGTCCATCGAGGCGCTGATCACCCCCGGTGACCCGCTGAACCAGTACAACGAGCTCTGGTCCGCAGGCGGATGCCAGCGCCGCTGTGATGGGGAGACGGAACTCCTGTCACGCCAGCCGTGCATCTGCCTCGCCCGGTTCGGTGAGGACTGGCACCAGCAGAAGAAGGGTGTCGTCTGCTCCGCCACCTCCCGCTTCAACGTGATGCTGCCGGACCTGTCCGGCATGGGCATGTGGCGGGCCGAGACCCACAGCTTCTATGCCGCGGCCGAATGGGGCGGCATGGTCGACATGGTCCTCGCCGGGACCGACGGCAAGGGCTTCGTGCCGGTGACGCTCAGGATCGAGCCCCGGCAGGTGGTGCGCGAGGGGAAGACCAAGAAATTTCCCGTCGTCGTCGTCGAGTTGCGTGGTGTGACCCCGCGGCAGGCTCTGGCCGGGCCGATGCCCACGGCGATGGCCCTGGACCCGTCCGGTGTCCGTGCGGTCGCTGCGATCGAGGCACCCCGCCCGGACTACCTCGCCCTGGCCGAGGGCGCCCTGACCGTCGACGACGTGCAGGACGTCTACCGCGACGCGCACGCTGCCGGGCACCTCAATGACGAACTGGTGGCCGCGCTGAAGCTGCGGGCCGAAAAGCTGAAGAACCCGGCCCCGGAGCCGGGGCCCGACGAGGACGGCGCCTACCCCGCCGAGGTCGTCGACGAGCAGGACACCGAGCAGGCCGGCACGTGGCCCGCCGTCGCCCAGGCAGGACAGGGAGCACGCGCATGAAGTTCGCCGACATCCGCCGCATCGGATGGGACACCGAGACGACCGGCCCCAACCCCACCGAGGACCGTATCGTCACCGCCGCCCTCGTCGTCCGCGGCGGCGGCCACCCGGACATCAACTTCACGTACCTGATCGACCCTGGAATCTCGATCCCCAAGGAGGCCAGCGACGTCCACGGAATCACCGACGACATGGCGCGGGATGACGGCCGGGACCCGAAGGTCGCGCTGGACGAGATCGCCGAGCAGTTGGCGGCGGCCATCAAGTGGGGCATGCCCGTCGTCGCGTTCAACCAGTCGTTTGACTGGTCGATCCTCCACTACGACCTGATCCGCAACGGCCTGCCCACCATGTACGACCGGCTGGAGCCCGGCCCGCTGCCCCTCCTGGACCCGCACGTCATCGACAAGCAGGTCGACAAGTACGTCAAGGGCACCGGCATGCGGAAGCTCCAGCCGACCGCCGAGCGGTACGGCGTGGAGCTCACCGACTGGCACACCGCCGAGGCCGACGCCCTCGCCGCGCTGCTGATCGCCGAGGCCCAGTTCGAGAAGTACCCGCGGCTCAACGACCTCGGCCCCATGCAGCTGTACGCCGCACAGAAGGCGTGGCGCGCCGAACAGCAGGCCGGACTCCAGACGTGGTTCCGGACCAAGGCCACCCCGAAGCAGGGCGGCGCCCCGGACAAGGTGATCGACGGCTCATGGCCGCTCATCCCCCGCCAGCAGGGTGAGGGCCAGTGATCAGGTCCATTAGCTACGGCGGAGGCGTTCAGTCCACCGCGCTACTTGTCCTCGCTGCTCAGGGTCGCATCGACTTCCGTACGTTCCTCATGGCGAACGTCGGAGATGACAGCGAGCACCCCGCCACCCTGCGATACCTCGACGAGTACGCGCGCCCCTACGCGGCCGAGCACGGCATCGAACTGGTGTTGCTCGACCGGGTCATGGTCCGGAGCGGAGAGACCCGCACACTGCACGGCCAGCTCACCAAGGAGGGTTCACGCTCCCTGGCGATCCCTGTGCGCATGTCCAACGGGGCCCCCGGGACCCGCTCCTGTACCGCCGACTTCAAAATCAAGGTCATCGGCCGGGAGCTCAAGCGACGCGGCGCCACCAAGGAGGCCCCGGCCACCATTGGAATCGGCATCAGCCTCGACGAGATCCACCGCGCGAACAACCGGCGCTGCGAACCACACGAGGCAATCGTCTACCCGCTCCTCGACCTCGGCCTCCGCCGCACCGACTGCGCCCGCATCATCACTGACGCCGGCCTGCCCGTCCCGCCAAAGAGCAGCTGCTACTTCTGCCCGTTCCACCGGCCCGAGACGTGGCACGACATGCGCCGCAACGAGCCCGACCTCTTTGAGAAGTCGTGCCAGCTCGAAGACCTCCTGAACGAGCGACGCGACGTCCTCGGCAAGGACCACGTCTACCTGACCCGCTTCGGTAAGCCCCTGCGCACCGCGATCCCCGACGGCGTGGATCTGCTGCCCATGTTCGACGAGGCCGACGGCGCCTGCGACTCCGGATGGTGCATGACATGACCGCCCCCACCTTGTTCAACACGACTCCCGCGGCCGGGCTGACCCCCCGCCCGGCCGCGGGGCCCACTCCCCTCGTCATCGGCCTCGACCTATCCCTCACCTGCACCGGCGTAGCCGGGGCCGGATGGTCCGACATCATCCGCACCAAGCGCCGCGGCGACGACCGTCTCAACCACCTGCTCGCCGCCGTCGCCGACTTCGTGAAGCGCGCCGACCTCGTGGTCATGGAAGGCCCCTCCTACGGGCACGCCGCCCTCGCCGGACACGAGGACTTGGCCGGACTGCGTGTCCTGGTCCGCCAGTACTGCTATCGGCACCAGATCCCGTACGGCGTCGTCCCGCCCTCCAGCCTCAAGATGTTCGCGACCGGACGCGGCAACGCCACCAAGGGCGAAGTCCGTTCCGGTGTCGCGGACCGGTACGGACACCACACCGAGGGCGTCGGCCGGTACGACCAGGCCGACGCGTACACCGCGATGGCTATGGGACTGCATCACCTTGGCTACCCGCTCGCCACGGTGCCAGACCGGGCGCTGAAGGCGCTCGACGGCTGCGCCTGGCCTGAGATGGTGGCGGTGGCGTGATGCAGATTCCCGACGCGATCGCCGACCGGCTCCGGAGCGGCTGCTCCAACAACGTCGTCATCCGTGAGTTCGGCGTATCGAAGCGCTTTGTGGCCGCAGCCCGGCGCGACCTGGGCGTCCCTTCGTACGGTCCCGGCCGGCCGACTGCAAGCACCCCGCAGGGCCTGTTCCGGGACCGGACCGAGTCTGTCACCGGCGGTCACCTCAAATGGGCTGGAACAGTCACGAACGCTGGTGTGCCGTCCGTCTCCTGGCTGGGCCGCAACCTCTCCGCCTACCGCATCGCGTACGTCATGCGGCACAACCGTGCCCCGTTCGGCCCGGTCCGGCCCGGCTGCGGATACCCCCGCTGCGTCGCCCCCGACCACGTCGAAGACCAGGCCATGCGCGACCAGCTGCGGGCGCAGATGGCCGGGATCTTCGGGGGTGCGGCGTGAGTGTCTACACGCTGCCCGACGGCCGACAGATCACCGGGGCCCTCTCCATCAAGTTCGGCCAGCAGGCCCGAGGCGGCGGCCGATGGATCGAGCAGCCCGCTGCCAAGTACGAGTGCCTGCTCTGCGAACACATCGAGATCGTCACCGGCGCCGAAGCCGTCACGCGCTTTGCCCAGACCATCCGCGCCACCCACCCGGCCACCTGCCCGGGATACCCCACCCAGCAAGGAGCGCAAGCCGCATGACCCTCCACATCGACGCTGACGTCAAGTTCGACTCCAAGGTCCTCACCGACGTCGCCGAAGCCCTCGAACCCCACGCCACCGACATGTTCAGGCTCCGCAACGGCCACTGGATGGCCATCGTCGAGCTCTCCCACGTCGAGCGCACCGAGCCCGGCCCGGAAGAGGACAAGGCCCCCTCCGTGAAAATCCGCGTCACCGGCATCGAGGTTGCCGGAGACGAAATCAGCGGCGGACGGCTCCGCGGCGTCATGCGCGAGATGTACGACCGCCGCACGTCCGGCGGCACCCTCTTCGAATCCGACCAGAAGAGCGCCTAATGGCCCGGCGCACGGCACCCGACCGCACCCACTGCCCCGGGTGCCGTGCGCCGATCCTCACCCAGCTCGTAGGTAACCGCGCCGCCCTAAACGTCACCGCAGACCTCCGGCGCCTCACCCCCGAGCAGCAGGCCGAAGCCCGCACCCCACACCGCCTCATCTGGTGCCTCAAAACCCGCGGCCCCCACAGCACCCCACGGCTCCGGTGGATCGACCGCTGGCACCCCCCGGACTGCCCTCACCCCCACGTCACCGAGCACCACTGCAACCCCGAGCCCAACACCCTCTTCTGAGCAGGAGCCGCCACCGTGGAGAACGTCCGCCACCTGGAACCCCGCGACCAACCCAGCGTCCCCGGCCTCGTGGACGCCGAGATGGACGTCATCGGCGGCTGCATGTACGACCCGCGGCGCATCCCCGCGGTACTCGCCATCCTCCAAGGCTCCGACTTCGCGCGCCCCGCACACGAACTGATCTGGACCGTCGTCACCTACCTCGCCAAGCACGGCGAACCCACCACCGCCCTCGCCGTCGAGCTCGAACTGGAGAAGCGGAAGGAACTCACCCGCGCCGGAGGCCGCGCCTACGTCCTCCAGGTCGCCGGCCACGTCGGCGGCGGCGACCCCGAATACTGGGCCGAGAAAGTCCGCGCCGCCGCAGACCTTCGCGCAGAGGCCGAACTCGGCCGCCGCATCGTTCAGCAGGCCACCGCCCCCGACGCCGAACCCGGCACCGCCGTCACGTTCATCGACAGCTACCTCCAGCGGCAGAAAGAACGCGCCGCCGGCCGCTCCGGTGACCCTGCGGACGCCCTCCTTGCCGAGCTCCTCGATGCGTCCAGCCTCGACAACATGCCCACGCTGGAACCCCTCGTCGGTGACCTCCTGCACCTCGACACCCTCGCCCGCATCATCGGCCCGTCCGGGCACATGAAGAGCTTCGTAACGATCGACCTCGCCGGGCACGTCGGCACCGGCATGAAATGGCACGGCCACCACGTCCGGCAAGGCACCGTCGTCTACCTCGTCGCCGAGGGCGCCCGCGGGATCCGCCAGCGCGTCCGCGCCTGGGAGAAGCACTACGGGCAGCCGATGCACGGCGTCCTGTTCCTGCCCCGCCCCGTCCAGGCCCGCGGACCCGAGTGGGACACCCTCATCGAAGCGATGCGCCGCCTCCAGCCCGCAATGATCGTCATCGACACCCAGGCCCGCGTGTCCGTCGGCGTCGAGGAGAACTCCAACACCGAACTCGGCATCGTCATCGAGCGCATGGACGACCTGCGCCGCGCCACCGAAGCCTGCGTACTCCTGATCCACCACACCGGGCACGTCGGCGAGCACGGCCGCGGCGCCTCCGCCGCCAAGGGCGCTCTCCAGTCCGAGATGCACGTCTCGAAGAAGGGCGACAACGCCAAGAACATCGTCGTGACCATGAAGGTCGGCAAGCAGAAGGACTCCGAAGAAGGCGCCGACCTCCAGTTCGGGCTGAAGGTCGTCACCCTCGACGGCGAGCACAAGCCCGACGGCCGGCCCGTCACCTCCGTCGTCCTCGAATCCCTCGACCAGCGGCCCGACGTGCCCGCGATCGGCACCCCTGAGTGGCTGGTGCGCCGCCTCGACACGGACCGGGTCGACATGCGGTGGGGCAGCCCTCGTGTCATCGAGTGGTGCCGTGAGCGGGGCATCCAGATGCGCAAGGACAAGATCGAAGAAGCCATCCGGATTCGTAAGCGGAAGGGCTCCTTCGAGGAGCTTCAGGATGTCCGAAATGACCTCCCCCCGAACCTCCCCCGCGATCTTGAACCCCAAACTCCCCCCGATTCCCGGGGGATGTCGGGGGAGTTCGAAGAAAACCCCAGGTCAAACATCCCCCCACAGCCGGGGGGAGGTCCGGGGGATGGCCCATCAAAACCTCCCTCCCCCCGCTCCCCCTCTAGGGAGGGGGGAGGTGTGGGGGAAGACGAGAAAAACACCCCCCTCTGCACCGTCTGCGACACCCCCCTCAACCCCGACTGGGCCCACCGCGGACACGACACACACCTCGGCTGCGACCCCCGCACTGGCAGCCACCCCGCAGCCTGACCACCAACCCACCCTCTGGAGCCTCTGATGACCACCACACCCGCCGACGAGAACCCGAGGAGCATCCCTACCGCCCTGGGGCTGCTGCCTGCCGAGGAGATCGCCCTGCTGCGCCGCACGCTGGAGGCCGCGGAGGAGGGACGAGCCGAGTTGCGCGCCGAGAACGCGCGGCTCCGTGCCGCTGCCGACCGGGCCGCGATCCTCCGCGAGGCCGCCGACGCCGTGCTCGACGTCATCGGCACCGAAGCTCGACTGCCGCAGACGATCAGCGGGGTGTACCGCGCGGCCGACCACCTCCGCCGCATGGCCGACAAGGCGCAGCAGCCCGCCCCCGCCGTGACCGAGGAGCCGGGCCGATGACCATGTCCCACGAACTCGCTGACCGCGAGCAGCAGATGCGCGCCGTTCTGGAGACCGGATTCACCGATCAGGAGTGGGCGGTCGGCATGGTCCTTTGCCCCGCCCGCGAGAAGTGCACTGCCGGGATGCGGGCCCTCTTCAAGCCGCTGAAGAACGGCCGCCTGCCGATGCACCGGTGGCTCACCTACGCCTGCGACGGAGCGAACAAGAGGCCGACCACTCCGCCCTTGCAGCTGCGTTTCACCGCCGAGGAGCCGGGCCGATGAGCGAGTACGTGACCAAGGTGGCGCCAAGTCTCCGTCCCCTGGAGCACCTGATCGTCAGCAAGCGCCACGCCCGCCAGGCCCGGAAGTGGCCGTGGTCCTGGTGGTGCACCTGCCCCGACGGGTACGGCGCGGCGAAGAGCGAGGCACTCGCCCGCCAGGCTGCCGACGAGCACACCGCCCGCCGACACCCCGCTGCTGAGGAGCCGACCCGATGAGCGGCCGAAGCGACCGAAAGCAGCAACTGCTGCACCTCGTCGACCGCGCCCGCCGCGGAGTGCTGCTCCCCGCCGAGCTGGACCAACTAGCCGCCGGGATCACCGAACAGGCCGCCCGCATCACGACGCTGGAGCACGTCGCCGCAGGCAACAAGCGCCACGTCGCCATCATCGCGCCCGAGCTGGAGCGCACCGAGGCCGCCCTCGCCCGCGTACGGGCCCTCCATCAGCCCACCCAGGGCCTCGGGTTCGGCTGCGACGAAGACCCACGCTCCTACGGCGACATCGCCCAGGCATGCACCTCGTGCGGCAAGGCGGACGAATACGGCGTCCGCTGGCCCTGCCCGACCATCCGCGCCCTCGACGAGCAGCCCACCACCTGACCCACGGAGGACCCCATGTACCTGCCGGAAACCCCGTTCAACGCCGACGAGGGCCTCGTCGTACTACACCGTGGAGATCGACGAGACAGGCCCCGTCGTCTACTCCGAGTGCTGTCTCGACCGCATCGGCCTCAGTACCGCCCGAGTCCTGCACGAAGCCCTCGGACGCTGGATCGCCGACCAGCCCGCCCTTGAGGCGGATGAGCAACCCCGCGCCTGACCCGCCCGGCCGCCCCGTCCCGCCACGGGGCGGCCCCGCCGAACCCCAACCGCCACGAACTGGACACCCGATGACCAACACCATCTGCGCCGAGTACTCCACCCACACCACCGAGCAACAGCCGGTCCTCGGCCCCTGCGTCCTCCGGCCCGGCCACCGCGGAGGCATCCACCAGGACGTCCGCGGCATCCAGTGGGCGAACCGGCCGGCCCGCACCCCGGCCCATCGGGCCCTCTGCCCGACCAGCCCCACCGGATGGCACCACTACAACGAGGGCAACGGCAGGCCCGAGAGCCGCACCTGTGACCACTGCGGGGCAGGCGCGTGCCGTGCCTGCGGAGGCGGCCCCGTCGCCTACCACAACTACCTCGGGAACCCGGTCTGCGCGCACTGTGCCGATTGCGCATGCGGGGAACGGCCGTGCGCCGTCGACGGACAAGACCAGCTTGGGGATGAGGGGCTTCAGGGCCAGCTGTCCGCGGCGCTCCGAGTGATGCACCGGTCCGAGCAGGAGATCGCCGCCCTGCGGGCCGAGCTGCGGGCCCGCGACGAGGTGATCGCCCAGCAGCGCGCCGCCGCCCGACATGCCCTCCGCGACGTAGCCGCCGTCGCCCGCGTGCGGGCCCTCGCGGGGCGCTGGTACGGGCAGGGCGCCCCGGCCACCAGCTACGCCCGGGAGCTGCTCGCCACCCTCGACAACGCCGCCTGAACACGACGAAGGGGCGCGCCATCTACGGCGCCTCCACCATCCTCAACAGCCCGAAAGGCTAATGATCATGTCTATCAACGAAGTCTTCACCACGTTCCTGTGGGCGCTGTTCGGAATTCTGGCAGGAGGCAGCGCGGCCATTGCCGGGCTCATGTACGCCCAGGCCCAGGACAAGAAGAAGGGGCAGTGCTCGTGGTGTAACCACCGGCCCACGGATCACTTCGGTTCCTGAAACGCGAAGGGGGGCGCGCCCGATGTCTGGCCGGACCGGCACGCCCCACCTGGTGTCAATCACCGTACGCGATCAAGGACCACCACGTGATCGACGCCATCGTCCCCGCTTTCCTCGCCAGACTCCCCGCCAGCGTCCGAACTCCCTGCCACGGACACGGCGACCTGTACGTCCACTCGATCCGCAGCACCCCGTCCGCCACCAACGTCGGCAAGGCCAAGGTCCTCTGCGCGGCATGCCCGATCAAGGCGGCGTGCGCCGACCACGCCATTCGCCGTGGCGAAACAGACGGCATCTGGGGCGGCCTCACCCCCGCCGAACGCCGAGCACGAGTCCGGCCCGACTGCGGCACCGAATCCGGATGGCGATCACACGTCCAGCGCGGCGAGTCCTGCCTGACCTGCCGCGAAGCGCACGACGACCGGCTACGTGCGCAGCGACTGAAGCGACTGGCGCACGAACACGCCGAACACGGCGGCAGCTTGGCCGGGTACCGACTGGAACTGCTCCTGGGGCTGCCGACCTGCGTACGGTGCAGGGCCGTGCGGCAGGAGTACTACGCGGAACGGCCGCACACGGCGAAGTGGTACCGGCGCGGCATGGCAGACCGCAGCGCTGAAGCTGCGTAAGGCCATCACGATGGTGCTGACCACGTCTCCGGCCCGCCACCGCGCCACTCGATCACCCCGGACAGAATCACGTCGTCCTCGGTGATGTCGTCCAGGCCGGCACGACGCAGGAACTCCGCCACATCCCGCACGCTGTACGCCATACCTAGGATCTCCCCGTCGACACGCACCCGCCGGCCACCAGACCCATCCGGCGGGTACACGACCACAGGCAGACCACGCATACCGCCCAGCGTCCGACGACCGGTGCCCGACCGCACCCCGGCACCGGCCAACCGGCGGACGGTCAGTCGATGAACGACCCATCCGCACGCCGTACGTGCCGACCGAGCAGGTGCTTGCACTGCGGGCAGTGCTTCATCCCTCCCCGCTTCACCACCCACGAAATCCCCGCCGTACACAGGTGCATGAACCCGACGGCCCACGTCTGCATCATCCGAGCCAGCCCCGGCTTCGTGCACGTCCCGCAGTCCCGACACCCGCTGCTCATCGCGCCCCCTCGTCGATTGGTCCGAAACGCCGGAACCTACCGGACCGGATGGACCTACGGGAGCTTCTCGGACAACCTGGCGCATTCCCCGACGCGGACCGCGCGCCGGCCGATACGGTCCGGCCCGTGCGATACACCTACCGCTGCGACGCCTGCCGCCTCACCTGGGACACCCGCGACGAGCTCTACGACGCCGAAGCCGACCGGGAGGCCCACAAGTACCGGGACCACGGCGGCGCCCGGCCGGACGGCCAGATCATCGAAACCCCCGGCCCCCTCGACCAACTGGGCAGCGCGGCGTGGGCCGCCGCCTCCTCGGTTGTCCGGCTGGTCGCCCGAGGGGTCGTCCGTGGGCTCCAGTCCAAGAGCTTTCGCGAGGCGCAGCAGACCGAGGCGGTCCGGCAGGCAGCGATGCTCCTCGGTGGCGGAATCCTGCTCCTGATGGTCATCAACTGGCTGACCCGCTGACCCCAGCCTCGCCGTACGCACCGATAGCCTGACCATGGACAGCGAGAAGCCCCCACCTCGATTCGCGCGAGGTGGGGGCTCCGTTCTGGCACCAGGGCTAGAAATTATTGAACGTGGTCCCGTCGAAGGTGATCGTCTCCGCGTTGAAGATCTGCCCCTTTTCCTGCGTGATCTGAGCCCTGAGATAAGAATCTGTCTCCGTAAGGTGTGCTAGGCGCTCGCCGCCCTGCTCTCCCGGTACATCAACGTGTTCAGCAATGAGCGCGGCCCACTCAGCGATAACCTTCTCGCGCCCTCGCGCCAAAGCAACATCATCCTCGGGGTCACCGCACACCAATTCGACCTGTTCGTATTCGTTAAGCTTCTCGACCCCCTCATCAAAAGCGAGGAGGGCTTCAGCTTTCTCTTCCTTCGTGCCGAAACGGAAGATTCGCGCAAAGTATGCGCGGGCTGCAGGGATCCCTAATGTGGTGTAGTTGGCGACGATACCTGTGGCGACACCAGTGGCAAGGTTGAGAACGATTGTGAAGTCGGGCACGTGTCCTCCGAAGTGAAGATGGCGTCTGGCGGCGGACGTCGATACCTCCACCCCACCCCCTCCGCCACAGTGGGCAACGAAGACCTTACCCACCGCAAGCACCTGTCGATGACGGAACAGCACGAAGCCCCACCTCGAACGAGGTGGGGCTTCGTTGCATCGACCTGGGCGTCACTACCGCCCAGCAGGTTGCGAGGGAACGCCGGCGGCATCAGCAACCGACGGCTGCGGCGGCCCAGCCACCATTGCCTGCACGAGCGCCATCAGAATCTCCGCACGCTGCTCATCGCTCAGCTTTCCATCAGCGATCAGCCGCTCCGCAGCGAGGAACCGGGACAGCTCCAGCGGCTGATCGAAGTACGACCGCAGGTGACCAGCGGCCGCTTCCTGTGACCGGACGAAGGTCCGGCTCACGTACCCCGCAAGCGCAGCCGAGACGGCTCCAAGACCGCCAGCAACGATGCTGCCCGCCGTCGTACTCGCCTTCAGCGCTACAAATACGAACGCGACGAGCAGAACGAACCCCGTCACCATTGCCACCTGGGCATTCCGGAACGACCTCGTCGCCTGACTGGTAGCGATCTTGTGGTAGAGCTCCAGCCGTGCATGCGTCGCCGCCCACAACTCTGCCAACGCAAGATGCTGCGCCCCTGCAGCACCGTCCGGCGAGGTGGATTCTGATCCATCCGCAGTGTCCGCTTCTTCCCCATCTCGCGGTCGCGGAGGAGAAACATACACATCTCCGTGCACCTCTCCGCGAATCGTCACCCCATGAGCCTCAGCCCATTCGTTACGAAGCGCACGCTCAAGGTCTCGCTCAGCAGCAGCCAGACGCTGCCGACTTTCACCGATACTTTCACTATCGCGCAGCAATCGCTTCGCGATCGAAATGGCCACACCAAGGCCAATTAAGGTCACGAAAACAGAGAGTGTAGAGAGAAAGCCCTTCTCCCTATCGCCAAGACCTGATGAATTGACCACCCGCCATGCGCCAATCAGCAGCAATGCGACAGAAGTTAGCGTTACGGCCCAAGCACCCCAGGGCCCGGTAAATCGAATTCGCGTGAACTTTCGAGGCTTGCGAGTGGTCGGCATAGCCGACCAGCATGCCAACCAGCCTCGCTTCAGTCCAACCAGCAGCACAGAAGAGGAACGGAAGCCGCCCCGCACCCGAAATCGGGTGTGGGGCGGGACGCCCTGACTGAGTCGTGGCGTCATCCGGCGCCACCGGCGGACACGCGGACGCCGATGCGCAAGGTGTAGCCCCGGCCAGCCGACGGGGTGCGGCTGGCCGGGACGGTTGGGCCCGCCCGCGGCTGGCCGGCGAATGCAGCCGCGGACGGGAGATCAGTAGTAGAACGGCTGGATCTCTTGCAGGCCATCAATTGCCCGCCGGAGCTGCTTGCCCCGATGGCCGTTCGGCTGGCATTCCGGGGACTTCGCAGGGTGGGCATGCGAGTCCTCGCGGGCGCCTGACATTGAGTCTCCGAAGGAGACGATCACGTAGGGGCCGGTGATCGTGCGATCACAGTCGACGCAGATCATCGGCGTGCCTCCCGCCAGGCTCGGCCGAGCTGTACCACCGTGGTGCAGGCGGCCCCAGCACGGCAGGCAGCGCAGGTCAGGGTGTGCCCGAGGAGCGTGCGGTATTCGGCGTCGGGTGCGGGCTGCTTCTTCGCCAGCGCGGTCATTGGTGGGCCTTCCAGCAGGTGGGGCAGCAGCGGGGGAACCACAGGGCCGAGGTGCCGTGGGCGTCGATCAGGCGGGGCCCGAGGTCGTGGGCCGTTCCGTTGCTCAGACCGGCCGAGCACCAGACGCACTGAGCCCCGCGTTGCTGGGCGCTGGACAGTGCCGCCGGATCTGGCAGATCGATCACCGTGTTCATGCGGGTAGCCCCCGGTCGTCAGACAGTGATCCGACGGTAGGAGCGGACACAGCAAACGAGGGGCAGGATTCCTGCCCCTCGCTCAAGGATTCGAACTAGGCGGCCAACAGGCCGAGTTGGTCAGCCAGAGCCGCAGCGCGCTGCCGCCGCGCTGGGCTCCGGGCCTCCGTCTCCTCCAGCACGATTCGGCGTGCGTATCCGTTGTACTTGATCGTCTCGGGAGCGGCTTCGTGCGCCTTCTCCAGCGTGGCCAGCGCTGTCTCCGCCTGGCCGTCGAGCTGGTACGCGCGCGCCTCCTCGATCCGGTGCCGAGCCAGCCGCGGCCGGGACGGAATCGCGCTCGCGTCCGCCGAGATGACCTGTCGCACGGACTCGCCACCAGCACGAAGCTCGACGGCGATGGTAACGGCGTGCGCACCCATGATGGCCCGCGAGAACGACGTCACCGGGTGGTAGTAGCCAGGTGCAAGCTTCTTGGAAGTGGCCTTGGCCTTGTCCCACCACCCCAGCGCGTCCCCGGTCGCGCCGCGGCGCGCGGCCGTATATCCGGCCTCGAACTGGAGGGCCCCGGCAATCGCGCGGACACGATCGTCGGCGTCTGGCAGGAACCTCTCCAGGTAGCTGAGCGCCTCCAGGGTCATGGCGTCTGCGGCGTCGAAATGCGACGGCCCGGTGTCGCGGTGTGCCTGCGCAGCCAGCCACGCGGCGACGCCGATCGCGTGCGGGTCTTCGGACTCCTGCGCCGCAACCATGCCGCGCTCGGCCACCCGCCACAACAGGGCGGCGTCGGGCTGGTAGGCGATAAAGAACTGCGACAGCGAGTAGACCTCGGAGAGAACGGCCTGCGACGCCCGTCTGTCCGCCGCCGAATCGGACTGGCGCACAGCCAGTTGGGCATCACGGATCAGGCCGGGCAGCAGCTCGCCGATGACCTCGCGGTGGTTCGGTGCCTGGTGCCGGGCTGTCCAGGCTGTTGCAAGCCGGGCCGTCAGGTGCTCCGCCGACGGAGCCTCGCGGTCGCCGCTCAGGGTCAGGGCGTTGACCGCGTCCCGAACAGCCGGCAATCGGGAATGCCCTGGACCGATGAACAAATCCACTGGTGCGCTCTGATCGCCAGTCAGGTCGGAGAGGTCTCGAACCCGCAGCAGCTCGGCGATCCGCAGGACCACCGGGAGCTTCGGCATGCCGATCTCTCCTCGTTCCACCTGCTTCACCCACGAGGGGGACATGCCCAACAGCCCGGCCACAACCGGGCGGGGCATGCCGCGCTTCGTACGGAGAATCTGCATCCGTTGCCCGAATCCCAGCGGGTCGGCGTACGGGTCCGGGGTAGCATCATCTGGCATGGCCTTGCCCCTCTCTGAACAGCTCGTCACTGTCAGGGTATGGGGCAGGGCCCTTTCTGCGGGCGGCGTCGCGTGATCCTGCTCCGTGACGTCGTACCATCCGGCCCGTGGCGATCACGGCCCGCCATCGGTGGCAACATGCCGATCACCTGCGACAGGTCGGGTTCACACAGCAACCTCTCGGCGGGACGGACATGAGGCGGCGGCCGTTGGCCGGAATCGTCCAGGGGCTTCCAACCCCAGCTCGGCAGTGCGGGCACGGCACCGTCAGGCCCGGCCATGATGCCTGGCGAGTCCAGCGGGGCGGCGCACGCCGTTCACGAGACGCCCTTCATCTGCTGCTTGAACACCGCGAGTTCGGCACGCTCGGCATCGGTAAGGCGGTCGAGGTAGGCCGCAGCCGCCGCCCGGCGCTGCTCGGCGGCCTGCTCGGCGTCAGGGTCGTAGGCAGGTTCACCGTTCGCGACACGGACACGGGCAGGGTGAGGACGCAGCTGGGTCCGGCCGGCCTTCTTGCAGTGCTGGCCGAGACGGGCACGGCACTGGGGGCAGTCAACGGACAACGGGCTGGCGGGCTGCGACTCTTCGGTGGTGTCCTCGTCGGAGGTCTCTTCATCGGGAACGCGTCGGCCGATGCTGGCGAGGGCAGCCCGAAGGGCTGGCCGGGGGCTGCCCTCGATGGCGATCGCGGCAGGGCGGGCGCCGTCGGCGGTTGCGGTGAGCTGGCCGCGGAGACGGGCAAGGTAGTGCGGGTCGGCGTCACCGCCTGGGGATTCGTACCGGAAGTTCTCCAGGCGCTCGCGGCGCGCCCGCCGGGTGATGTCGATGATGTCGACGGGGGTGATGCGCCAGCGGTCGGCCGGCTTCAGCGTGGCGATGTGGACGGCGTAGAAGTGGCTGATGGCGTGGCGCGCATCGGCGTAGCTGATGCGGGCGGTGTTGAGGTCGTCATGCCAGGCGAGGATGTCGGCGTCTCCGACAGTGCGCTGGTCACGGGCGGCGGCGAGACCGAGAAGTTCCCCGGCCTGCTCGTAGCTGATCACTGGGTCTCCTGGTTCTGGGCGTCGGCGGCGGCTTGAAGTCGGCGGCCGGCTGCGATGGCGGCTTGGACGCGGGTGTCCGTGGTTGATGGCCTGGGCGGGAGGGCGACGACGTTGGTGGCTCGCTGGGCGGCCCATTTCGCGGAGCGGAGCACCCACTTCTGCCATTCGTCGGGCCAGGACCGGCGGCGTCCGCCGTCGGCGCGGAAGTGAGCGACGAACTGGGCGGTCTCGTGGTCGGGGTCGAGGCCGGGGACGGTGGCGGTTGCCCAGCGGCGCATCGGGGCGGTGAGGGTGAAGCCGTCGAGGTCGATCGGGGCCATGGGGAGGGGGCCGTCAGGCCGCGGCGAGGGGTCGCCACTACCTGAGGTATGTCCCCCCTCATCAACCACCGACGGGTTCTCTGGTGGTTCTACTGACGGTTGATTGGTGGTTAGGGCGGCGTTGAGTGCGTGACGTGCGGACGCAGAGTGCGTGACGTCACGCTGTTCAAGTGCGTGACTCACGGACGGAGAGTGCGTGACATCCCCATCTGTCACGGACGGAGAATCCGTGACTGTCACGGACGCAGAGTGCGTGACACGCTTCGCCCGGGACCGGCGCTGACGCTCGGCAGCTGCCCGCCGCTCGTCCTCCTCCAGGCGCTCCAGATCGGCCCAGTCAGTGGCCGGGCGCTTCAGGTGAAGGGCCAGCTTCCAGATGGTCCGGCCGCCCGTCTCGCCGGTCTTCTGGATGAGCCCGCCGGCCTCCAGCCGCCGCAGCGCACGCTGCACGGTTCGACGGTCGTAGCCGGTGCGGTACTGGATGCGGACCACAGAGGGGTGCGCGCCACCGCCGTCCTTGTGGGCGTGCTCGGCGAGCGCCTGGAGGACGTGCCGCGACGTGGTGTCAGGCTTGCCCTTGTCGGTGAGCAGCATGGGAGCGTCGTCCATGGCCCACGTGACTGCCTCGGTGCTCAACAGGCTCTTCTCTCGTACAGGGGGTGAGCAGTGTGGATGGTGGCCCCGGGGCGCGGTGCGGTGACCCCGGGGCCAGAGAAAGGAAATGGCGCGGCAAGCCAGAGCCACAGCCGGAAACGCGGGCGCACATAACCGTCTGGCACCGGCCAACGCAACGACCGGGCTTCTCGGCGGCATCCAGCCCAATCACGGGCGGTGCAGATCACCGGCCCGGCTCCCTGGCCTAGTGCTCAGCTGCGCCTACTGTGGATCAATCGGCAGTAACTGCCTTGATCCGCTGGTCCATCTCGGCCATCGCTCGGGCTTGTTCCGCCGGGTCGCCGTCGTGATCACCCTGCGCCTCACGCTCCAGCTCGGCGGTGAGCTGCGACAGCCGCGGCAAGAACGCTCGCAGCCCTTCGTGAAGAGAACGCGCCTGGGCGGCATCAAGTTCGAGGAACAGCCCACCAGCAACCTCGGCCCAGATCGTGGTCTTGCGGCCCCACGCCGCCTCGTTGTCGTTCACCGTCGTAAGCCGGGCCGATACCAGCGGAGTACCCGGCTCCAAGCGGGGCTCATCGACGAACGGCGCGGGCTGAACAACCTCAGCCGCCGGCCCCTGATGCCAGCCGGGCGTACCGTCCTCACCGTCGTGCCGCATCGTGCACCACGACGGGCAGCCGTACCGCACCATCCAACCGGCGCCACGCTCAACCGCCGACAGACCCTCGCTGGTGATCACAGGCACGCTGGTCGTACGATTCATGAGATTCCTTCTTCTACGAGGTGGATCACGATCAGCGAGCGGGAACTCGCTGGTTACTTGCGGCCGGGCGGCTCCTACACCGCTCGGCCGTACTCATGCGCCGGGGTCTTCGGTCTTCTTCTTGCGCGGGCGACCAGGGCGACCGCGCTCCTTGTCGGGCTCGTCCTTCTTTCGGCGCTGCGCTCCGCTGACGCCTGACCCGATCTGCTGGGCGCGCGCTCCGGAGATGCCGAAGATCCTGCCGACGTCAGCCCATGTCTTGCCCTGCTTCATGGTCTGGATGTCCTGCGCGCGAAGGTCTCGAAGCACGGCGGTGTAGCCATTCATCTTGCTCAGCGCCTTCCCTACCTCGCGTACGCGGACCTCGATGTCCTCGATGTCCTTGAACGCCTCGATCGCCAGCACTAGGCGTCTCACCTCCTCTGATTGCTTGGCTTCGTCCTCCATGCCGCTCCCTTCTGCGGCGCGGACAACACGAGGATAAACCCCGTGCTTGCAATTCTCAAGCACGGGGTTTATCGTCTTTCTCGTGAGGCCGCCCCGGCGGTCTCGTACCAACAGAACGGCCCCGGCCGGAGTTCGTACCTCCACATGACCGGGGCCAGCCAGACACCTGCTACCGACAGGAGACTGACCGTGAACCATCTTTCCACCCGCCGGTCCCGCCGCGCAGCCGGGCGTGCCCGCCGCGCCGTGATCCGTACCAGGGCCGCAGCGAACCGGCTCGCCGCGTCGTGCCGCCGCCACCCCCGGTCCATCGCCACGCACCTGCTCGCCGCCGGGGTCGACCGCGACGCCGCTACGGGATGCGCCTCCGGCCTGCGGGCCGTCGCGAAGCGCCTCAACATCGAGCCTGTCGAGGTTGCCCGCACCCGTCGGACCGTCCAGGGCGGCCGGGCCCGCCGGGTGCACGTGGTCTACCACTACACGCGCACGCAGGTCGCTCGGATCGCCAGCGCCTACCGCCCCAAGAAGAGCTCGTACCGCGCCGCCATCGATCGCCTCGCGCTCTCGCTTCAGGGAGGGCTGGCCGTTGCCTAGGACGCTTCCCCGCCCCCTGCTCCGATGTGCCGCCGCCGGCTGCGTCGAGGCCGCGAACACCTTCAAGGGGCTGTGCACGCCCCACTACGGTGCGCAGCGCAAGTTCGGTCATCCGCTCGGGAAGCTGTACGCCGAGCACGGTGACCACATCGCCGACATGCGTAAGTTGATCGCTACACGGCACCCAGACCACCCTCCGCTGCCGAGTCACGTTCAGATCGGTGAGCGTGACATCGCGATCACCAAGAAAGACTTCGATCGCTTCCTCAGCAAGATCAGCGTGCAGCCTGATGGGCGCTGGACGTGGACATGCAAGATCAACAGGTCCGGCTACGGAGTTTTCGGTCTCCGGCGCATCGACAAGACGGGCAGCTACATCGGTGCCCACCGATTCGCCTACACCACCTTGGTCGGTCCGATCCCGGAAGGGTTGGATCTCGACCACGTGCGTCACAACGAGGCTCACCTACGCGGCGAGTGTGAGGGCGGCCCGTCGTGCCTTCACCGACGTGAGGTCGACCCGGAGGGACTGGTTCCCCGTGATCGAGTCTCGAATGTGCGGCTCGGAGTACGCCGCCAAGGCCCGGTTCCGGACGCCTGTCCTCAGGGCCACAAGTACACCCCCGAGAACACCTACCGTGATCCAAAACGTGGCGGTCGCCACTGCCGAACGTGCGCGCGGATCAGGGACCGGCATCGTAAGGAACGCTTGCGGGAAGAGCGTCTTCTGGCCGGTGCTCCCACTCCGTCAACGACATGCGTCAACGGACACGCCTGGGACAAGGCGAACACCTACATCCGCCCCAACGGCAAGAAGAACTGCAGGGCTTGTCAACGTCAGACGGAGCAGGCGTACCGGGCCCGGAAGCAGGCGTACGTCGCCGCCCGCACCCGTCTCCTCGCGGGGGTGGCCGCGTGATCCCCGTCGACGAGCCGCTCTACGGTCCGGCCGCCCGCACCATGCGCAACGCCCTCCGCGCAACCACCGGCGACTCCGACCCGGACATGGACGAGGCGCTCCGCCGCGCCCGCCAGCGCCCCGCCACTCGCATCGCGAACCACCTCTCGGTGGTCGGCACGCACCTCACTACGCACCGGCCGGCCGACCCGATGACCGAGGCCGCCCGCATGACGGTCGTCCTCCGCACCGCTGGCAGCGCCGCCGCCGCGCGTCCCGTGCTCCGCTTCCTGCCGTTCCCGTCAGGCGGCGTCACCCGCGGCGAGTACGGGCAGCGCGTCCTGAAGGTGACCGCCTGATGGACACCGAAGAAGAGCGCGTCGCCGAGCTCCAGCGCCAGGCCGCCGCCGACTATGCCGCCGCGCCGGCCCGTGCGGCAGAGGCCCGCAACCAGCTCGCCGAAACCCGCAGCCACGGCAACGAATCGGGGGCCAGCTGATGCAGATCCTGGGCTTCACCCTCGCCGTCTACGGCCACTGGCAGTGCAGCCTCTGCAGCGAGTGGTTCTACGGCGAGGACTCGCAGACCTGCGGCAACTGCTGACCACCTAGACCGGCCGGGCCGCGACACCTCCCCCCGCGCGGCCCGGCCACCCAAACCCCTCAGAGGAGCACCCCATGCAGAACACCCATGCCACCGAGCCGTGGCCCGAGGGCGTCATCGCCCGCTACCTCACTCTGGCCGGAGCGACCGTCGACGTCACCGGCGGAGGCGACAGCACCGGCTACCGGTGCACCGGCTGCCCCTACGGATCGGGCCAGTGGCGCGAGGACATCGCCCACGGTCACGCCCAGGGTCACGCGGAGACGTGCCGCGGCCTCCCGCGACCCACGCAGTAACCACCCAGCCCCGGCCCTGGAACAGGGCGCTCCGTACCACCCCGATAGCCGAGAGGACATCCGCATGGGATCCGCAGACCGTTGGCCCGACCTGACCGGCAAGACCTGGGCAACCAAGACCGCGTCGGAGATGACCGACGACGAGGTGGACGACGCCCGAGCCACCTTCGAGGCGGTAGGCCGCACCGACTACGAGGGCGAGTGGCTTCGCCGCCACGGACTGCCTGAGAACTACGGCAACTGACCGCACACAGCCCCGGCCTCGCCGCGAGGTGCCGGATCGACACTCCAACCACTGAAGGGCACGCCCATGCTTACCCAAGTGCAGAACGCGGCAGAGCAGGTGCCTGCACAGGCATGGGCCGCCCTGCTCTCTATCGCCACCCTCATCTTCGGCTACCGCATCGCCCCAACCCTCCGAGCCCGAACCGACCACCGGAAGCCCCGCGACACCACGAAGCGCCGCAGCACCATCGGCTTCCTCGGCATGGGCCTCGTCGTCGTCGCTGGCCTCGCCCTGTCCACCAACACCTCCGCCCGCTTCGCGGAGAAGCGCCTCCACCTGGAGTCGCCGTGGCACATGACCGTCGGCCTCGTCCTCGAAGCGATCGTCATGGGGCTGTCGTTGTACGCCTGGGCGTTCAACGACAAAGGCGCGACGCGGGCCGCGTACTTCCTCGTCTTCGTCCAGGCGGTCGGCGCCGTCGAGGTCGTGAGGCAGGAGCACGAGGACTTCGGCACAGCCCTCGTCCGGATCGTCGGCCCCGTGATGCTCGCGTACGGACTCCACAAGCTGCTCGGCCTGGAGGCGAAGCTCGGCCACATCGAGATCCGCCCGGACGGGCTGCTCGCTCGGGCCTGGCGCGACCGGCTCAAGCGCCTCGAATCCAGGCTCGGGATCGGGTCGCGCGGCGCCGACGCCGAGTCGATCAGCCGCCGCAACGCCCAGGACAAGCTCGTCACCCTAGTCACCCTTGGTAAGCCCCGGAGCATGGGGCAGCGCGCCTACGAGAAGGCCCTGATGCGGGCAGGCGACGCATCGTTCCACGGCCTGACCGACACCCTCGACGAGTACGGGGTCGAGCTCCGGATCACGACCCGCATCGACCGCATGCGCGCCTTCAAGAACCTCCCCACCCGGGCCGAGGAGTACGCCCTCCGCTCCCTTCGCCCCACCACCGCGCCCCAGCGCGCACCGGAGACGGCGACCGACAACAGCGACGCTCTGACCAGCGAGGGCACACCGGGGCGCACCCCCGAGCACAGTGAAGGCGCGCCCCGGGCGAACCCGGGCGAGGCGCAGGCGAACAAGGGGCCCGATGGAGGCGAGGACAGGCGACGCACTCTCGCATTCGACCTCTACTTCGACCTTCGCGGGACCGGGACAGCCCCCTCGCAGAACGCCTTCGAGAAGGCGTGGCGGGACAAGGGATACGGCCTGAAGACCGACGACATCCGCGCCCTCTACAAGGAGGTGCACACCAAGGTCACCGGTCACACTCCGTAATCGATAGTCTCGTCTGAAGGGCCCCCATGACCACCCTGATCGTCCTGGCCGTCATCGCTGCCTGGCTCTACCAGCACCGCACCAAGACCCGCACGCCCGGCGCCGGGGCGTCAGCGGAAGCCCGTGCCCGCCAGCTCCGTACCCCGGCCGTACGGATCGCTGAGGCGCTGAACATCCCGACGCAGCGCGGCCGGGAAGCAGCTCGGTACCGGGCAGGCGCGGAAGGGGAGCAGCGGACCGCGGACCGGATCAACCCGCTGCGCGCCGAAGGCTGGACCATCCTCCACGACCGGGCCCTACCGACCGGGCGCGCCAACGTGGACCACCTCGCGATCAGCCCGACGGGCATCGTGATCGTGCCGGACACGAAGCGCTGGTCAGCCCGCTACCCGGTCCGGGCCAGCAGCGGACGGCTCCTCCACGGCGACCGCGACGTCACCGACCGACTCCGCGGACTCCGCCACGAAGCCAGCACCGTCTCGCGCGTCCTCGGTGTCCCAGTGATCCCGCTCGTCGTCATGGACGGCGCCCCCATCGAGGGCGGCGAGCTGCACTTCGACGGCATCCAGATCGTCCCCGCCGAGCGCGCCCCAGCCGTACTCCGGTCCATCGGCCGCGCCCGCACCCGCCGGGACGCTGCGGCCCTCGCCGCGCTCGCTACCAGCCACTTTCCCCCGTACACGAGGAAGCACCGATGACCATCACGTACTACACACCCCGGCCCCGGCCGGCCGACCCGCGGGAAGCGTGCACCACCCACTGGTCCACAGCCGACAGCGATGTCCGACAGGCCCTCGGCGTCGACCTGCCGGACGGGTACTCCTGGGCACACCGCCCCACCCTGACCGTCATTCACGGCGGCGACCCGACCGCGCCTGGCCACGACGAGCGCCAGGCCCGCGCGCGCATGATCCGCGCGATCAACGGAGGAGCGGCCGCATGAGTACCGACCACAGCACCGAGACCCCCGAGGCCATCACACCGACCCGGATCATTCCGGCCGGCACCCCGCTTCCCCCACGGTCCCCCGAGCCTGGGGAGACTCCACCATGGCGCGCCTCACCGCCCCCGCCCGCCCCGCCACCGGCACCAATGCCGCCGAAGACCGCGCCCGCAGCCCCTCCGGCCGCCCCTCCCGGGCTCCCACCCCAGTGGGGGACCGACTGGCCGTGGGGAGGCGGACAACCGCAGCCGCAGGGGCCGATCGAACTCCGCGTGCAGGTCGAGATGCTCCCGGTCGAGCCGGAGCTGACATGGCGTGACCGCCTGCGGGCGATGGTGATGCGCTGGATCCGTCCGGTACTGACGTTGCGGGGCGCCGTCGCGCTGGCCCTCGCGGTCATGCCGATCCACGGGTCGGAGTCCGCGGCGACGATCTGGCGCGACACGGTGGCCGACGCACGGGAACTCAGTCTCTACGCCGGGTACTTCGTCGGCGCCGCACCGCTGGCCCTTTCGTGGTGGTCGCTCACCCGTGTCGGTCCGACCGCGCCGCGCCTATGGCTGCTGGCCGTGTCGGTCATCGGCGCGACGGCCGCCATCACCCCCTACGACATCATCCAGATCCTGACGGGAGTCGCCCGATGAGCGCCATTCTCACGATGAGCGGGGCGACTGTGTCGGCCGCCGTCCTCGCCCTCAACGTCCGCACCTGGTGGAAGTCGAAGCGCGAGTTCAAGGACTTGACCCCGTTCGGCGGCGGCCTGATCCAGGGCGCCTCGTGCACGCTCTGCGTAGGCGGCCTCCTGGGCTGGGTCGCGGTCAAGGCGGCCGACGCGGGCACCACAGCGGGGGACTGGGGCGTGAACAAGGCCACGGGGCAGTCCGGTTCCGCGACGCTCGCGGCCGGGAGCATGGGCACCCTGACCCCGGCCGGGGCCTGCATGGTCGTCGGCGCGCTGGTCGTCGGCGGAGTCGTCTTCGGCTGCGGGCAAGGAGGCGAAAAGGAGGATCGCCGGAGGGGTCTTCGTCGGTATGACGCTGACCGCTACGGCGGGATTCGCCCAGGTCATGCAGTGGCTGCCCGACGCCTACAACAGCCTCGGCGACGGCGCCGTCGCCATGCTGAACGGGTCGATGCCGCTGTGACCGTCACCGATCTGTTCAAGAAGAAGACGGCGGACGCCGAGGCCGAGGAGACCGACGCCGAGCTGGTCGACGTCGAGGACCAGGAGGCGGGGGAGGAGGCGGCGGCCGAGGAGACCGAGCTGCGGGCCGCGATGCGGGAGCTGCGCGAGGCGATTGCCGCGCTCACCGGCCGTCTGTGGCAGGGGAGTCTGTGGCTCTGCCAGGGCTGCGCACGCGGTCTCACGGCCTGGTGCCAGTCCGGCCGGCGCGACGACCTGGACGGCCCGTCCGCCGAGTACGGCGTCTGGATCAGGGGACTGGCCCTCGGCGCCGTGGCGTTCGGCGGGTGGAAGCTCGCGACTGCGGCACCGATCGTCCTCGTCCCGGCGGCCGGGATCTGGGTGCTCGCCGCCGCCTACGCCAAGGAGCCCCCGACGGTCGAGGAGGAGGCCCCCACCGAGGCCGAGGGGGAGACCCCTGCCGAGCCCCCCGTCGTGGCCCTCGTGAGGGCCCAGATCGGGGACGAAAAGGGCGTGCATCTGAGGGTCCTCTACCCCGCGATGCGGGCCTCTCTCCCGGGTGCCGAGGAGGCCTCCGACGAGGCCCTCCGCCAGCTGCTCCTGGACCACCAGATCACCATCAGCAGGAGTGTCCGCGCGAGGGGTATCGCGGGCCGCTCCGGGGTGTACCTCAAGGACCTCCCCTCCCCCCTCCCCAAGAAGGTCTCCAGAAGTGGAGACTCCGCGCTCTCCACGGGTGGAGACGCAGGTCAGGGCAGGGGTGCGGAGAGCGGTGGAGAGGCCCGGAGAGGGGGAGGAGAGGGGTCGGAGAGGGGTGGAGAGGCTGCTGCGCGGCTGGTTCAGGACCCTGAGAATCCGGCCCGCTGGAACGTTGTCGCGTCCTGACGTCCGATTCCTCGGTACCCACCACGACGATCACGAGAGGATCACCACATGACGACCATCCTGTGGCACTACATCCTGACCCTCGGCACCTACCCGGACGAGGACTCCACCGACCTGCGGATGCGGACGTTTTCGGGCACCCTCCTGGCCACTGCCGGCGCCGGACGGGACGAGGTGTACGAGAAGCTGCGCGCCGCCCTGGAGGCCGAGCACCCCACACTCAGCCTCGCCGACGCGGTCGTCGTCCACTCCGACATCCAGCCCAACACCCCCTGAATCAGCACAGCACCGGCTGTCGGTCCCGGCTCGTACCGTGGACCTGTCCCAATTCGCGCTTCTGGCTGCTGCGCGCTGGACCAAGGCCCCGCCCTCCACAGGCGGGGCCTTCTCGTACCCGCCCCTACCCTCCTCGCAGAAGGGAAAGGGGGGACCATGGCTCTCAAACGACACAACCGGCCGCGCGGCGGCGACAACCGATTCATCCGCAGCCCCGAGACCGCCGAGCGGGATGCCGCTGCTACGAGGCTCCGCACCCAGGGACGCACCTTCCAGCAGATCGCGGACGAGCTCGGCTACCCGTCCAAGGGGGCCGCGCACGACGCCGTCAACCGCGCCCTGCACGCCATCGTCGCCCCGGACGCCGAGGCCCTCCGCGCCCGTGAGGCGGCCCGCCTCGACGGCCTGTACGAGGAAGCGCTCGCCGTACTGGACCGCACCCACTACGCCCACTCAGGCGGCCGGCTCATCCTGGACCCGGACGAGCAGCCGGTCATTGACGACGGGCCGAAGATCGCCGCGCTGCGCGAACTGCGGTCACTGCGCGAGTCGTACCGCAAGCTGTTCGGCCTCGATGCCCCGTCTCGGGTGAGCGTGGACGCCGAGCAGCTCGGTGCCGAGATCACCGGCCTCCTCGACACCATCACGGCAGATGGCGACAGCGACAGCTGACGACGTCCGCCGGCAGATCGACCAACTGGTGCGCGCCGGGGACGTCCAGGCGCTCCGCCGTGTCCGGGACCAGCTGAAGAACGCGGCGGACCGGCGCGCGGTCGAGCAGCGTGCCGCCCGGTACTCGGCCGACCCGGTCGGATGGGTGGAATCCCGGCTTGGACAGGTGGTGTGGTCGAAGCAGGGCCGGGTGCTGGAGTCCGTTCGGGACCATCGGCGGACCGCGGTACGGTCCGGGCACGGTGTCGGCAAGAGCTGGACGGCGGCGCTCGCGGCGTGCTGGTGGCTGGACACGCACCCGCCCGGCACCGCGTTCGTGGTGAGCACCGCGCCGACGTTCGCGCAGGTGCGGGCGATCCTGTGGCGGTACATCCGCAAGCACCACAAGACCGCCGACCTGCCCGGCCGCGTCAACCAGACCGAGTGGCTCATCGAGGACGAACTCGTCGGCTACGGACGAAAGCCGGCCGACCAGGACGAGTCCGGATTCCAGGGCATCCACGCCCGGTACGTCCTCGTCATCATCGACGAAGCGTGCGGCGTGCCCGAGCAGCTCTGGACTGCTGCGGACGCGCTGACGACCGGCCCGGACTGCCGGATCCTCGCGATCGGCAACCCAGACAACCCGGCCTCGCACTTCCGAAAGGTATGCGCGCCGGGCTCGTCCTGGCACGTGATGGGCATCAGCGCCTTCGACTCCCCCAACCTCACCGGCGAGCAGGTGCCGGAGGAGATGGCCACGGCCCTCGTGGGCCAGGCGTGGGTGGAGGAAAAGCGACGGGAGTGGGGCGAGGACAACCCGCTCTACCTCAGCAAGGTCCTCGGCCAGTTCTCCGACGACTCCCCGAACCAGGTCGTCCGTGCGTCCGACATCGCAGCCTGCCGTATCGCACCCGACACCCCGCCAGCGTCCGGCTTGCTGCTCCCCGTCGAGCTCGGTGTCGACGTCGGCGGCGGATCCGACGAGACCGTCATCCGCGAACGCCGCGGCCGGCAAGCCGGGCGAGAGTGGCGAGCACGCACGGACCGGCCCGAGCAGATCGCCCCGATGGTGATCGCCGCGATCAGGGAGACCGGCGCGACCGCGGTGAAGGTCGACAGCATCGGCGTGGGCTTCGGCGTGATCGGTGAACTGCGGAACGCGGCGCACCGCGGCGAACACGCGGCGACGATCCGCGCCGTGAACGTCGCCTCGGCGGCGTCCCGGCCGGACCGGTACATCAACCTGCGCGCCGAGCTGTGGTGGGAGATCGGCCGGAACATGGCCGCCGAACATGCCTGGGACCTGTCCCAGATGGAGAACGCCGACACTGCCGTCGCTCAGCTCCTCGAACCACGCTGGGATTTGGACCCGCGGGGCCGGATCAGGGTGGAGAAGAAGGAGGAGGTCATCAAGCGGCTGGGGCGGTCGCCGGACAACGCTGATGCGCTGCTTTTGGCCTACGCCCAGCCAGTCCTGGAGGACGTGATCAGCTCCCCGGCAGGGGTGTCGCTGGCGGCGGCCGGGCAAATGCGCGGCGGTCTCGGAGCGATCAGCATCGGCCGCAGCGGCTACAGGCGCTGAGCCAGGCTGTACCCGCCCTTACCGTCTGATCGTGGCCCACACCGTGATCATTGCTCTCCTCACGCTCGGCGCGATCGCCCGAACGACGAGGTTCATCGTTGACGACTCCCTGTTCCAGCCCGTGCGCGCAGCTGTCGACAAGCGCGCCGGCCGACGCTTCTACGCGTGGCTCGCCGACCTGATCAACTGCTCGTGGTGCACGAGTATCTGGGTGGCCGCTGGCGCGGCCGTGGCCCACTGGGCGTGGAGCGACACCGTGCCGTTCACGTACGTCGTCGCGGCGCTCACCGCCTCGCATGCCGTCTCGCTCGCAGCTTCGTGGCTGGACTCCCCTCCCCCGCCCCGGCACATCGTCCTGGACCCCGTGGCCGTCGCGATGTCCGTCCGTGACCAGCGTCGATAGGAGGATCCTGTGGCCTGGTGGAAGCTCCACAAGCGCGACAAGCCCGGATCCACGGGCGGCGCCGTCCTGGCGTCGGCCGCGATCATCACCCGCGACCAGGTCCGCAGCGTCGTCGGGAAGACGCAGGAATGGCAGGCCCAGGGCTGGGACTTCTACCGCACCGTACCCGAGCTGAAGTCCGGGGTCCGCTGGGCCGCGAACGGCCTGTCGAGGGCGCGCCTGTACGTGGGGCGGATCGATCCGGACGGCTCCTCCGCGCCGGTTTCTGTCGACGCGCAGAGCGGCGACATGAGCCCCGAGCTGGTGGCGAGTCTCCTGGCCCCGCTGGAGGATCTGGCGGGTGGCCAGCTCGGGCAGTCGGAGATGCTGCGCCGCCTGTCCGTCCACCTTGACATCCCCGGCGAAAGCTACTTGGTGGGCTTCGACGACTCGGCCAGCGGCGACCGGAGGTGGTTGGTGTGCTCCCCGTCCGAGGTCACCAGCACGGGCAGCGGCGGCACGATCCGTGTGCAGCTCCCTGATTCGCAGAGCGCCCGGATTGAGCTGTCCATCGACGACTGCACCCTGATCCGCCTGTGGCGTCCAGACGACGAGTACGCGTACCTTCCCGACTCTCCGCTGAACGGGCTCCAGGACCCCCTGCGGGAACTCCAGGGTCTGACCGCGCACGTGCTGGCCACCGTCGACTCCCGCCTCGCCGGAGCCGGACTCGGCCTGATGTCCGACGATGTCACCCCGGCGTCCCCGCAGCAGGCCGACGGACCCAACCCGGTGCACTCCGACCCAGTGACCGCGGCGCTGATCGAGGCCATGGCCGCCTCCCTCCGCAACCGTGACAGCGCCTCCGCTCTGGTGCCGCTCCTGCTCCGCGTCCCCGGCGACGTGAAGGACAAGTTCGAGTGGCACAGCTTCGCGACCGAACTGGACGCGCAGCTGCTGCCGCTGCGTGAGGCCGCCATCAAGCGGCTCGCGATCGGGCTGGACACCCCACCGGAGGTCTTGACCGGCTACGACACAAACCACTGGAACGCGTGGCTGAGCGATGAGACTGGCGTCAAGCTGCATCTGGAGCCGAAGCTCGGCCTGATCTGTGATGCCTTCACCACGCAGTACTTCCGGCCCGCGTGGGAGGCCCTCGGTATCCCGGACCCGGAGAACTGGGCCTGCTGGTACGACACGAACGATCTGAAGCAACGCCCGAACCGTGGCCCCGAGGGAGCCGAGGCCCATGCTCGTGGCGCCATCTCCGACGCGGCCTACCTGAGGTCGATCGGCTTCAGCCCGGAGGACATGCCCGACGAGGACGAGCAGCGCCGGCGGATCCTTGTGCAGATCGCCACCACCAACGCACAGCTCGCCCCCGCCGCCTTGGCGGCCCTCGGGGTACGGCTGCCAGACATCGGGCAGGCCGCTGCGACGGATGCGGTGCGGGCGCCTGTGGAGATCAGCCGGGCCGCGCCCGCAGTCGAGGCTCCGACCCGCAACGAACCTCCAGCGCTTCCGATCGCGGCGTCCGCCGTGCTGGACGACGGGTGGCGCATGGCGTGCCTCGACCTCGCTGCACGCCGCGCCCTTGCCCGAGCCGGGAACTGGCTGCTGTCCCGCTCGGGAAGGTCGAGGCGCGGGGAGCTCGCCCAGGTGCCGGTCCACGAGGTGCACATCCATCTGTCGCCGGATCAGGCTGACTTGGCCCAGATGCTCGATGGGGCATACCGGGACTTCCACGCGGCCACCCCGGGCGAGACCGGCCTGCACGCCGCGGTCGACCTGTACGTGCGGCGGCTGCTCCTGACCGGGATCGCTCACGAGCGCGGGCTGCTCGCCGGCCACTTGGCCGCGGCTGGCTGTGATCGGGCGGCGGCCTGATGGCGACGGATCCGTGGATCGCGGCGCGGATGCACAACCGGGCGCAGGTCGCGGCCGGGGAACAGGTGCTGGGTCCGGCTATGCGGTCAGCGCTGGACGAGTATCTGTCCGCGGTTCGGTCCGGGCTCGGCCTCGACGACGCCGTGACGGCCGCCGCGTCGCCGGATGACCGTGAGCCGGACTGGGCCGGGTTCCCGGATGACAGCCTGTGGCGGCGGATCGTGGGACGGCGGATCGCCCCGGCGTGGCGGCGGGTCTTCGGCCGCTCGTACCGGCGCACCGCACCGGACGCCCCGGACGGGGCCGGGGACGCACGGGCCGACGACGAGGCCGAGCAGCTCGCCGAGCGGTTGCGGCAGATCCCCCGCCGGGTGTGGGCCCGGATGCGGGAGACTTGGCGGGACGGCATCGCCCGCGGCGAATCATCGGCCGCCCTGCGCGGCAGGGTTGCCGAACTGGCGACGCTGGAGGGCTGGGACGGCGCCGCCACGACGATGACGCGCACCGAGGTGATCGGCGCGCTGAACTCGGGATCGATGGGGGCCGCGCTCGACGAGCAGGCCCGCACCCGCACGCCATGGGCCAAGACCTGGCTCGCGACGGCCGACGAGCGGACCCGCGCGGAGCACCGCGCGGCCGACGGCCAAGTGCAGCCACTCAACGGACTGTTCGAGGTCGGGGCCGATCGCGTGCAGTTCCCCGGCGACCCCCGCGCCCGCAATTTCGGCACCATCGCGAACTGCCGCTGCTCGATGACCCTGAGCCCCGCCCCCGAGTAGGAGACCCATCGTGCTCATCCCCTGGACTTCATCGCTCATCGCCGCCGCCGATCCGGCGACCGTGGCCGTCGCGGACGACGGCACTTGGACCGGCACGATCGCGCTCGTCAACGAGTGGTCCGCCGATCAGCGGATGCTCGCCCTCGACGACGGCGCCGAGATCGACGTGCGTCCGCTACCCCTTCCCGTCACGGTGCAATACATCACCGGCCCCGGGCACGACGGGGCGACGGTCGGCCTGATGACCCTCGACGAGGTCTGGCAGGACGAGCACCGGGTCATGGGTCGCGGCCGGATCGACCTCGACGACCAGCAAGGCGCGGCGCTCGCCAGGAAGATCGAGCGCGGCTTCCTCCGCTTCGTGTCCGCCGACGTGGACCGCGTCGACGGCCGCGTCGTGTGCGTCGACGAGGCTGGCCGACCCGTCGACGGCTGCGACCCGGCTGACAGCGGCATGGATGCCGGGGAGTTGTACACCCGGTGGCGCATCATGGGCGCGAGCCTGCTGGCCCACCCGGCGTTCCCCGAAGCGCAGATCGGCATGGCCGCTGCCGCGCTCGTGGACGACGAAGTACCTGAGGCCGAGGACGAAGACCCGGACGCTGAGGACGTTCCGTGGACGTGCGTCCGCCAGGACCCGGACACGGGTGAGTGGATCCGTGCAGACTGCGACGAAGACGACGCCGTACCCGCGACCGAGGCCGGCGACGGCCCCGCAGACAACCCGGAAGACGCCGGGGTCACCGCATCCGCGTTCGCACACCCCAACTTCCGGCCGCCCACCGAGTGGTTCCGCAACCCGAAGCTGACCGAGCCGACAAAGGTCCACATCACCGAGGACGGGCAGATCGTCGGGCACCTTGCTCTGTGGAATGTGCCGCACGTGAGCTACCAGGGTCGGAAGGTCTACGCGCCCAAGTCGCCGACCAAGTACGAGCGGTTCCATGGACGCCCGATCCACACCACTGAGGGCCTGGTCGAGGTCGGCCCCCTTGCGATGGACACCGACCACGCTCGCCTCGGTGCACCCGCCAAACAGGCCGTCAGGCACTACGAGAGCACCGGGTCCATCGTCGGAGCCGTCCGCTGCGGCGAGGACGCCTACGGCATCTGGGTCACCGGGGCGCTCCTGCCCGACATCACCGACGACCAGCGGCTGCGCCTGTCCCTGGCCGACTACTCCGGGGACTGGCGTGACGAGGGCCTTGGCGTGGACCTGAAGGCCGCCCTCGCGGTGCCAGCCGGGCATGAGGGCTTCTACACGCCGAAGAACCGTCCTCTCAGCAGGGAGGATTACGCGCTCGTCGCCTCTGGCGCTGTGACGGACGAGCACATTGCGATGGCGCGGAGCGCAACCGCGGCCGGCGCCGTGCCGCCCGTGCTCGCCCAGGTGGATGTGGCGGTGCTGGCCGATGCGGTGCTCGCCGAGCAGGACCGGCGTACCCGGGTGGGCGCGGTTGCTGCCCGGGTACGCGCGCTGCGAGTTCAAGCGGCCAAGCGTCGGCTCCAGCAGCCGCGGGCAAGGTTTGCGGAAAACTGGGTGGAGCAGACCGGTACTGGCCATCTCCCGGCGTACATCCGGAAGATCGCTGACGCACTGATCCGCGACCACGGATACGCGGAGAGCAGGGCTATTGCTACGGCCGTCAACCGGACCAAGCAGTGGTGCCGTGGCGGCGGTGACGTGAAAGCCGATACCCAGGCGAAGGCGTGTGCAGCTCTCAGCGAGTGGGAAGCGAAGCGCGCTGAGTCCCGTGCCACGTGACCATCCCGTACCCGCCCCTACCGTCAAGGCACCACCAACACGAAGGAGACACCATGGCCTGCGGCAGCTGCGGAGGGCGATCAGGCGGCCGAGCCACCGGAAGGGCGGCCGGCGTCGTCTGGCGGCACACCGATCCGCACGGCGGCCGGGTCGACTACCCCACCCAGGAACGAGCGGAGATCGCGCTGAACGCCCGAGGCGGCGTGATCCAGCAGGTGGACGCCCGAACTGGAGCCCCGATCCAGCCTGCGGCCTCGGCCTAGCTGTACACGCACCTACCCTGACGTACTACTCGCGTTGCTGGTTAGTGGACCGGACGCTCACTGAACCGACCCAGGAGGGACGGAGTCTTGAGCTTCCTCGATGACCTCCTCGCCAAGCTCGGCGAGGCCCCCACCGACCAGCGCGCGGACATCGTCCGCGAGGCGATCGCCAACGCGGGCGGCGGCTTTGACCCGAGCGCGGTCCAGGCCGATGTCCTGGCCCGCTTCGACGCCGCCACCGACGGCGACGGCGCGACCGACGACGCGACGGTGGCCGTGCTGGAGACGCTCGCCACGATCGGCGAGGGCATCTCCGAGCACCAGGCCGCAGTCGAGCAGCGCGCGACCCGCGCCGCCGAGCTGGGTGACCGCCTCAACGCACTGCGCCCGCCGGCCGCCGAGGCGGAGCCGGTGGCCGAGCCTGCCGCTGCCGAGCCCGTCGCGGCTTCCATCGAGGTGGATGTTCCGGCGCCCGTCGCGGCCCCGGTGGCGGAGCCGATCGCAGCCTCGGCCCGTCCGCGTGTGCCGCTCGGCCTGAACAACGCCCAGGCCCCGGCGACAGGCCAGGACCGGGAGACGTTCACCCTCGTCGCCGCAGCCGATGTCCCGGGCTTCTCCCAGGGCCAGCAGCTCAACGGGCTCGCCGACTTCGGGCAGGCGTGGGAGCAGCGGATGATGCCGCTGATCTCGTCCGGTGGGCGGGGCGGGGGCCGTCAGCGTGTCGGCGTCGCCCGCATCAAGCGGAACACCCCGGCCGAGCTCACGATCAACCATGCCGACGAGGCTGACGCGGTCATCAAGCGGGCCACCGACGAATCTCGGCTGCCCGGCGGCAGTCTGGTCGCGGCCGGTGGTTGGTGTGCCCCGTCCGAGACGCTGTACGACCTGTGCGACATGCGGATCAGCCAGGAAGGCATGGTCCGGCTTCCGCCCATCACCGCTCGTCGCGGCGGCATCCGCTACCCGGCGGACTTCGACTGGGCCGCGATCTTCGGCGCCTGGCAGAACGTCGGGTTCCACCAGACCGAGGCCGAGGCGATCGCAGGCACCGAGAAGCCGTGCCAGGAAGTCCCGTGCCCGGACGACTTCATCGAGTGCCGCCTCGACGTCGACGGCGTGTGCCTGCGGACTCCGATTCTCACCGAGCGCGGCTGGCCGGAGAGGGTCGCACAGTTCACCGAGGGCGTCCTCGCGATCCACGCGCACAAACAGAACGCGTGGAAGCTTGCCAAGATGGAGGCATTGAGCACTCCGGTCACGATGCCTGCACCGGGTGCCCCGAACCCGCAGGCCGCGATCAGCGACCCGCACGGTCCGGGCCTGATCGAGTCCGTGCTGTCGATGCTGGAGCTCCAGGTCCAGTACCAGCGGTACCGCGAGCGCCTGTCGCAGTCCGCGACGCTGGAGATGCTCGCCCCGTACTGGCTGCGCGGCATCCTCAAGAGCGACTTGAGGAAGAAGCAGGCGATCGAGCGCCGCTGGTCCGTCCCGGACGGCGACATCGACGGCTACCTCCGGTCCATCGGCGTCTCGCCGCAGTGGGTGTACGACTGGCAGGACGCCTACGCCGACCAGGACGCGGCCGGGTTCGGCGGTGCGACCGTTCCGACGGTGTGGCCGGGCGAGGTCAAGGTGCTGCTGTACCGGGCCGGTTCGTTCTTCCAGCTCCAGGCCGACGTCATCAGCCTTGACGGTGTCTACGACCACGCGAGCCTCACGCAGAACATGTACACCTCGCTGTTCACCGAGGAGGGCATCCAGGTGTGCATGCGGTGCGGTGTCTCGTACGTCGTGACGATCCCGCTCTGCCCGAACGGCCTGTCGGGTGGTCTCCAGACCACGACCTGCGCAGCCCCGACCCCCTGATCCGGTAGCCCGGAGCGTCCGCTGATCCGTCCCCCCGCGTGGTGGCGTTGATGCTCCGGGCTGCCTCCCCCATTCGCTTCGCGGAGGCGCAGTTGAGTACCCCTGTTCCGGGGCGCGTAGAGGTCGACGCGCCTCCGATCGAGCCCTACACCTACGGCCTGCTGTCCGTCGCGCAGGTCGTCACTCAGGATGGCCGCTGGCAGATGGGCGGCGTCGAGTACGAGACCGACGCGTGCGCCCAGGGCGGCCGTGTCGAGGGCTCGTGCCCTGTGCCCGTCGCCGATGGCGGCACGTCGCATGACAAGCCACTCGCTGAAGGCCTGACCTGGGTGGGGGGTGGTGGTCCCTTCACCGTCTACGTCCGGGCCGAGTGCAACCCGGTCGGTTTCGCGGCGGCGCAGGACCGGGCCCTTCGGCGCCTGCGGATCGTCGAGGCTCGCGAGGTCGAGCGCGCGTTCTCGCTCCAGCTCGCCGGTGAAACGCCGCGGCTGCCGCTCGGCAGCACGGCGGTGCCGCTACTGATGGCACTCGGCGCGCTGGAGCACGACGCCGCCCTGCACTACGCCGGGCAACCGACGCTTCACGCACCTCGCTGGGCACAGCCCCACTTCACCGAGGCCCGGCTCGTGTCCCAGCAGGGGCCCGTGCTGCGCACCGAGCTGGAGTCCAGGGTGGCGTTCGGTGGTGGCTACTACGACGACCCGTCCGCGCCCGCCGATCCGGCGCCGGCCGCCGGGCAGTTCTGGCTGTACGCCACGGGCACGGTCTCGGCGAGGCGTAGCCAGCCATTCGCTCACGAAGCGTTCGAGCCGCCGACCAACAGCCTCGTGGCGATCGCGGAGCGCACCTACGCGCTCGACCACGACTGCTACGCCGCGGCTGTCCTCGTCACCGTCGCTCCCCCGGCTGGTGGTGCGTGATGGCCGTGGTCTTTCCAGAGCCGGGCGAGACGCTGCGTGGGCTCGTGCGCCGCGTCTTGTCTGACCTGTCACCCGAGGTGCGGGCCGGGGTGCAGGTGGTGACGGGTGGCGAGCGTGCCGGGCTGGTGGTCCCTCAGCACGCCGCCCCCGTTTCCAAACCCCCGTCCGTCCCCGCCGCTGAGCCCGTTGAGGCTCCGGCCCCGTCCCCTCGCCGCCATGCCGCGCGGCGCAAGTCCACGTCGAAGGAGAACAACTGATGGCGTGCCCTCCCCTGCTGCGCGGCGTCGTGATGCGCGCAACGCGCCTGGACGCCTGCGGACGCCCCATGTATGGCGACTGCAACCAAGTCGTCACCGATGGGTTCATCACCGTCTCGATGTCCGCCGAGACCGAGGAAGGCGAAGCGATCTCGGTCACGAAGGCCAACGGGCAGACCTGCATCAACGAACCCGGCTGCGAACAACTCTCCGGATACACGCTGGAGATGGAGTTCTGCGCAGTCGATCCCGACCTCGTACAGATCATGAACCCGTCGTTCGAGATCTACCGGGACTACGACGGCAACCCGATCGGCTGGGACGAATCGGTGGAGCTGAAGTGCGACACCGGCTACGCGCTGGAGCTGTGGACCAACGTCTACGCCTCCGGTGACGCCTGTTCCGGGGCTGGCTCTCAGGGCGAGTGGGGCTACCTCCTGCTGCCGTGGGTGGTTGGCGGAGCGCCGGGCGACCTGGAAATCGGCAACGATGCGGTGACCTTCACCTTCAACGGGCGGACCAAGGTCGGCGCGGGCTGGCGCCGCGGGCCGTACAACGTGCAGGCAGGAGCGGGAGGCATTCCGGTACCGCTACTGAAGCCGGTCGGGCCGAAGACTCCCCGCCGTTTCTTCAAGACGACGATCCGCCCGCCCGAGGCAGAGTGCGGCTGCAAGCCCGTCGACCGTCCGACCCCGGACCCGGCGGACCTGTACATCACCGGCATCGGCAACGAATCCCCGCGGAAGACGATCAGGTTCCGTGCGGACAACCATGGCTTCGGCCCCGTCATGGTCGACTTCGGCGACGGCACCCCACCGCAGGAGGTGGCCGACGGGGCGTGGGTCACCCACGTCTACAACACCGACGGCACCTACACGATCAAGGCGTGCGACAAGCAGACTCCCGTCGTCTGCTCCAGCCGAGATGTCACGATCCCGCTGCCGGCCGACGAGCCGACCCTCGTGCTGTCCACGGAGAACGCGGACGACCCGTACGAGGTGACCGCGAAGGTGGGTCTTCCGTCGCAGTCGGATGGCACCGCGACCATCGACTGGGGCGACGGCACCGAGCCTGAGGAGATCGCAGTCGGCGCGGACGGCACAGTCGCTGTCATCCACAAGTACTCGGTCCCGTCTGTGTACACGGTGACGGTGCGGCGTGGCGACATCGACACCTACCGCACCCGCGCCGCGATCCTCGTCCCGGCCGAGAACCCGGGCGCGGTACCGCCCGAGGTCGCTGCTGCGGCGGACCCGGCGGACGCCACGGGACGCACGGTGATCCTCACGATCGACAACACCGGAACTCCGGCGCCGACCGGCCCGAAGGTCGAGGCCGCGGCCGATCCGGCTGACGCGACCGGCCGAACGGCGCAGCTCACCATCAACAACGCCTGAGGAGGCATCCCATGGCTGGACCTACCACGATCGACTGGGGCGACGGGTCTCCGGTGGAGACCGGGCCGGAGCAGGGCACCGCGTCTCACGCGTATGCGACGGACGGCACCAAGACGATCAAGGTGTGTGACGCGGCGGCCCCGACCGTGTGTACCACCGTCGAAGTCAACATTCCGTTCCCGTCGACTGCCACCCCGACGGTGACCGCGGCAGCGGACCCGGCTGACACGACCGGCCGTACGGCGGCCGTCACCCTCGCTGGGTTCCCGGCGGATGGTGCGGTGACCGTGAACTGGGGCGACGGCACCGCCGCTCAGACTGTGCCCGCAGGCACCACGACCGCGACGCACGCGTACGCGGCCGGGGTGGACGGGGCGCAGACCATCACCGCGACCTCGGCCACGGACACCACGAAGACTGCGAACAACACGTTCACCCCGACCCCGGCGGCGCCCGCGCCGTCGGTGGCCGCAGCTGCGGATGCTGGCGACGCCACCGGGCACACGGCCACCGCCACGCTGGCCAACTTCCCGGCCGACAGCGCCGTGTCGGTCAACTGGGGTGACGGGTCGGCGGCCGTGGAGATCGCGGCGGGCACGACGACCGGCAGCCACGTCTACGACGCTGCGGTGACCACGGAGCAGACCATCACGGCCACGTCCGTGGGCGACGCGTCGAAGACGGCCAGCACGACGTTCACGCCGGGTGCTGGTGCCGGGCTGCGGGCGGCCCGGAAGAAGTAGCCGAAGCGGGGCCATCCACGGGGTGGCCCCGCCCTGCTCGGAGGAGGCCGGCCGTGCCGGATGAGGTGCTCGACGGGCCGTGCGGTCCGTGGCCGCTAGATACGTCGTGCTGCCCTGGCTGGCCGGCCGATCCGGCTGACTGGTCTCCGGCGCAGCAGGCTGCGGCAGAGATTGCGACCGAGGTTCTGTGGAGGCTGACCGCGGGCCGGTACGGGCTGTGCGAGGAGGTGCTGCGGCCCTGCCGGAAGGGCTGCGACGAGCCGATGCCTTCGATGTCCTACGGGGGCGGCGGGCTGCTGCGGCCCGTCCTCGACGACGGGCGGTGGTTCAACCGGCCGTGCGGCTGCGGGCCGTCGGGCTGCTCCTGCGTCCCGCTGTGCGTCATCGACCTGCCGGGGCCCGTGCACAGCGTGGTCGAGGTGCTGCAGTACGGGCAGGTCGTGGACCCGTCCGGGTACGTCCTGCACCGAACGGCGACCGGCGGGCAACTCGTTCGTAGCGGCGGCGAGTGCTGGCCGGAGTGCCAGGATCTCCGGCTGCCGGACACCGAGCCGGGCACTCTGTCCGTTCGCTACCTGCGCGGCCTGGAGGTCCCGGCGGCCGGGCGGCGGGCAGTCGGGCAACTCGCCTGCGAAATCGACAAACTGTGCTCGGGCCCGGCCAGCGGGTGCGCGCTCCCCGCGGGGACGAAGACCGTCAGCCGCGAGGGTGTCACGTACGAGGTGGTACCGCCCGGTGACTGGCCGGAGACCCTGCAGGCTCACATGCCGCAGGTGTGGGCATGGGTGCAGCTCGTCAACCCTGGCAGGGTGCGGCAGTTCGGGGCCGTGTTCAGCCTGGACCTGCCGCCCGCCCCGGTCGCTGGCCGGTACCGGCCGGGGGTGCCCCGATGACGACACCGGTGGACGACGTGATCCTGCCGCCGGACGCCGATCCGCGGCTCGGGCCGGTGCTGTCCGGGCTGACGGCGTGCCTGTGCGCGACGCTCGCGGCTGGCGGCCGCCCGGCGTGCGCATGCTGCCTGGCCTGGGGCAGTCAGCCGCCCGCGCAGGATTTCTGTTCGTGTGACTGCGATGGCGGGCATGGGCAGGCGTGGGTGCGGGTCGTGCGGCAGGACCCGGTGGTGACAAATCAGCGGCGCCGCCGGTGCCAGACGTGGCGGATGCAGACCGTCATCGAGGTCGGGGTCGCACGGTGCGTTGCCGTGACCGCGCCGGACGGGCAGTCGGCGCCGACGTGCGAACAGCGCGAGACGGACGCGTGGGGTCTGGTCCTCGATACCCGGCTGCTGCGCGAGGCCGTGGCGTGCTGCGACGCGCTCACGGACGTACAGGTATGGCCAGGCCCGGTGACTCCGATGGGGCCGCAGGGCGGATGCGCTGGTGTAACGGTGCAGATCACGGTGGAGGTGTAGATGGCTGGGACGACGGCTTTCGTGTGGGTGCTCCTCGGCGGGTGCGTAGTCGCGGTGACGGCGGTGCTCGCGCGGGCAAAGGTGGAGATCTCCCGGATCGAGGCGGCTGCGGAGAGGCGGCGGAAGTGACCGTGCGAGTGACGACGGACGTCGACGAGGCTGCCATCGCCGAGCTGGTCCGTGAGGTCGTCGGCGAAGTCACGACCGCGACCGCGAATCAGGCGCGCCGCCTCGCCCCGGTCGACAACGGCCCGCTACGCGCCTCGATTCGCTCCGATGTTGATGTCCGCAGCAACCTCGTCGTCGGCGAGGTGTACTCGGATCTGGAGTACGCCGCGTACGTCCACGAGGGCACCGGGGTCTACGGGCCGACGGGGCAGCCGATCCGGCCGGTGCGGGCGCGGGTGCTGTCGTGGCAGCCCCGCGGCGGGGGCAGGGTGTTCGCCCGCTCTGTGAAGGGGCAGCGCCCGAATCCGTTCCTGCTGAAGGCGTTGCGGGACGTGGCGCCGGGTCCGGTGGATGGGACCGTCCGGTATTGACCCCTACGGTCGGCAGCGAAAGACCGCCACCGCAAAGGGGACACCATGGCCACCGAGTTCGTCATCAAGTCCGAGGCATCCGGATTCGACCCGAGCGCCTTGCCGCCAGTCACGGTCGAGTTGTCGGACGGTAGCCGCTATGAGGCGCATGGGTTCGATCCGTCGTCCGTGCAGCTTCAGCTCTCGTATATGCAGGACGTCGCCGCACGCGAGGACGCCGCTGGAGTACTCGCGGAGCTGCGCAACGCTCTGCTGCACACATTCGACGAGGCAGCCGCCGACGACCTCTTGCTCAAGGCTCGGTCGGCGCAGAACCCGGTGTCAGTCAGCGAGCTGTTCAACGACCTGCTGCAGAAGCTGGTCGAGCACTACGAGCCCGAGCTAGCCACCTACCAGGAGGAGATGGGGCTGGCAACCGGCAACCGCGAGCAGCGACGCGCCGCAAAGAAGACCGCTGCCAAGCGCCCCGTAGCGAAGAAGACGGCCGCGGCCCGGCCTGCTCGGTCGTGAGGTTCGGCCCCGCCTCGCCGGGGCCGCTGCCCATCACCGTCGACGACACCCCCCTCACGCTCCACGTACCCGACGGGCGAGTCCTTGCCGGTATCGCCGCGTCCGGGCAGTGGCCACAGATCCTCCCCGGCCTCCTCGCTGGCCCGGACCGCGACCACGTAGTCGACCGGCTCCGCGACCCGTACGACCTGATGACGTGGCACGCCGCTTTCCGGATCGTGCTCGGCCTGTCCTCGGAGCTGTACGGCGTGGAGTGGTGGGCGGCGCAGCGGCTGTGTGGTCTGGCTCAGGAGCGGTGGCGGGACTGGTCCGCGTGGTGTGCACGCCGCGGCCTCGACCCTGACACCGCGTCCGGGCACCGGATCGTGTCCTCGGTGTGGGCATGGCTGTGCGACGGCATACAGGAGGAGAAGGACCTGCACCGGGCTGAGCGCGCGATCTTCGACCCTCCGCCGGAGATGTGCCGCACTCAGACCTCTGTGCCTCGCGGCTTCGGCCCGGCCGAGATGGAGGCGCAGGCCCGGCAGATCGCGGCCATGGCCGCCGACGACTCCGACGAGTAGCCAGGCTGTACACGCCCCTACGCTCGTCCTGTCGTCGCTGGCTACTGGGCCGGACACCACCCGCTGACCACGCGGGTGCTCGTCCCGTGCTCGGAGGTGCCAGCCCATGCCGCAGGTCGGCCGTACCTCCGTCCAGATCACGTCGGACACCGCGGCGTACGCTGCCCAGCTCCGGCAGGATCTCGCCCGTGCCGGCCGTGATGCGGGGCAGGCGCTCGACGATCAGATCCAGACCGCGATCCGCGGCACGGGCGAGCGGGCTGGTCGGCAGATCGCGCGCGATCTACAGCGAGCCCTTCGCAACATCAGCACCAATGTCCGAGTAGACGCCGACACCACCCGCTTCCGTGCTGATCTTCAGCGCGCGCTCCGGGGCCTGGCGGCCGTCTCGGTCCGCGTCACCCCAGACACCGCCAGCTTCCAGGCCGCCCTCGCACGGGAGACGCGCGGCCTGGCGGCCGCGGTTCGTATCGAGCCGGACATGGTCGCCTTCCGGGCGCAGCTCGAACGGGCGGTGCGTCGGCTGCGGGTGGCCGTGGACGTAGTCCCGGACACTGTCCGGTTCCAGGCGGCCCTCCAACGGGCGGTCCGCGCAGTCTCGGTGACCGTCCGCGTCACGCCGGACGTGAGCCGGTTCGGGCGCACCCTTCAGCGCGATCTCCGCGCCCTCGGCGGCATCGCCGTCCAGGTGGCACCGGACACCAACCGCTTCCAGCGCGATCTCCAACGGCAGCTTCGCCGACTCGACCCGGTGCGTGTCCGCGTCGAGCCGGACCTGAGTGACTTCGACGCCCGGCTGCGCGCCCACAACCTGCCCACGCTGCGGGTCAATGTGGAGCCGGACACCAACCGCTTCACCCGCGCGCTGGGCGGAATCGGCCGGATCGCCGGGCGGCTCGGATCGTCCCTGGCCGGGCTCCTGCGCGTCGGCGCCCTGGGCGGGGCTTTCCTCTCGGCCGCCGCCGGCATCAGCAGCTTCGTGGCCTCGCTCGCTCCCGCGATCGGCATCACGGCCGCACTGCCCGCAGTGATCGGCGGCGTCGTCGTCGCGACGTCGGCTCTGAAGATCGCGTTGAGCGGTGTAGGTGAGGCGTTCGGCGCGGCCCTGAGCGGTGATGCCGAGAAGTTCGAGCAGGCGCTGGAGAACCTCTCGCCTGCCGCTCAGTCCGCAGCACGCGAACTCCAGACGTTGAAGCCGCAGTTCGACGCGCTGAAGGCAACGGTCCAGGACGCGTTCTTCGAGCCGCTGGCCGGCCAGATCGCTGGCGTAGCAAAAGCCCTCGGAGGCCCTCTCAAGTCCGGGCTCGCGGGCGTCGCGGGGAACTTCGGCCTAGCTGCTGAGAGGATCGCGAACTTCCTCCGGACGTCCACCGGGATCAAGTCGATCCAGAACATCCTCATGGGTACCCAGCGGGCCACTGCTGGCCTCGCAGCAGCGCTCGGCCCGGTGATCTCCGGCTTCGTCCAGGTCGGCGGCGCGGTATCCAAAGCATTCGGGGCACAGACCGGGTCCGCGATCGCTTCGCTCGGGGCGAGGTTCGGGACGTTCCTTCAGCAGGCCGCACAGGGCGGCCAGGCCGTGGCCTGGGTGCAGGGCGCGCTCCAGGTGTTCCAGCAGCTCGGTGCGCTCGTCTCGTCCGTCGGCGGCATTCTCAGCGATCTCTTCGGGGCCCTGGCGGCCGGCGGTGGCGGACAGCTTGCCGGACTCTCCGCGATCTTCGACACCGTACGTGCGGCGATCCAGCCGCTTCTTCCGCTCATCACTCAGCTCGCGGTCACGTTCAACTCACTGCTCGGGAACGCGTTGAGCCTCCTGGCGACCGCGTTGGCGCCGGTCGTGAACACGCTGACGTCGGCGCTCGGACCGGTCCTGCCGGTGATCACCGCAGCGTTCCAGCAGCTCGAACAGGCCCTCACGCCGCTCGCCGCGGCGCTCGGAGGGTTCCTCGCGGAACTCGTCTCCCAGATCGGGCCGATCATCGGTCTGCTCGTCCCGCTTCTCACGCAGTTCGCGGGGATTGTTGGGAACGTTCTCGCGCTGGCGTTCAAGGCGCTCACACCGCTCCTCGCCCCGATTGGCCAGCTCCTCCAGACAACCCTTCAGGCCGTCGAGCCCCTCATGCCGGTCCTTCAGCAGCTCGGTGCCGTCCTCGGCGTGATCCTCTCCCAGGCGATCACCTCACTCGTCCCCCTTTTCCAGTCCCTCGCGGACGGGCTCGGGCAGATCATCACCGCCGTCGGACCGCTCATCTCGGAACTTCTTAAGGGTTTGATTCCGGCCCTCCTGCCGATGAACGCGGCTTTCGACGCGCTGGTCCAGGCGGTTATCCCGCTCATCCCGTCGATCGCGAACCTCGTGACCAGCCTCGCCCCTCTGGTCTCGTACCTCATCAGGCTCGTCGTCCCCGCCGTGCAGGTTTACGCCGCGTTCCAGCAGTGGTTCAACCTCAACCTGCTCATCCCCATCATCGAGGGCATCGTCGGCGCCCTGGTCTTCCTGATCGACGGGCTCACCTCGGCGATCAACTTCATCGTTGCGCTACCCTCGCGGATCACCAGCGCGCTGTCGACGCTGGGCTCGACGCTGTCGGGGTTCTTCAGCGGGCTGTGGGCGAGCATCACGAGCGGCGTCTCGTCGGGGATCGACGCCGTGGTCGGGTTCTTCACCGCGCTGCCGGGCAGGATCATGAGCTTCCTTTCCGCGCTGCCGGGGATGCTGCTGGACCTCTTCACCTCGGCAGTCGCACAGGTAGGCATCGCAATCCTCACCGGGATCGCCGCGATCATCTTCATCTTCACGGAGCTGCCGCAGAAGATCGCCGCTGCCCTGACTTCGCTGGGCCAGACACTCATCAGCGCTTTCACGTCGGCCTTCACGACCGTCACCTCGGCCGTCATGGGGTTCATCAACTCCGTCACGGTCTTCTTCCAGACGCTGCCCGCGCGGATCGGGGCAGCCCTGGCCGCGCTGCCCGGCCGGGTGGCCGGCATCTTCAACTCGGTGAAGTCGAGCACGATCTCGATCGTCACGGGACTCATCAGCTCGGTTACCAGCTTCTTCACCGGGCTACCAGGGAAGATCGGATCAGCGCTGTCGGGGCTGGGATCGAAGATCGCCGGGATCTTCAACAGCGTGAAGTCGACGGTGACCAGCACGGTTTCGAGCCTGATCTCTGGCATCGCCAATCTCTTCACCAGCCTGCCGCAGAAGATCGCGGCGGCTCTCGGCAACGTGGGCTCGACCATCGTGAACAAGATCAAGAGCGGCCTGCCGTCTGCCGTCCGAGACCTGCTGCCCTTCGCAAACGGCGGCATCGTCGACATCCCGACGGCTGCTCTCATCGGCGAGGCCGGCCGAGAAGTCGTCATCCCCCTGACCCGGCCGCGCCGCGCCGCCGAACTAGCGCAGCAGTCCGGGCTGCTGGACCTGCTGGCCCGCCAGGGTGTCAGCGCTGGGGCACAAATCACGAACAACTGGAACATCAACAGCCGCATGTCCGACCCCATGGTGTTCGCCCAGCACTTGCAGGGGCAGATCGCCCGAGCAGCGGGAGTGTGAGGGGTGCTCGTCGACTACCTGGAGTTGGCCGGGAACGAGGTCATCAACTCCGCGCGTGCCGCGGTGTACGCGCGGGCCCGCGGGGTGCCGGTGCAGTGCGACCCGTGCCCGGACATCCCGGCCGCAGTCGGGGATCTGCCGTACGTGGACCCGGTCACGGACAAGGCCCCGTGGCACGACCCGGCGGTCCCGGAGTCGTCGGGTGTGCTTGGCGTGCTCGGGCTGTCCGTGGCTGGGTTCTCCTCGTCGCCGATCACTCGCGAACCGGTGCCGCTCGTCGGTGACGGGGCCGCGCTCGGCCCGGTCCGGCGCCAGCACCGGGAGATCGCGTACACGGTGCTGCTGATCGCCGTTGACGAATGCGCGCTGTCGTATGGGCTGGAGTGGCTGTCGATCGCCCTCCAGGGATCCGCGTGCGGGACGTGCAACGGGGACGAGATGTGCGTGTTCTCCTGCTGCCCTGTCGACGGCGACCGCGAGCTGCGGCACCTGTACGACGTGGGCGTTCTCGACGGCCCGCAGGTCACCGAGACCCAGTACCTCGGGTCCGGGGCCGTGCTCGCAACGGTCACCTTCACCTTGGTGGCCGGCAAGCCGTGGATCTACCGGGAGCCGCTGGCGACGCTGACGGACTGGGTGCCGCTGGGTACTGGTGACGTGATCGGTCCGGTCGACCCGGATCAGGTGTATGAGCAGTGCGTCACCGCTGCGCCGTGTGCCACGGATCCGCTGTGCCCGTCGCCGCCGCTGCCGCCTCGGCCGCCAGCGCCGACCTCGCCGTGCTACCCGAGCGGTTTGGGGACGTTCCGGCGGTCGCTGGTCTCGGTGTCGCCGCTGACGCAGTCCGCTTGGCTGGAGACGGTGCCCGTCCTCGAAGTCCGGGCCGGGGCACAGGACATGCGCAGGCTGATCGTGCGGTTCTGGACGAACCCGCAGGGCAACCCTTGCGAGGACGTGGCCGATCCGTGCAACGTGTGCACGGACATCAACCTCAGCTACTTGCCGGCCGGGTCGCACCTGCGGATCGACGGCCGCGTGCAGCGCAGCGTCGTCGAGTGCGAGCAGATCCCGTTCGGCATGGCGACGTCGACGCCGATCGTGTACGGGCCTCAGGGCGGCCATTTCGCCTGGCCGACATTCAGCTGCCCGGCCGGGCTGTGTATCGAGATCTGGTCGGACGCCGCCTACACGGCAGGGGACGCGACGGCCAGGGTGCTGCTTGTGCCCAGATCGGATGTGGGGTGACCAGTGGCAGAACGCTCCGACCTCACTGCACCTGCAGCGCCGGTCATGCTCGGCGTACGCCTGGACCAGACCAGAGTTCATCAGCAGGTTGCGTACGACCCGGCCGGGCAGCGTGTCTACGTGACGCAGGTCATCGCGAACGGGGTGACGCTGCCGGGCGAGTCCGGGCCGCCGCCGACCGGCGCCCGGGACAGTCGCGGTGACCTGGCGATCAACCAGCTCGACCTGACCGGCAAGGTGCTGGGCGTCATGTACGTCCGGCGCTTTGACCACGGCTCAGGGATCGGCGCCGAGACGGTCAACGGAGTGCCGTACCTGTGGCTGGCCTACGACGCGGTGGAGCAGCCGATCGGCACGAACGCACACGGGCGCCGTATCGCGTACCTGCCGTTCCAGCCGGGCAAGGTGATCGACGTGGGCGACCCGTCGGTCAACGTTTTCGACCCGGTCCCGGGCGCCACGAGCATCACCCCGTCGCTGGACGTGACGGGCGGCCGGTTCGCTGTCGCCTACAACACCGGCTCCGGCACCCGGTACCTGGTGTTCGGGCTCGCTGACTGGCGGGCGAAGAACTTCAGCCAGCCGCTGTACGAGTTCGCGCGGCCGTCCTACCCAGACTTCCAGTCCTGGTGCCTGGGCGGGGACTACATCTACCAGTTCCACGGCACCGGCTACAGCGACACCAACCCGCCGGGCGGCGGCGGGAACACGTGGTTCACCGTCATCGACATCCGGACCGGAGTCACGGTTGAGCGTGTGCGTGACCAGCACGCTCTTGACCTGACGTACCGGGAGCCGGAGTCCATCGGGGTCTGGTCCGTGCCAAGCGGCCCACAGCTCGTGTTCGGGTACGCGAGCAGCGACACCACGCCCCGGCTGATGAACCTGTACGCCATCACCGAGGTGATCCAGGAGGCCCTGGAGATCACCGCGCAGGTCGTCTCCGAGCCGCAGCCCGGCGTGCAGGTCACCACGCTGGTCGCCGACACGGCGACCGTGCAGTCGTGGACGATCTACCGCACCGTCGGCGGCATGGACCAGGTACTCGTGGCCGGCCAGGGCGCCACGCTGCCAGCGGATGGGGCGTGGTTCGACCCGGCGCCCCCGGCCTGTGTGCCGGTCACGTATCGGCTGGTCATCGGCCGGACGACCGGGGCCACAGACGAGGAGGCAGCACCGCCGGTCACGTACGTGCCCGAGGGCGGATGCGGCACGTCGGGCCCGGTGGGGCAGCAAGACACCGAGCTGGGGTGCGCGGCCTCGTACACGGCGATGGTGCACTGGCGGGGCGGTGCCCTGCCGTTCGTGTCGCTCGACACTCTGACGGCGGTGTCGTGGTCGCGGACGATCAACGACATCAGCGAGGCGTCGGTGACGATCGCCATGGCCGACGTGTCCGCGGACTGCTGTGGGCAGCTCGGCGATGTGTCTCCGTGGGTGCACGAGCTGACGCTGTACAGGGACGGTGAGTTGGTGTGGCAGGGGCCAATCCAGCGCATCGTGATGCGTCGCGCCTCGATCGTGATCGAAGCCGCCGACGTGTTCTCTTGGTTCGACCACCTCGTGAACACGTTCCGCGTCACGTACACGGCGGCGACGGCGGACGGCGAGGGGCGCCGGCGGGGCCCGATCACGTACATCGCGGCGAACCACATCCGGCTCAACTTGCAAGCGTTCCAGCTCGCCGACCTGGACTACCCGGGAATCCTGCCGTACATCACCCGTTCTGATGCCGGGCTGCTTCCGATCAAGGTCGAGAAAGACGGCTCCAGCAACCAAACGGTCTGGACGGAGTACCTCGGCGACATCCTCCGCGAGTGGACCAAGCGGGGCCTGACCTGGACCACGGTGGGCCGATCGCTGCTCCTCCGTGGTCGGCGCAGCCTGACGGGCGCGCGCGCCGCCGCCCGCCTCACCCTCGATCACTTCGCTGGGGACATCGAGGTCATCAAGGACGGTAGGCAGGGCGCCACGTACGGGTGGGCGACGAGCCAGCAGGGCCAGGACATCAGCGATGGGAGAACGCTCGGCACCGGGAAGACCAGGACCCCGTACGGACGCCTCGACATCCTCGTACGCATTCAGGAAGAGGACGCGACCGCAGGCGACCTGCGGGAGTCCGCCCGTGACGCGATCGCCGGGCGGTATCCGGTCCCGACCGTGATCAACGTGCCGGACAGCGCGCAGCTGACCCCAGACGCCCCGGTGACGATCAGGCAGCTCGTACCTGGGGTGAGGATCGATCTGCTGGCCGACGAGCTGTGCGCCCCAATCGCGGCCGGGTTCTTGTTGTCCGACGTCGAGGTGACGTGGGGCCGGGGCGGCGAGACGGTTGGGATCGCCTTGATCCCGCTCGCTGATGTCGACGAGGAGCTGAGCGAATGAGTGCGTTGGCGGGCCAGCGCGCGGCCCAGAGGCCCTTGCGAGCTGCGGTGGCGGCTCAGCGGGCAATCGGCCGGGCGGTGATGTCGTCCGGTGGGACGGCGGGGCGCCTCGTGATGCGGGTGGACGGCCGGTGGGTGGAGCAGGTCATCGACGCCGATGGCCAGGAGCAGTTGGTTCCGTTCGAGTTCGAGGAGGGTGGCAATGGCTGGTAGGTGCGGGTGCGGCGGCGGGACGTGCAGCTGCGTGCTGGAGGTTGAGGGGCCGCTCACCAAGGAGGGCAACGGCTCGGTAGCGTTGCCGTGGCGGCTTGGTGTCGACAAGGGAAGCCTGTTCGGGGACATCGCCGGGGCGGGGCTGACGTACGACAAGGGGACGGACAAGCTCCAGGTCTGCCTGAGCAGGGACACGGGCAACAACCTGCGGTTCGGGGCCGACGGGTGCCTCTACGCGCCCGGCGGCGAGACTCCGGTACCGGACGTGTGCGCCCGCCCGATCGAGTCCCTGCCGGCCGCCCCGAACGTAGTCGGCGCCCACGACCTCGCCGGTCTCATGGGCCCCTACTCGTCCCCCTACCAGGTCGACTATTGCCTCGCCGCGGGCGTCGACATCATCCATTTCCACGCTGCCACCTCTTCCGACGGTGTCGGTGTGGTGACCGAGTACGCGGATCACCGGCTGAGTGCTGGCCGGTCGTCGCTGTATCTCACCCAGGACGCGCGGGAGATGAGCTCGGCGACGATCCGCTCGGCGTACAACTACGCCGGGGACGTCGATGATCCGCAGGCGTGGAACTGGGGCGACGACGACGTCGACTTGGAGAAGAGGAAGGACCGCCGCGGCGGCTGGTACGGGTGGCTGGCTCAGCGGTACTACCAGCCGCTGATCACGGACTTCATGCGGATGATCGACGGGAAGGCCGTGGCGCTGCTCGATGCGTCGACGGATCCGGCGGGGACGTCGGTACTGGAGGCTACGGCGATCCTCGGACCGATGCAGGCTGTGCTGGATCACTGCGCCCAGTCCTGGGCCCTGCTCGGGGTGCGCGAGCTCACGAACGCGACGACTGTGCAGAACCGCGGGATGACGGCGATCATGATGCCGCTGAGGCCGGCCACGTGGGGCGAGGCGACGCTGCCATACCCGGTGGCGGATCTGACCGCTGCGGGCGTGGAGTGGATCGCCCTGTACAGCCGGTACGCGGACTCGGTGTTCACTGCGTACAAGGACGCCGGGATCCAGGTCTTGATGCGCGGCACCAGCCGCCAGTCTGACTATGCCCGCGTCTCCGCTCTGGGGATCCGCGGGGCTCTTCAATACGACCCGGTCTACTACCGGGGCCCCGGCACGGTGGCCGGGCTGGGTGGCCGTGAGTACCGGTCGGAGCTGGACCCGTGGGAGCACCGCCGGATGGGGAACGGGCAGCTGACTTACCTCACCGATCAACAGACGATTTCCAACCCGTCCGCGCGCGGACGTACAGAGGATGCTGAGCAGGGCCTGCTGCTGCCGGCCGGGTGGGGTGGCGGCCGCGACCGGGTGTCCGTGCTGTGCGGGTGGGAATGCCCGGTGCAGAATCCGGCGGCTTACCGCATCACTGTGGACATGAAGTGGGTTTCGCTGGCTCCTGCGTCTGCGACGGGTGCGCGAATGGGGCTGCTGTTCGGGGCACCGACGGATACGGATTTGTACTCGTGGCCGCAAGGCGATCCGGTTCTGAATCCGTCCGGGATGCGGGCGGCCGCACCGAGTGGGTACCGGGTCTACCAGCGGCAGAACGGTGAGATCGGGATCGGAGTGTTCGCTGCTGGTGGCGCGTACACGGTGCTGGCCACTCGGACGAGTCCCGCTATCGCAGCGAACGTGTGGAACGCCTACGAGCTGGTCGTCACGGCTGATCAGATCACGTTCACGCGAACCATCTCAGATGGCACGAAGTACACGGTGACAGCTGTGGATTCGACGTGGCGGGGCCCATATTTCTGGGTGGAGAAGGTCGAGTCAGTGAATGGATCGGCGAACGGCTTCATCGGAAAAGTCAGGAACATTTTTTGTTCCACAGGTTGAGGAGCGCTGTATGGCGAAGTCTTTGAGTGCAGAGCAGGCCATATCCGCGCTGCGCGGTGAGGGTGCGTGCGTGGTCGAGGTCGGGAACTGGCGTACGCACAACCGGAATTCGAAGGGGCCCTGGGGCCCGGTCAACGGCAGCATCGTGCATCACACCGTGACCAAGGGAACCGCAGCGACGGTCCGGATGGTCCGCGACGGCTACACGGCCCTGCCTGGCCCGTTGTGCCACGGGATGATCGCGAAGGACGGCCGGGTACACCTGGTCGGCTGGGGCCGCACCAACCACGCCGGGGGCGGTGACCCGCGCGTCCTGGACCAGGTAGCGGCCGAGTCGTACGGCACCCGCCCAACCGCGCCGACCCGCGGCAACAGCAACGGGGTCGACGGCAATGCCCACTTCTACGGCTGGGAGTGCGAGAACCTCGGCGACGGCAAGGATCCCTGGCCCAAGGCGCAGTACGACGCGATCGTCCGCGTCCAGGCCGCCCTTTGCCGGGCCCACGGGTGGTCAGCCAAGTCCGTGATCGGCCACCTGGAGTGGTCGAGCGACAAGGTCGACCCCCGCGGTTTCACGATGACCAAGCTCCGCGCCGACGTGGCGGAGCGACTCAAGCACCCCGCGAGCTGGAACCCCGGCTCGGACCAGGAGGAGGACCCCATGGCAGGCATCACCAAGCGCGACATCTATGACGCCGTGTGGCGCACCGACTCGATGACCCCGCCGGAGGGCCGCGCGACTCCCGACAATCCGACCTGGGCGCCCGAATCGGTGCTGCGTGACGCGGCGTCGTACGCCATCCGGGCCGAGGCTGCGGCGCAGCGGGTCGAGGCTGCGGCTGCGCGGATCGAGGCCGCTCTGATCGGGTCGGTGGACGGCTGATGGCTTCCCTGATCAGCGGCGGTTTCTGGGCCGCCACTGCCGAGCGTGCGGTGCGGACTGCTGCGCAGACTCTCCTCGCCGCCCTGGGGCTTTCTGCGGCGGATGTCCTGGACGCGGATTGGAGCCAGGCGCTCGCGCTCGCGGGGAGCGCGGCGCTCCTGGCCGTACTGACCTCGATCAGCACGGCCGGCACTGGGACCGGGCCGGGACTCACCGAGACCGTGCGGGAGCGGCAGTGACTCCGCAGCAGGGAAGCGATCGAGTCGCTGTCGAACTCGCCGAGATGCAGGGCGAGATCAGGACCGGGTTCGCTGAACTCAACGGTCGGCTCGACCTCGCGCTCCAGCGGACGACTACAGCCGAGTCGGACATCGCAGCGCTCCAGGACCGGGTGGCGTCCCTGGAACGGGGCCGGTGGCCGATGCCGACGATCGGGGTGCTCGCCGGGGTGGCTGGGACCGCGACGGGGGTACTCGCGCTCCTGCGGTGAGTTGCACTTTGAGCTGGTAGGGCAGGGGAGCCTGATCTGCGATACTGCCATCTGGACGCGTCACTGCGTCCACCTCTCCGCTCGCGCGGAGGTGAACCGAACCCCGAGGGCGACGCTCATCCAGTAGCCCCCGCTCTCCGCAGCTGCGGAGGTACGCCCCATCCCGCAGGAGCAGGAGGGGGCGTACGCGCGTCTGGGGTCAGTCGCCGCTCTCAGCCGGGTGCCGGACGGCCTGCTTCAGTGCCCGCTCGACCTCGTACCGGCTCTCGCCGATCGTCTCGGCGTGCGCGGTGATCGCCGCCTGCACACGGGCCGCGGTCTCCACGGTCAGCCGGTTCTCCTGCTGCTCGGCCCAGGCGGCGCGTTCCAGCTCGATCAGTTCATCACTCAGTTCGATTGCCACGGCCGGATACTAGTGGCTGATTCCGATCGCTTAGTGATGCCGCGCACCTGACGACCCCCCGTAGGCTCGCCAGGTGATTCAAACGATCGTGTTCGACATCGGAGAGACCCTCGTCCGCGACGACCGCTACTGGGCCTCCTGGGCCGACTGGTTGGGAGTTTCCAGACACACCGTGTCCGCACTCGTCGGAGCCGTCACCGTCAAGGGCCTCGACAACGCCGAGGCCCTCCGTCTCCTGAAGCCAGACATCGACATCCCGGCCGAGTACGCAGCCCGCGAGGCCGCCGGCCGCGGCGAGGACCTCGACGAGGCAGACCTGTACGACGACGTTCGCCCTGCGCTCACCGCACTGCGGGATCTCGGCGTCAAGGTCATCATTGCGGGCAATCAGACCACGAAGGCCGGGCAGTTGCTGCGGTCGCTGGATCTGCCGGCCGACTTCATCGCCACCTCCGGGGAGTGGGGATGCGCCAAGCCGTCGTCTGAATTTTTCGCCCGCGTCCTCGATGCCTCCGGGGCCTTGGCTTGGGACACCATCTACGTCGGCGACCACCCCGTTAATGACGTCTTCCCGGCCGCACAGGCTGGGCTTCGCACGGCCCATCTTCGCCGTGGGCCGTGGGGACACCTGTGGGCAAACGACCCGCAGGTGCAGGAGGCCGCGGACTGGGTGATCGATTCACTCATGGACCTGACCGCGATCACTGACGAGTAGGCAGTGCACGCGATTTCGTACCCGCACAGTGACGGTGCGGGTACGGTCGGGTCATGTCCGCCGACTCCCCGCGCGAGGTCGGTGAGCGAATCGCTGCACGCCGCCGCGCACGTCGTCTCACCCAGACCGGTCTCGCTGCCGCATCGCACATCTCCTACGCCACCATCCGCGCCATCGAGCGTGGTGCGCGGAGGCCGAGCGACGATGTGCTCGAAGCGGTCGCCGCTGCCCTTGAGGTAGATGCCACGCAGCTACGCACTGGGTACGTCGGTACCGAGCGCCGCGTGAACCGAGCTCTGCCGGAGTTGTCTGCGGTTCTCGCCGGGTACGACATTCCGCAAGGTCCTCCAACCCGCACACCGGACGAACTGGCAGAGGCGATCAACGCAGCGGTGGGCTGGAGGCTCGCCGCCCAGTACGGGCGAATCGCGGCAGAGATTCCCAGCTTGCTGCACGACGCCATCCGGTACACCCACGCCGCGCGCAGCGCCGAGCAGCAGACTGCCGCCCGAATGCTGGCTGCTGCCGCCCGCACCGCTGACGCGCTCGCCTTCAAGTACGGCTCACGTGATCTATCTGCCCGACTGATTGACCTGATGCGCTGGGCAACTGACCGCGCGGAGGATCCTCTCGTCCAGGCTGCCACGGCGTACGTACGGACAGAGGTCTCCTTCGCAGCCCAGGCCCATGCTGTCGGCTTAGCCGCCTTGGAACAGGCGATCGAGGCGGCCCCTGCACCGTCGTCCCGCTCGGAGGCCGCTGCTCGCGGCGCGCTCCACATGCGGGCCGCCGTGATCGCTGGGCGTGACGGAAACGTGGGCGCCGCTGACACCCACCTGAAGCATGCCCAGCAGCTCGGTGATCAGGTCGCGCGCGAAGGCGTCTACCAGGGCACCACGTTCGGTCCGGACTCGGTTCGGATTCACGAGGTATCTGTCGCTGTCAGCCTTGGCTCCGAGCATGTCGACCGTGCGCTGCGCCTGGCCACCGTGTGGAAGCCGCCCGCCGACCTGCCGGCCGAGCGCCGCAGCGGCTTCTACATCGAGTTGGCCCGCGCACAGGACTGGGCCGGGCTCCAGGCGGACGCGTTCGAGAGCCTCAAGGTGGCCCGCGCAGCAGCCCCGCAGCACACGCGCGAGCACCCGTGGGCGCGTGAAGTCGCCAGCAGCCTGCGGCGGTTCCACCGATCGGACGCCGAGTCGCTGTCGCACTTCGCTCACTGGATCGGCGCTGTCTGACGGACTGCTACAGGCTGTAGCAGTTGTGCCTCTTCCGTCGCTCCACTCTGTACCTGTCCGCATCAACGGGTAGGAGGAGGGGCCCATGAGTACGCCTGTGCTTGTGCCAGGGCAGGTGAGCATCGCTCGTCTTCATGGCGAAGCCTGCTGGCACTGCGGTGCTGTCACCCGGTGGCTTGCGCCTGCCGGACAGGTCGTCCTGGCGGGGCTGGGGCGGGTCTGGCCGATCGCCTCGTGTGGGTGCACACCCGCTACTGGTCTGGAGTCGCCGATGCCGCCGTCCGCTGATGACGCGGTACTGCTGCCTGATCCGCTGGGCCTTTCCGACGCTCAGCAGCGCGGTGCGCATTGCGTCTGGTGCGCCATCGCGCTGGCTGCCGGGGCGTCGCACAATCTCGGACCCCGCCCGGTCACCGTGCACGGCACGTCAGCCCTTTGGTTCCCTCGTTGCTGCCCCACGTGCTGGAGGGCCCACCAATGACCGCGCTGGCGAAGAAGCAGCCCGCACCGGACGCCGAGTACCGCACGCTCCTCGGGCACACCCTGACCTGCGCTGCCTGCCGTGCTGGGGCCGCCTGCACCACGGTGGTACAGCTCGGCCGCGCCTGGCGGGAGGCACGCCGGTGAGGGACGAGTCGTCGGACATCATCCCCTGCTACTGCTGGGACGTGCACCCGAAGACGAACGCCCGGTGCACGCGGGAGCCTGGACATACGGGCGACCACTACGACCCCTACCACCGACCGTCGTGGGACCGTCCCGGCACACGGTGGCCCGCCGAGCCAGAGCCGAGCGGCCGGCCCTGATCTCCCGCTCGCGGCTGCTCATCGCGCCGACCAGCCGCGGGCGGGTCCTACTCCCGCTCGACCCCAATGCCGTCGGCGGCCTGGGGCCGGGCGGGGTCACTCCCGGACGAAGTCGGCGAGCGGCACACCGATCGCGTCGGCGACCCGGATGAGGGTGTCAATGCGTGCCGCGGCGTGGCCTTGCTCGATCCGGTTGTACGGGCCGAGCGTGATGCCGGCCCGGAGTGCGACTTCCTCCTGGGAGAGGTTCGCGTAGAGCCGGGCGGCACGGATCTGGTCGCCGATTTCCCGGCGCCTGGCGGTGACGCGCTCTGCAGGCATCGGTTGGGGGTGCACTCGCCCACGGTCACCGGAGCATGATCGCCTTGTCTTTACGGTCAACCGCAAAATGGTTGATCAAGCTTTCGCGTGGGTATCACCACTGCTTCTACTTGCGCATCGGCGTTCGCGCGTCCGCCGAATCGCGCCGGATGACGCCACGACTCGGTCAAGGCGTCCCGCCCCGCGCCCACATCCGGGCGCGGGGCGGTTACCGTTTGGGATAGCGGAAGACCCCCACCGAGCTGTATGCGGTGGGGGTCTTCTGTTCTGCGGCCCTAGCCCTCCCCGGCCGGGGCGCGCAGGTAGTGGGAGGCGCACGTCAGGCGCACGCGGGGAGGCACACCTGCCCCTCCCATGCGCCGTACTTTACGTGGTCAGCACCACCGCGCCACCTCCCCGAACGAGTGATGAGCAGGGCTCATTTTTTGGGGATGTGGCATCCATGTGGCATCGATCATGAAAAAGGCCCTCCGGCTCACGTGAACCGGAGGGCCCGATCAGGCTCTCACCTGCGGTTTCCTACTGTGGGCGCGGACGGTTTCGAACCGCCGACATCTGCTTTGTAAGA
>NZ_JBIWKI010000038.1:0-62270 GCF_044765565.1 Streptomyces sp. NPDC102437 | reverse complement strand
TCAGACGGCGTCCCTTCCGGTGACGGTCCTCCCGGATCTCGAAGTCCATCGCATCCCCTGAGCTGGGGTGTTGCGACGACCACTAGAACTCAAGGACCAACCGGGGCTCTACGGTGTGAAGCGGTGGGCCGCGAGGGCGTGGCGGGCGGACTCAGCCGTTGGCGAGGGCCTGTACGCGGTCGAGGGCGCCGTTGAAGCGGTCGTGGTCGCCGACGGTGGGGCCGGACGAGGTGTACTGCCACATCGTGTAGAAGCCCCAGCCGGCCGGGAGCTCGCCGACCGTGGAGGCGTAGCGGGCCACCCACAGCGGGTTGGTCGTGCCGAAGCTCGCGTTGTTGCCGGTGCAGGTCTTCCACCAGCTGGTCGCGGTGTAGATGACCGCGTCGCGTCCGGTGCGCGCCTTGTACGTGTTCACGAAGTCGCGGATCCACGAGACCATGCCGGCCGCGGTCTTGCCGAAGCACTGGTCGCCGTACGGGTTCCACTCGATGTCGAGCACGCCGGGCAGCGTCTTGCCGTCCCGCGACCAGCCGCCCCCGTTGTCCACGAAGTAGTTGGCCTGGGTGGCGCCGCTCGTGGTGTTCGGGGTGGCGAAGTGGTACGCGCCCCGGATCATGCCCACGTTGTAGGAGCCGTTGTACTGCTGGGCGAAGTACTCGTTCTTGTAGTACGTGCCCTCGGTGGCCTTGGTGTAGGCCCACTTCACCCCGCTGTTCCAGAGCGTCGACCAGGCGACGTTGCCCTGGTGGCCGGAGACGTCGACGCCTTCGGTCTGGGCGGCGAGGGTTTCCCGCGGCAGTCCGTCCTGGCCGTCGTGGGTGATGACACCCATGCCCATCGTGGCCGTGCCGCGGGCGGGCTTCTTGGCGGCCGCCGCGTCCTGGCCGGCGGCGGCGCTCGCCGCGCCGGGCAGGGTGAGGAGCAGTGAGAGGGCTGCGAGCAGGGTCCCGGCCGCCGCGAAGCGGGAGCGGCGGGATGTCTTGGAAGTGGATCTGAGCACCGGCATGGGAGTGCCTCCGAGGGACGTGGTGGGGGGACGTGCTGATCCCAGGGGGACGCGGAGCGCACCCCTGCCGGCATGTAATGGTGTGAACATGCCAGGGCTGACGCTACGCACGTAGACCCGTGCTGCGGAAGGGGGCCTGGTAGCTGCCGTTGGTCTACGCCTGCGAAATACTGGCGGAGCTGCGGCGATGACCAGCGGCGAAAGAAATTTTCAGTGACAGGAAAGCTCACGAGGGGTGTTGACGTGCACGGGAGCGAAAGCGGTAGTGAACCCGGCGCGACCGGCGGAAGTGGTGTGGACCACGCATTCCTCGCTCTGGAGCGGGAGTTGGCCGTCTTTCTGCGCCGGGCACGGTCCAATTCCGGCGAGATGGCGCGCGAGGTCCATCCGGATCTGGAGGCTGCCGCGTACGGACTGCTCGTCCGGCTGGAGTCGGCCGGGCAGCAGCGGGCCACCGATCTGGCGGCCTACTTCGGGGTGGGCAAGGCGACCATGAGCCGTCAACTGCGCGCCCTGGAAGACCTCGGACTGGTGGCCCGCGAACCCGATCCGGCCGACGGCCGCGCCTTCCTGGTCCGCCTCACCGCCGAGGGGCTGGCCCGCTACCGCAGCGTGCGCGATGCCCGCCGTGAGCGCTATGTCCGCAAGCTCGACGACTGGGACCGGGCCGAGGTGGCCGAACTGGCCCGGCTGCTGCACCACTTGAACGAGCGTGCCGAGGACTGACGCGGGCGGGGGCGCCTTCCGGTGTGCCTCGCAGCACCGCCTGAACCGCTGTCACAGCACCGCGCGAGCAGTAGTTCACAGGCGCTGTGCGAGCGGCAGTCACAGCACCGCGTAGACCGCCGTCGCGTCGTCATGGGTCTTGCTGCGGCGCAGGTGCCTGCGCCCGGTGTCCGCGTACTCCAGGGCCCTGACCCGGTCGATCAGCCCCTGGGTCCCGTCCTTGTGGAGAACCCCGAGGCAGTCCGCCCAGTCGCCCTCGTGGAACATCTCGGTCCAGCGGGCCGCCCCGTCGGTCAGCGCGGCGATCGCCCGCACCCGGTCGCGCGGGGTGTGGCCGGTGATCGCGCGGGCCGCCACGGAAGGGTCGGCGGCGGCGGTGAAGAAGCCGCCCTCCTTGTTCCGGAAGGAGTCGGCGAGTGCCTCGGTGCGCAGCGAACCGGGCGGCAGGCGGTCGAGCCGGTCGTCGAGCAGGGGGCGCACGCTCCCATCGTGCGACTCGAACAGGAGTACGGAGTCGGAGAGCACCAGATGCTCGACCCCGTGGTCGTCCCAGCGCGCCATGACGACAGTCGCCTGAGGCGTACGCACGTGAGAAAGGTCACACAGGGAACGGTGCGTGTCGGCGGTGCGTCGGATGGATGTCTCCAGGATCTCCTGAAGGGTCAGATCCCGCCGCGAACCGGACAGTTCGATCAGTGCGCCGCCCAGCCGGGCGGTGAACCAGGCGACCGAGTGCGCACAACCGTCGTCGCCCCGGGGCGGCGTCACCCCGTCGAGCACGACCAGTGCCCCACCCTGGCCGGAAGCGGGAAGAGAGGTGGCGGCCCAGTCCTCGTTCGGGCGTTCCGGGTTGCCGGCGGCCGTTGCCAGTTCGATGCGCATACGACCAGTCTGCACGTCGCCTTCACGAGCCCTGCACCCGGCCGGAATTGGTTTGTACCAGCAGGTCAGGCGAGCGCCTGGAGCGGAAGGAGTGGCTCCGTTGGGCGTGCGGGCGGGCATCCTGCCAAAGCCTGAGCGGAAGTTCCAGCCCAAGCACCAGGTGTGGCCGAGGCGCCTCCGGGGCAAACTTGTTCGCCAACTCTGGAGTGATGTTCACTCGTTCAGGTGGCGGAGTGGTTGATGCGCGCCCCCCTCTCAAAAGCACTGGAATGGTCAGAAGCCGTACCAGGGGTCGGGGCGCTCGTTACATGTGACCGTGCGTCACCTCTGCTTCAAGGCGGACGAGTCAAGATTGCGAGCACCGGTGCAGAAGAAGCGGCCTCGGAGCAAGGGCGGCAAGCAGAGCGGTTCCGGGGCGACGCCACCGGCACCTGCCGAGAGCGGGAACACCCGGCGCCCCGTGCGGGTGCGGAGCCGGCTGGTCGCCGGTGTCGCGGTGGTCGGCATCACGGTCATCGCGGCGGGTACCCCCGCGATCCTCGCCGCCTCCTCCGAACTGAACGAATCGCAGCGGCTGGTCACCCTCGCCGAGCTGAACCAGCAGGCCATCGCCCTCGCCCACGCCCTCGCGGACGAGCGCGACGACGTCACCGCCCGGATCGCGTCCGGAAGTGACGAGGCGTCCGGCGGCAAGGACGACTCCCGCAGCCGCAGCGCCCGCGTCGACCAGCAAATCGACGAGATCCGGCCCACGGCCCCGGCCGCGCTGCGCCGGGACCTCTCCACCATCCCGTCCCTGCGCCGCGACGCGCTCAGCGGCAAGGGCACGGCACTGGAGGCCCACCAGGCCTACTCCGAGGTCATCGCCAAGCTCCACGCGCTCGCGGACGAACTCGCCGAGAAGACCCCGCCGCGCGCGGCCGAGGCCACCCGCGCCCCGCTCGCCCTCGGCCAGGCCACCGAGCAGGCCTCCGCCACCCGCGGGCTGCTGATCGCCGCGCTCTCGGTACCCCGCAAGGTCACCGTCCCGCAGCTCGACCCGGTGACCGGACTGCCGGTGCCGACCGAGGACAGCGGCAGCGACAAGGACGACCGCACCCGTGACGAGCTGAGCGCCGCCGCCCAGCAGACCCGGGTCCGTGAACTCGCCGCCCTCGCCGACTTCGACCAGGCCGCCGGCTCCACCGCCCGCGACAAGCTGTCGTCCACCGTCACCGGGCCCGAGGTCAACAGTGCGGAGAAGTACCTCAACACCCTCACCGACCGCCCCGAGCTGTCCGACTCCGACCAGCGGACCAGCAGCAAGAAGGCCGGCGCGGCGCTCTCCGCGCGGATCGACCGGATGCGGAGCGTCGAATCCGCCCTGGGCACCGAACAGATCCAGCGCCTGGAGCAGCTGCGCGACGACGACGTCACCGCGCTCGAACTGCGCATCGCGCTGCTCGGCGGCTGCCTGCTGATCGCCGTCGTCGTCTCCACCGCGGTGGCCCGCACCCTCACCCAGCCGCTCGCCGTGCTGCGGATCGGCGCCGCCCGCCTCGCCACCGAGCCCGACGCCGCAGAGCCGATCCGCTACACCGGCCGCAACGACGAGTTCGCCCAGGTCGTACGGTCCCTCAACAGCCTGCACGGCAGGCTCCAGGGGCTCCTGGCCGAGTTCAACGGCCGTTACGAGACCCTCCGGGCCGAGCACGGCGAGCTGCTCGCCGGGCGCGAGGCCCTCACCCTCCAGCGCGCCGAGCTCCAGGTCCTGGCCTCCGACCTCACCGCCCAGCTGGAGCGGCTGAAGAACACGGTCCACCACACCTTCGTCAACCTCTCGCTGCGCACCCTCGGCCTCGTCGAGCGCCAGCTCGGGGTCATCGAGAACCTGGAGGAGCGCGAGCACGACCCGGAGCGGCTCGCCACCCTGTTCAAGCTCGACCACATGGCCACCGTCATGCGCAGGCACAGCGAGAACATGCTGGTCCTCGCGGGCGCCGAGCACGGCCACGGGCACGCGGGGCCGATCCCGCTGGTCGACGTGTTGCGCGCGGCCGTGTCGGAGATCGAGCGGTACGAGCGGGTCACCATCCAGTCCCTGCCGCCGCACGCCCAGATCGCCGGCTTCGCCGCCGACGACCTCAGCCACCTGGTCGCCGAACTCCTGGAGAACGCCACCTCCTTCTCCCCGCCCGACTCCCACGTCCAGCTCTCCGGCTGGCTGCTGGAGAGCGGCGAGGTGATGCTCTCCGTCCAGGACGAGGGCATCGGGATGTCGGCCGTACGGATGGGCGAGCTCAACACCCGTCTCGCCGACCCCACGCTCTTCGAGGTGGGGGACCAGGGCGCGGACGGGGCCGGCCTGGGCCTCCAGGTCACCTCCCTGCTGGCCGCGCGCCACGGCGTCCGGGTCCAACTGCGCGAGCACAAGGGCAGCGGGGTCACAGCGGTCGTCGTGCTGCCGCAGGCCCTGTTGCCGAAGGCACCCCCGGCCGCCACCCCGCCGCCGGCGAAGGTCTCCGGGGACGCCCCCGCGCTGAACCTGCCGGGGTCGGTCGCCGAGGCCAACTCCAACGCGCTGCCGAGCCGTACCCTCGCGCTGCCCGACGACCCGCTGATCGCCGCCGCTGAGCAGACGATCCGCGAGGCGGAGGCCGAACCGGCCCCCGCCGCAGCCCCCGAGCCGGCCGTCGTCCCCGAGCCCGCCCAGGCGCAGGCCCCCGCGCAGGCCCCGGCCGAGACGGAGGCCGAGGTCACGATGCAGGTCCGGCTCCCGGTGGTGCCGGAGTCCGCGGAAGCCCCCCGGGCCAAAACCCCCGACTCGTACACCATCGGCCCCGACCGCCACGAGCGCACCGCGGACGGCGCCCCGGAGCCGCACCCCGCCGCCCCGGCGCACACCCCCGTGGCCGACGCCCTGCCCGGCCCCCGGCAGCCGGAGCAGCACCCTCAGCCCCCGCCCCGGGCCGAGCCCCAGCAGCCCGCCGAACGCGTCACCGACAAGGGGCTGCCCAAGCGCACCCCCAAGGTCGTCAAGCCCACCACAGCACCCACCGCCGAGCGCAAGGGCAGCCTGGACAAGGAGGCGCTGCGCCGCCGGCTCGGCGGCTTCCACCAGGGCGCGAAGGACGGCCGCCGGGACGTCGAGGCGGAGATCGCCGAGAGCACGCTCCCGGTAGCCCCCGTACCCGGTGCACGCCCCGCACAGACCGAACACCGTGAGGCGGCCGGCCTCCATGGCGGCCGGACCGATCGGACCGACGAGTCGGGGGACACAGTCGAGGAGGCACGCAGTTGACTGCGCCCAGCACATTCGGGCTGAGTACCGAGGCCCGTAACCTTCACTGGTTGCTGAGCAATCTCGTGGAGGAGGTGCCAGGGGTCCACTCGGTCACCGTCGTCTCGTCCGACGGGCTGATGCTGCTCTCCTCCGACCCCGGCCATCTGATCGCCCGGACCGACGGCCAGGGCGGCCCCAGGGGCTCCAGCGCCGACCTGGCGACGATCGTCTCCGGTATCGGCAGCCTCACCATCGGCGCCGCCAAGCTGATGGACGGCGGCGGCGTCAAGCAGACGATGGTCGCCATGGACGAAGGCAGCGTCTTCGTCATGTCGATCAGCGACGGCTCGCTCCTCGGCGTGCACGCCACCCCGGACTGCGACATGAGCGTCATCGCCTATCACATGGCGCTCTTCGTCGGCCGGGCCGGACACGTACTCACCCCCGAACTCCGCAGTGAACTGCGCAAATCGATGGAGAGCACCCAGTGAAGCCCGCTGCTGAAACCGCCCGCAGGCTCCCCGTCCGCGGGTCCGACCGAAGGCCCGCACGGGTCCGTCCGTACTCGCTCACCGGCGGACGTACCCGTTTCGGCCACGTCCTGCTCGTCGAGACGTTCGTCGCCGCGCTCGAAGCGCCCGAGGAACGCCGCGAGCTGACCAACGGCAACCTGGGCCGCATCATGCCGGAGCTCCAGGCCATCGTCGAAATCTGCCGTCGGATGCGTACCGTCGCGGAGATCTCGGCCCTGTTGAAGATGCCGCTCGGCGTGGTCCGGGTACTGCTCAGCGACTTGGCCGACCAAGGAAAGATCCGCGTGTACGGGACCGGTCACGGCACCGGCCAGCCCGACCACGCACTGCTCGAAAGGGTGCTCAATGGACTCCGCCGTCTCTGAGTCGCCGCTCTTCGCCCCGCGTCAGCCGGGCGCCAAGGACCAGGCCGAGGAGTCGCTCCAGGCCTGGCAGCTGGATCACACCAGGGCTCCCATCGCCACGAAGATCGTGGTCGCGGGAGGCTTCGGCGTGGGCAAGACGACCTTCGTGGGGTCGGTCTCCGAGATCACCCCGCTGAAGACCGAAGCGATGATGACCCAGGCCAGCGAGGAGACCGACGATCTCTCCGCGACGCCCGACAAGGTCACCACGACCGTCGCGATGGACTTCGGCCGGCTCACGCTCGACGACGACCTCGTGCTGTACGTGTTCGGCACACCGGGCCAGCAGCGCTTCTGGTTCATGTGGGACGACCTGGTGCGCGGCGCGATCGGCGCCGTGGTGATGGCCGACACCCGTCGGCTCGCCGACTGCTTCCCCGCACTCGACTACTTCGAGAGCTGCGGTCTGCCGTACATCGTGGCCGTCAACCACTTCGAGGGAACGCCCGGATTCGAGGCCGAAGATGTCCGGGAGGCCCTGACCGTCCCCTCGCACGTACCTGTTGTGATCATGGACGCGCGCAACAGGATCACCGTCGTCGAGTCGTTGCTGGCCCTGGTCGGCCACGCACTGGACGCCACCCCCGCCTAGCGTATTTCGTTTGGATCAGGCCGGATCAGGGCGCGGCACCGGGTGCACGCGAGCCCGGTGTGATCCAAACGAGAGGCCCTGGGCCGGGCCGTCGGACTGCCGCCTGCCGCGCGGCGTCCGGGGCACGCACGCTCGCGGCGTTGCCGAAAGGCCCCAGTAACTCCTTCCCCGAGTTCTCAACTGCGTTCGAGCAGGGGAGACCCCGTCCGAGGACCTTCCGGCGCCTTGCGACCGCAGGCACCGCACGCCGCCCGGCCGCCCTTCGGGCGACGGCGGCAGTCCGACGACCCGACCTAGCCACATACAACGGAGAACCGCGATGCGGAAGATACTCATAGTCGGAGCCGGCCAGTCCGGACTCCAGCTTGCCCTCGGACTGCAGTCCAAGGGGTACGAAGTCACCCTGATGTCCAACCGCACCGCCGACGAGGTCCGCTCCGGCCGGGTCATGTCGACGCAGTGCATGTTCCACACCGCGCTCCAGCACGAGCGTGACTACCAGCTCAACTTCTGGGAGTCCCAGGCCCCGCGCATCGAGGGCCTCGGCCTCTCCGTCGCGGCTCCGGACTCCTCGCGCGCCGTCGACTGGGTCGGCAAGCTGGACGGCTTCGCCCAGTCCGTCGACCAGCGCGTGAAGATGGCCGGCTGGATGGAGACGTTCGCCCAGCGCGGCGGACAGCTCGTCATCCACGGTGCGGCCGTCTCGGACCTGGACTACTTCTCCCGCACCTACGACCTGGTGATGGTCTCCGCGGGCAAGGGCGAGCTGGTCTCCATGTTCGGCCGGGACGCCTCCCGTTCGCCGTTCGACGCCCCGCAGCGCGCGCTGGCCGTCGCGTACGTCCACGGCATGGGCCCGCGCCCGGAGCACCCCGACTTCGACGCGGTCCGCTGCAACCTGGTCCCCGGCGTCGGTGAGCTCTTCGTGATGCCGACCCTGACCACGTCCGGCCGCGCCGACATCCTGTTCTGGGAGGGCGTCCCGGGCGGCCCGCTCGACGTCTTCAAGGGCATCAAGGACCCCTCCGAGCACCTGGCGAAGACGCTGGAGCTCATGGAGCGGTTCACGCCGTGGGAGTACGCCCGCGCCACCAAGGTCGAACTGACCGACGCCAACGGCACTCTGGCGGGCCGATACGCGCCGACCGTCCGCAAGCCGATCGGCCGGCTGCCCGGCGGCGGTCTGGTCCTCGGCGTCGCGGACGTCGTCGTCGCCAACGACCCGATCACCGGCCAGGGCTCCAACTCGGCCTCCAAGTGCGCCAACGCGTACCTGGACTCGATCATCGAGCACGGTGACCGGGAGTTCGACGCGGACTGGATGCAGGCCACCTTCGACCGCTACTGGGAGACCGCCCAGCACGTCACGAAGTGGACGAACGCCATGCTCGGCGTTCCGCCGGAGCACGTGCTGAACCTGATCGGCGCCGCCGGTCAGCTCCAGCCGGTCGCCGACCGCTTCGCCAACGGCTTCAACAACCCGGCGGACTTCGAGAACTTCTTCTTCGACCCGGAGAAGACGAACGCGTACCTGGCCGAGGTCTCCGGCGCGGCGTAAGCGCCCGACAGCCGCGGCAGGGCCGGGTGCCGTCGGACATCCGACCGGACCCGGCCCTGCCGGCGCTCCGTTCCGCGCCGTCTACTTCCTGGAGGCCGAGGAGGCCGAAGGGGCCGACGAGGAGCTGTACCCCGCGTCCGAGCCCGCCGAGACCCCTTGCGGGAGCCGCGGCGGCTTGTACGAGGACAGCGGCGCGTTCCGCGGGTCGGGCCGTACGGCGCCGAGCAGCGGATTCGACCCGACTGGCGAGACCTTCACCTTCGAGCCCGGCCGGGGCGCCTGCACCACCAGGCCGTTGCCGATGTACAGCGCCACATGGGTGGCCTTCGGGAAGTAGATCACCAGGTCACCGGGGCGCAGCGCGTTCACCGGGACCTTCCGCAGCTGCCGCCACTGCTCCTGCGAGGTCCGAGGAATGACCTGGCCGGCCTTCGCCCAGGCCCGCGAGGTGAGCCCCGAGCAGTCGAACGAGTCGGGCCCCTCCGCGCCCCACACGTAAGGTTTGCCGACCTGCGCGATCGCGTACTTCACCGCCTCCCCGCCCGCTTCGGACGGCGGCCGGGTCGAGGACAGGGCCCCCGAGGCGGCCAGGGCGCCCTGCGCCTTCTTCACGTTCCGCTGTTCGAGCCGGGACAGCTCGGTGAGCTGCGAGCCGGAGAGCTTGGCCAGCATCGACTCGACGGCCTTCAGCCGCGCCCGGACCGTGTCCCGCTGCTTCTTCTGCTTCGCGGCCAGCACCTGCTGCCGGTCGAGTACCTTGCGGGACTCGGTGGCCAGTTCGTCGGCACGCTTCTCGGCCCCGGTGAGCCGCTTCACCCTCGCCGCCCGTGCGGTCGCCGCACGCCGGATCACATGTTCCTGGTCCAGCAGGTGTTCGGGATCCCGGGACAACAGGAGCCGCATGTACGCGGAGAAGTCGGACCGCCCCTGATACTGCTCCCGGGCGAGCTGTCCGGCCTCGTCGTGGCTGTCGGCCAGCGCGGTCCGGGCGGTGACGAGCTCGGCGTCGAGCTTCTTCGCCTGCGCCGCGCGCTTCTTCAGTTCCGCGTTGGTCCCGTTGTACGTCTCGGTGGCCTCCTCGGCCTGCTGGTACAGCTTCCGCAGCTCGGACAGGAGCTGCGCGACGCTCCTGTTCGCACCCGCGGCCGGGCCCGGGGCCGGCGCCGCGGCGGCCGCCGGCGAGGCCGCGACGACTGCGGTCAGGGCCGCGGCACAGACCGAACGCAGGACTCCGCCCGACACGACATCACCTCCGATGACGGGGCGACCATGGGGCTACCCCATAAGTGAGCGCAACGTGACAATACGTTCACTCGGTCCCGGAAGATGCAAGAACTGCGTGGCGTGGCGGTGGCCGGGTTCGCCCGGACGCTCCACAAGGCGTCCCCAGGGCCTCTCGTTTGGACCATGCCGGGCTCGCGTGCCTGATCCGGCCTGATCCGAACGAAAGACCCTAAGGGCTGTCCCGTGATCCCTGGTGGATCAGCGTGCGGCGTCAGGCGCGGTGCACCGCAAGGCGGAGGGACGCCCGAATACTGGGTGTATTCGGGCGTTCCGACAACGCGGCGAGGTGCCGTGGCTGTCGTCGCACGCCCGCCCGGGATTACGGGACAGCCCTTAGGCGACCGGGAACGCGTAGAAGATCCGGTCGCGCTGTACGACGGCGGTCCGGCCGGAGGTCAGTACCCGGTACGGGGCGGTGACCGTGGGGCCCTTCGGGTCCTGGGTGCCGATGTCCTGGAACTTCCACAGTCGCCGGCCGTCCTCGGCCGCGAACACGGTGACCTGGGAGCCGTCCGAGGCCAGCAGCGTGCGGCCGGTCGTGCTGAGGGTGACGGCGGGCGCGGCGGTGCCGATCGCGGCCTCCGTCGAGCGGCGCCAGCGCAGCCGCCCGGTCTCCCGCTCGACCGCGCCGACTTCCTGGTTGCGGTTGGTGGTGTGCAGCACGGCGCCGGTGGCCACGGGGGTGCCGTACGGGGTCCCGCTGGTGCCGTTCAGCGTCCACTTCGGCTTGCCGGCCGGGGTCTCGAACGCCTGGAGGTCGTCGCCCACCGCCGCGTACAGGAGGCCCTGGTCGTCGCCCATGGCCGCCGCGTCCGGGGCGACGGTGCCGAACTGCTTGGTCCACAGCGCCTTGCCGGTCCTGCGGTCGAAGCTACGGAAGACGGCCTTGCCCTTGGCGGCCCTGACGTCGCCGGGGGTGAGGGTGGCCGGGCTCTGACGTACCACCAGGTCGTTCTCGCCGACCGCGATCAGCCGGTGGACGGGGGTGCCGGGGGCGCGTCCCGCGGGCACCGGGGCCCGCCACAACTGCTCGCGCCGCACGATGTCGTACGCGAAGAGATAGGCCCTGACCACCTGCTTGTCCTTGCCGCGCTTCTTGCCCTTCTTCGGCGGCGGGGCCTTGACGGTGACCGTCTCGGAGCCGGTGAACCAGATCACCGGCCCGGACGCGCCGACGAATGCCGGGGCGGACAGCTTCGGCGTCTGGGGGGACAGTGCCGCGTGTTCCACCCGGTGCGCGGGCTTCCCGTCCTTCGGCGACAACCAGAGGAAGCCGGAGGGGGTGGCGACGAAGCAGAGGTCCTTGCCGGCGGGGAGCGCGGCCTCTCCGCCGGCGGCGTCCGCGTTCTGCCAGGCCCGGCGCCCGGTGCGCAGGTCCACGGCGGTAGCGCCGTTCTTGCCGGTCAGCACGAGCAGCCGGTCGTTCCAGACGGCGGCGGTGAGCGGTGCCGGTTCCGCCGCCGGATGCGTGTACACCCAGCGCGGCTGCGGCGGCAGGCCCGCCACAGCGGGGCCGCCGTGGCTCGGCGCGGGCTTGGGGTCGTCGCTCGTCCCGTCACCTCCGCCCAGCGCGAGGGCACCGCCTCCGCCGGCGATCAGTCCGGCGGCCCCGGCGGCGAGCCCGATGAGCAGGGTGCGCCGGCCGGCGGCGGGGGAGGCGGGCCGTGCGGCGGAGAGCGCGGAGCGCCCTGCGGGGATCGGCAGTGGGGCCGGAGCGACCATCGGCGGGGGCACGGCGGGCACCCCGCCGGGGAGCGCCGAGGCAGGTCCGGCGGGTCCGGAGGGGAGGGGCCCCGGGGCGGGGTCGGCCGGGCGGCCGGTGAGCTCGGGCGGGACGGAGAGCTGGGTCGTCGGCCGGTCGGTCCCGGGGGCCCGGCGCGCGAGGTTCCCGAACTGGGCGGTCCGCGTGTCCGGGAGCGGGAGCGGCTCGACGGCCTCGGCCCCGTCGGCCGGTGCGCCCGGCGGGCTGTCCACCGGCTCGCCGGGCGGGGCGTCCACCGGGGCGTCTGCCGGGGCCACGGTACCTTCGGCCGATTCGGCGGGCGGCCCGTCCACCCCGGCCGCGACCGTCTCCCGGGCCCACGCCCCCTGCTCCGCCACCGCGGCCGCCAGCGCCTCCGGCAGCCAGCCGCCCTTCGCCAGGCCCGCCGCGCCCTCCAGGGCGAGTTCGGTCGCCACCGCCGCGGCGCTCGGCCGGTCGGCCGGGTCCTTCTCCAGGCAGCGGGCGATCAGGTCGCGCAACTCCTCAGGAACCGCGCCGAGTTCGGGTGCGGTGCGGGCGATCCGCTCGGCGCCCTCGGCGGCCGGGCCGTCGGCGAGCGGGGTCGTGCCGGTCGCCGCGTACGCCAGCAGCAGGCCCAGCACGAAGAGGTCGGAAGCCGGTCCGGGCTCCTCGCCCGTGACCTGTTCCGGGGTCAGATAGCCGAGTCGTACGGACAACTGGCCGCCGGACCGGGCCTCGGCGGCAGCCGCCGCGCCCAGCGGGCCGAACGCGGTGAGGCGCGGCCCCTCCCCGGCCAGCAGCACCGTCCGGGGGGCCAGGCCCTGGAGCACGGCTCCGGTGGCGTGGACCCGGGAGAGGGTCTCGGCGATCCCCGCGCCCAGTATCCGCACGGCACGCTCGGGAAGCGGTCCGGTGGCCTCGATCGCCTCGGCGAGCGTCAGCGCGGGTACGTACGGTCCCGCCGTCCACAGCAGGTCCTCGTCCGTGGCCTCGTCCGTGGCGTCTTCCGGGCCGACCGGCTGCGGCTGGACCCAGCCGCCGGTCAGCCGGTCCGCGGTGCGGGCCTCCGCCTGGAAACGGCGCCGGAAGGCGGGCAGCGCGGCAAGTTCGGGGCGGGCGGCGGTGATCACCACCGCGTCCGGCGAGGCCGCGACGTGCGCTAGGTACTGCACGGCGCTCGCGGTCTCGCGTACCCGTGCAAGCACGGTGTACGGGCCGAAGCGGCGTGGATCGTCCTGACGCAGCGCCTCCATGGCGCACCCCCTCGCTGACCGTGCCTGAGCACCAGAGCGTCGATCTTAGACCGAGTGACCGGTGCCCCGACGGACCGCATACCCTCAGTCCCGCTTCGACCAGGGCCACTTGGGGCTGTGCCGCTCTCGGCCGCCGGGGGCGTACTCGTACACCCAGCCGCGCGGCAGCCCCAGCCGCTTGCTGTGGCCGGCCGGTACCCTGCGGTACGCGTACACGGTGGCGGGAGCGCCGTCGGCGGCCGGTACCGGGACCTCGTACCACTTGGGCGGATGGCCGGTCGGGCCGACGAGTACGGGCAGTACCCGGCCGTCCAGGGGGCCGCCGGTGAAGGCGGTGTTCTCGCTTCGCACCGCCCCAGTCTGACCGATCAGCCGTCCTCGGGCAGCAGATGGGCCGCCTCGCCGAGGACCGGCACCAGCCGCTCGGCCAGCCGTCCGGCCGGACCCGCGGCGGTCTCCAGCGGCAGCAGTGCCGCCACCGCCGACGCGGTCTCCGGGTCCGTCGCCGCGGTGGCCGCCAGCAGCACCATCAACTGGTCGACCAGCCAGTCGCGCAGCTCGGCCGCGGCAGGCTGCTTCCCCTCGTCCAGCCAGATCAGCGACGCCGCCTCGACGGCCGCGATCCAGGTGCGCACCATCATCCGCAGCCTCGGGCCGGCCGCCTCGCCGCTGCCCAGGTGCAGCAGGATCTGCTCGGCCGCCGCGCGCCGCACCTCGTCGACGATCGCCGACGTACGGGAGGTCTCGACGACGCAGCCGCCGCGCAGCAGCGCGCTGAAACCGGTGTCGTGCTCGTCGACGAAGGCGAGGTAGCGGTCGAGCACCCGGGTCACCCGCTCGGTGGGCGGGCCCACCGGCGGCTCGGTGAAGCACAGGATCAGCTGCTCGGCGGCGGACCTCAGCGCCGCCTCGTACAACTGCTGCCGCCCGCCCGGGAAGTATCGGTACACGAGCGGACGGGACACCCCGGCGACCGTCGCGACCTCGTCGAGCGAGACCTCGTCGGGGGCCCGGTGGGCGAAGAGGGTGAGGGCCGCGCCGAGGAGCTGGGCGCGGCGCTCCTCGACGCCTAGCCTTCGGTACGCGCGGGCCGGCGGCGCGGTGGCGGCAGCAGGGGTCATATGCCGAAGCCTAGGCCCTTTCCCTCGTACCGGACCGGATCAGACCAGCAGCCCGGAGCTCTTCCACAGCCTGCGTCCCACACCGTTCAGCACACCGATGTCGTCGAAGAAGTCCGTCAGCCGCTTCGCGCCCGACTGCATGACCTCCGCCCGGTGGCCGCTCGCCTTCACCTGGGCGACCGCCTCGTGGCGGTCCAGGCCGACGTTCTCGTAAACCTGGGGGTTGATGAAGCAGACGGAGAAGACGCGGGCCGCTTCGCCGCAGCTCACCCGGGTCAGCTCGCGCTCCCAGCGCGGGGCGGTCACCATCTGGCGGCGCAGCTCCTCGCGGGCGTAGCGGACGTGCCGCGCCTCCTCGACCACATGGATGCGGGTCACGCCGCGTATCAGCGTCTGGACGCGCTCGTCCGGGAAGGTCAGCCGCTGCATCCAGTCCAGGATCTCCTCGCCGAGCAGGGTCGCGGCGAACGAACCGGGAGTGGTGGAGATGGTCTTCAGCACCCGCGCGAGGTTGTGATAGACGCGCGGCACCGGGTAGTCGGGCGAACCGCCCCACTTGATCATGCGGCCGAACATCATCGAGTGCCGGCACTCGTCGGCGATCTCGGTGAGCGCGTAGCGGACGTGATTGCTGGTCACCGGCCGGTCGTAGATGTGCCGGACCAGCAGCTGCATGAGGATGATCTCGAACCAGATGCCCAGCGAGGCGAGCGAGGCCGCCTCGTGCCTGGACAGCTCCATCCGCTGCTCCTCGGACATCTTCCGCCACAGCGGGGTGTCGTAGAGCGAGACCAGCTCGGGCGGCCAGAACCACTTGCCGTCCTCGACCGGCGCGTCCCAGTCGAGTTCCCTGTCCGGGTCGAAGGAGTGCTTGGCCGAGGAGTCGAGCAGCCGCTCGGCGATCTGTTCGCGGTCCCGGAGCGGGCCGAGTGCGTCGCGAAGCAGCTGGACGTCGCGTTCGCTCACTGTGGTCATGCTGGGGGCACCTCGCACATGGGTTACCGGCGGTCACTCCTTATGAGACTCCTCGTCAGCAGAGCCGTCAATCCCTTGCGTGCGACTTGTTGACCCGGTGTCTACCAACGTGTGAACCTGCCAACTGACGCAACCGCCAAGGGAATTGCCGGAACACGCCAGGCGAAGGAGCCGTCCGTGTCGACTCACGACCTCTACACCACCGCCCCCGCAGCGCCGTCGTGGCAGGTGCCCGCCTCCGGCGCCGCCCGCTTCAGCTGGGACTACGACGACGGCCGCGAACGCCTGCTCGCCCTCTACCAGAAGGGCAAGGACAAGCAGTGGGACGGCAACAAGCGCATCGACTGGTCCCTGGAGGTCGACCCCACCGACCCGCTCGGCACCCCCGACGAGGTCCTCACCCTGTACGGCACCCCGCACTGGGCGAAGATGACCGAGAAGGACCGGGGCGAGCTGCGCAAGCACTACACCTCCTGGCAGTTCAGCCAGTTCCTCCACGGCGAGCAGGGCGCCATGATCTGCGCGGCCCGGATCGTGGAGTCCGTCCCCGACATGGACGCGAAGTTCTACTCCGCGACCCAGACCATGGACGAGGCGCGGCACGCGGAGATATACGGCCGGTTCCTGCACGAGAAGGTCGGGATGCTCTACCCGATCAACGACAACCTCCAGGGCCTGCTCGACGACACCCTGCGCGACTCCCGCTGGGACATGCCCTACCTCGGCATGCAGGTCCTCATCGAGGGCCTCGCGCTGGCCGCGTTCGGCATGATCCGCGACACCACGACCAAGCCGCTGCCCAAGCAGATCCTCGCGTACGTCATGCAGGACGAGGCCCGGCACGTCGCGTTCGGGCGGATGGCGCTGCGCGACTACTACAAGCAGCTGAGCGACGCCGAACTGCGCGAGCGCGAGGAGTTCGTCATCGAGGGCTGCTACCTGATGCGGGACCGGCTCAGCGGCGTCGAGGTGCTGGAGAACTTCGGCATCGCCAAGCAGGAGGCCAAGGACCTCTCCGAGCACTCGGAGTTCCTCCAGCTCTTCCGGAAGCTGCTGTTCAGCCGGATAGTGCCGTGCGTCAAGGACATCGGCCTGTGGGGCGAACGGCTCCAGAAGGCCTACGTCGACATGGGCGTCTTCGACCTCGGCGACTCCAACCTGGACCTGCTGATGACCCAGGACGAGGAGATAGCCGAGCAGCTGGACCGGGACCGCTTCGCGGCGGAGGAGCAGGCCAGGGTCGCCGAGGTCGAGGAGGCGATAGCCCAGGGCGCACCCGGCGAGTGACCGGAAGCGGCGCCTTCGCGGGGGCCGGTCGTATGTACGCCATCGGTCCGGGCGGGGGAGTATGCCGGGCATGACGACCTCGACCACGTACCCCGCCGCAGGCCCCGCGGCCGCCCGCCGGAGCCTCGAAGGACTGTCCCTGGGCGACGCGTTCGGCGAGCGGTGGTTCCCGCTCTTCCGCGAGCCCCGCCGGGCGTTCCACGAGATCAAGGCGCGTCGCACCCCCGAGGAGCCGGTCTGGCACTGGACCGACGACACCGCGCTCGCACGGACCCTGATGCGCGTCGTCGAGGAGCACGGCCGGGTCGAGCAGGACCGCCTCGCGCTCTGCTTCGCTCTCGCCTTCGAGGCGGACCCGGCCCGCGGCTACGGCCACGGCATGCACATCCTGCTGCCCGAACTGCTGACCTCGCCGGCCGACTGGCGCACCCTGGCGCCCGAGCTCTTCGAGGGCGGCAGCCTCGGCAACGGCGCGGCGATGCGGGTCGCACCGCTCGGCGCCCACTTCCACCAGGACGTCGAACTCGCCGCCGCGCAGGCCGCACTCCAGGCGGCCGTCACCCACGCGCACCCGGAGGGGATCGCGGGTGCGGTGGCGGTCGCCGTCGCGGCGGCGCTCTCGGTGCGCGGAGAGTTCACCCTGGCCGCCGTCGCCGCCCGGACCCCGGAGGGGCTCGTACGGGACGGGCTGCGCCGGGCCGTGGACGTACCCTTCGCCACCGAGCCGTGGAAGGCGGCCGATCTGCTGGGCAACGGACAGCGGATCCGCGCCGACGACACCGTCCCGTTCGCCCTGTGGACGGCGGCCCGGCACCCGGAGGACCTGGAGGCGGCGCTCTGGGCGACGGCCGAGGGCCTCGGCGATGTCGACACCACCTGCGCCATCACCGGCGGCGTCGTAGGCGCGGTCACCGGGGTCGACGGGGTGCCCGAGACCTGGCTGAAGCGCCGCGAACCGCTGGGCTGAGGCCGCGCGCCCGCGTACGACCCGGTCAGCCCTTCGCGGTCAGCGCGTCCTCCACCGCACCGGCCACCCCGAGCAGCGGGACATCGGCTCCGCGCTCCGCGACCAGTTGGAGCCCGACCGGGCAGCCGTCCGCCGTGAACCCGGCGGGCACACTGGCCGCCGGGTGGCCGCTCAGGTTGAAGGCCCAGGTCAGCGCGGTCGAGTAGAGCTCGCCCGGACCGTCGTGACCGTGCGGGCGGTTGGGCGTGACCGGCGTGAGCAGCAGCGGCGTACGCGCGAACAGGGCGTCCAGCACCGTGTCGTTCGCGTGCCTGATCTCCTCGGCGCGCGGCGACGGCGACCCGCCCCGGACCGACAACCACGCCTCGCACGGGTCGAGCAGCTCGCACGTACGGTCCACCAGCCGCACCACCCCGGCCGCCACCAGCCGCTCCACCGCGCCCCGGACGACCGCCGCGACCTCCGGGTCGACATCCGCGTACCCGAGACCGGGGCTGAAGACGGCCGGTACGGGGAGGGCGGGCGGCACCGGCTCGTACACGTCCAGGACAGTGCGCAGACAGGTCCGGGCCCCGGCCACCGACCGGGTCAGCACCCCGGCGGAGGCCAGCCCGGTGCGGTCGGGGGAGGGCAGCAGACCGTTCGTCGTCTTCAGGCCGAACACCCCGCACCACGCCGCCGGGATCCGCACCGAACCCGCCCCGTCGCTGCCGGTCGCCAGCCCCACGAGACCCGCCGCGACCGCGACCGCCGAACCCGCCGACGAGCCTCCGGGGGTGCGGTCGGGGCGCCACGGATTGACCGTACGGCCGTGGGCGCCGAGGCCCCAGGTCTGCCAGGGGGTGCCGGGTCCGGGCACCGACGTCGCGCCGACCGGCACCGCACCGGCCGCGATCAGCCGCCGGGCCGCGTACGACCGGATGCCGGTACGCCCCTTGACCGCGAACGGCATCCCGGCCAGCGGCAGTTCACGGGCCCGCCCGGCGTCGGCGAGCGCCCGCTCGGGCCACACCTCGATGAAGGCGCACAGGCGGGGATCCTCCCGCGCGATGCGCTCCAGCGCCCGTCGCACCGCCCCGGCCTCATCCATCCGGTCAGTCTCGCAGGGCCGCCTCCATGACGGAACGGGCGATCGGGGCCGCGCTGCCGCCGCCGCTGATGTCCGCCCGGTTCGCGGCCGCGTCCTCGACGACCACCGCGACCGCGACCGCGGGCTGGGCGGAATCCGGCGCCTGCGCCCAGGAGATGAACCAGGCGTACGGCAGGCCCGAGTTGTCGACGCCGTGCTGTGCGGTGCCGGTCTTGCCGCCGACCGTCACCCCGTCGATCGCGGCGTTGGACCCGGTGCCGTACTCCACGACATCCACCATCATCTCCCGCAACTGCATCGCCGTGCGCGGGTTCATCGCCCGGTGGTAGGTGCGCGAACCGGTCTGGTGGACGGTCGAGCCGCTGCGGGTGGTCGTGCGGTCGACCAGGTGCGGGTACCTGAGATCACCGCCGTTGGCCACGGCGGACGCCACCATCGCCATCTGGAGCGGGGTCGCTGTCGTGTCGAACTGCCCGATCGACGAGAGAGCCAGCTGGTCCTTGGTCATGTCGGTGTCGAAGTTGCTCTTCGCCACCCCCGAGGGGATCCTCAGCCCGGTGTCGTTGAAGCCGAACTTCCGCACCGCGTCGACCATGCCTTCGAGTCCGACCCGCACCCCCAGTTCCGCCATCACGGTGTTGCAGGAGACCCGGATCGCCTCGGCGAGCGAGGCGTTCTCGCAGCCCCGTGCCTCGTTGGGCAGCGTGGTCGACGTCCCCGGCAGCACATACGGGGACGGGGTGTCCGTCTCCGCGTCCGGATCGGTGACGACCCTCGCGTCGAGCGCCGCCGCCGCGGTCACGATCTTGAAGGTGGAGCCCGGCGGATAGGTCTGCCGGATCGCCCGGTTGAGCATCGGCAGGCTCTTCGCCGAGTTGAGCCGCGCCCAGGCGTCGGTGACGGACGAACCGGTGCCCGAGATCTGCCCGGGATCGTACGAGGGGGTCGAGACCAGCGCCAGGATCTTCCCGGTGGACGGTTCGACGGCCGCGACCGCGCCCCGCCGGCCGCCGAGCCCCTCGTACGCGGCGCGCTGCATCGAGTCCTTGATGGTCGTGACGACGTCGCCGCCGGGCTGTTGGCTGCGGGTGATCTCGTTCCACAGCGGGAACGGGGCGAGCATCGAGTCGGTGCCGGAGAGGATGGAGTCCTCGGCGTTCTCGATCAGGGTCGTGCCGTACGTCTGCGAGGCGTAGCCCGTCACCGGCGCGTACAGCGGGCCGTTGACGTAGGTGCGCTCGTACCTGAGCTGTTCGCCGGTGTTCTTCGACCCGGTCACGGACCTGCCGCCGATCAGGATTTTGCCGCGCGGCTGGTCGTAACGGGCGATGGTGAGGCGGCGGTTGGCGGGGTTGTTGTCCAGGCTGTCGGCGTCGAGGACCTGGATGCGGGCGGCGTTCAGCAGCAGCGCCACGAGCAGCACCAGCAGGAGCCCGGCGGCCCGCCGGATGTAGCGGATCACCGCTCGTCCCGCGCGACCGGTGCGATGATCCCGGTCTCCGCCTGGCCGGGCTGGGGTCTGCGGGCCTGATCGCTGACCCGGATCAGCAGCGCCACGATGATCCAGTTGGTGACGACGGACGAACCGCCCTGGGCGAGGAAGGGCATCGCCATGCCGGTCAGCGGGATCAGCCCCATCACCCCGCCCGCGATCACGAACACCTGGAGCGCCAGGATCGAGGCGAGACCGATCGCGAGGAGGCGCCCGAAGGGGTCGCGCAGGGCGAGTCCGGCCCGGTAGCCGCGTGCCACCAGCAGCGCGTACAGCAGGAAGATCGCGGTCAGCCCGGTCAGTCCGAGCTCCTCGCCCGCGGTCGCCAGGATGAAGTCGGACTTGGCGGCGAAGCCGATGAGGATGGAGTGGCCGAGGCCGAGTCCGGTGCCCAGCATCCCGCCCGCGGCGAACGCGAACAGTGACTGGGCCAGCTGGCCGGGGCCCTGGCCGGCTTCGATGGAGGCGAACGGGTCGAGCCAGTCCTGGACCCGGCTGTGCACATGCGGTTCGAAGGAGCCGACGACGAACGCGCCCACCGCGGCGAGCAGCAGACCCACCGCGATCCACCCGGTCCGGCCGGTGGCCACGTACAGCATGATCACGAAGAGGCCGAAGAAGAGCAGCGAGGTGCCCAGGTCGCGTTCCAGGACCAGCACGCCGACGCTCAGCAGCCAGATCGCCACGATCGGGCCGAGCACCCGGCCGGTGGGGAGCTGCAGCTTCCAGATCCGGCGGCCGGTGTAGGCGAGCGCGTTGCGGTTCGCGGCGAGGTACGCGGCGAAGAACACCGCGAGCAGGATCTTGGCGAACTCGCCCGGCTGGAAGGAGAATCCGCCGACCCGGATCCAGATCTTGGCACCGTTCACCGCGGGGAAGAAGATCGGCACGATCATCAGGACCAGTGCGGTGGCGACCGAGAGGTACGCGTACCGCTGGAGCACCCGGTGGTCGCGCAGCAGGACGACCACCGCGATGAACAGCGCCACCCCGAGCGTGGACCAGATCAGCTGGGTGGGGGCCGCCTGGTCCTTCGGCGTCTCCAGGTCGAGCCGGTAGATCAGCACCAGGCCGAGCCCGTTGAGCAGTACGGCGATGGGCAGCAGCAGCGGATCGGCGTACGGGGCACGGAAGCGGACCGCGAGATGCGCGAGGAGGGCGAGCAGCCCCAGCCCCGCGCCGTAAGCGGCCACATCGGGCGGGACCGCGTTGTTCTTGGCCAGGCCGACGGCGGCGTAGCCGTAGACGGAGATGAGGACGGCCCCGATGAGGAGCAGCAGCTCGACTCCGCGCCGCTTGGGCAGACGTAGATCGGGCGGGGGTGCGTCCGCCGTCGTTGCGGTCATGCCAGGCAACGTAGCAAGAGCTGGTGACTATTTCCCTTATGTCGTAGTAGGTATGTCCGAAGGTGCAGTGGTGGACGGCCGCCCGGTGGGCGGCGGCGGTGTGCGGGGGCGGTCGGAGTGCGCTCCGGCGGGCCGTCATTCCTCGTGACGGGGTGCGGACTTCGTGCTGGTCCCGTCGTCCGGCGCCCCGGCGTCCGGTCCGGTGTACTCGGGCAGTGTCACCCGGGCCACCGCCCCGCCGTCCGGGGCGTTGCGGAACTCCAGGCCGGCGCCGATCACGGCGGCCTGCCCGGCGGCGATGGTCAGCCCGAGGCCGTGCCCCTTGCCGCCGGCCTCGGTGCGGAACCGCTGCGGGCCGTCGGCGGGCAGATAGTCCGGGAAACCCGGGCCGTGATCGCGTACGGTCACCACCGGTCCGTCGACCGTCAGCACCACCGGGGGCCGGCCGTGCCTGTGCGCGTTGGCGATCAGGTTGCCCAGCACCCGTTCCAGGCGCCGCCGGTCGGTCACGGTGCGCAGGTGCGCGGAGCCCTCCGGGTGTTCGACACGGATAGTGGTCGCCGTCCCGGACGCGCGCACCACCCGCTCCACCAGCGGCACCAGTTCGTACACATCGAGATCGACGGCTTCCGTGCGGGCGTCGAGCCGGGAGATCTCCAGCAGATCCTCCGTCAGCGCCCGCATCGCCCGGACCCGGTCCCGCACCAGCTCGGACGGCCGCCCCGGCGGCAGCAGCTCGGCGGCGGCCGAGAGACCGGTCAGCGGGGTGCGGAGCTCGTGCGCCACATCGGCGGTGAAGCGCTGCTCGGTCTGGAGCTTGCGCTGGAGCGTGGACGCCATCGTGTCCAGTGCCCCGGCGACGATCGCGACCTCGTCCTGCGGGGGCGAGGGATCCGCGGTACGAGGGTCGCCGACGCGGGCGTCCAGGTCCCCGGCGCTGATCCGGCGGGCCACCCGGGCCGTCTGGTGCAGCCGCCGGGTGACCCGGGTGACCGAGAAGGCGCCGACCAGCACGGTGGCGCCGATGGCCAGCAGGGAGGAGCCGAGGATCGCCCCGTCGAGGCTGTCGATGGTGCGGGCGCTCTGGGTGTAGTCCACCTGCGTGGCCAGCGCGCGGCCGTCCGCCGGGCCCGCCGCCCACATGGCCGGACGCCCGTCGTACTCACCGACCAGAGTGCCGCGATCGCCGCCGGCGGCCAGGGTGCGCAGGGCGGCGGGCAGTCCCGGGGGATCGATCCCGGCGTCCGGTGGCAGCGCCTCGCCGGTCTCGTACGCGGCGGTGACGTCCGCCAGCCGGGACAGGGCCTTCTCGCGGGCCCGGTCGACGGTCTGCCGGGTCACCTCGGTGTGGACCAGCGCGCCCAGCAGTGCGGCGAGCGCACAGCACATCACGGTGAGGAAGACGGTCGATTTCCAGGTGAGCGTCGCGGCCCAGGAAGGCACCCGGAGCCGGCGCGGACGCCGCCGCGTGCGCGGCCCGCCCGCGCCGGGCCGGTTCATCGGCGCTCCGCGGAGACACCGTCGGAAGGCGTCGCGGTGGGGCTGACAGGGCTGACGGGGCCGGTGGGTGCGACGGGGGCGGCGCTGGGCGGGGCGGTCGTGAGCTGCGGGCGCGGCGCTCGGGACGACGGGATGCGCTGGATCTCGTCCTGCGTCGGCAGCATCGCCCGCTGCCGGGCGTCCCAGGACCAGACGGTGCGGTACTCGTACCCGGTGATCGCGGACGGTGCCCGCATGATCAGGTCCCGCCCGGCCAGCTCGACGCTGATCACGGCGTCCGAGGTCGACAGGATCCGGGTCACCCCGCCCGCCTCCGGCATGTAGACCCGCACCGAGAGCTGGTGGTCGGGCAGCCGGATGCCGAGCACCAGATCGTCCCTGCCGTCGCCGGTCAGATCGCGGTAGTAGGGCCGGAGCACGGGACAGGCGTCCGGTTCGGTCCGGCAGGCGTTGATCTTCCGTACGGTGCCGGCGGGCAGGTCGGCCATGCCGCTGGACCGGTTGGGCCTGGCCCGCAGACCGGCCTGCACCACCGCCACCGGATCCAGCCGGTGCACATCGCCGTCCGGCACCTTGATCCCGGGGATGCGCGCGGTCTCGCCCTCGCCGTAGTCGTACGGCGCGGCGGAGGCGGGCGGCAGCTCGGGCCAGAGGCGGGCGGGACCGACGGCGGTCGGGGTCGGTCCGGCGCTCCGCAGCCCGCCGCCGTTGCCGCAGCCGGCCGACAGCAGCGCCATACCGGCGACGGCCCCGAGGGCCGCCGCAGTGCGGCACCGCACCCCGTGACGCGGACGCATGACTCCCTCCCTTCCCGAGGCCCAGATCTCAAGACCTTATTCGGAAGGAAGTCCGTAATGCCTATTTAATACGGGCAAGAGCGTACGTTTTTCGTGCCGGCAAGGGGCCTACCGGCTCGGGTCAGCTCTGGTACGGGTTCTGTCCCTGCCCGTTCGGCGCGTACCCCGGCTGCCCCTGCGGCTGCCCGTACGGATTGCCCTGCTGCGAGGCCGCGTGCTGGGCCAGCAGCTGCTCGGCCTGCTCCTTGGGGATCTGCTGCTCACCGCCGCAGAACGTGCACTGGGTCGCGAACTTCGTCGAGAACGGGAAGAGCGGCACGAAGAAGAGCGTGAACTTCGTGACCCTCTTGCGCAGCGTGTGCGCGGCCGGGTTGCCGCACCACCCGCAGACCAGCGTCAGTATCGCCAATTGGTACAGATAGCCTCGCGTACCGAAAATGATCACGTTGCGGGTCCCTTCCCCGTATTTGCCTGAAGCGCTCGCCGGCAGAGCGCCAGCAGCTTCTCGTCCTCGTATGTGTCATGGCTGCCGTACCCGCCGTCCATCGCGTTGTGACGGCGTACGGAGGCGAGTTCGGCGAGCAGCACATGTGCCGCGTCCGACCCTGCACCAGCGGCACCCATCCGCGCCAGGCCTTCCGCCGCCCGGACGCGCACATGACGGTTCTGCTCCCAGGCCGCCAGGAGCACCGGCACGGACTCGTCGGCCCGCCCGGACACCTCCCACAGCGCGATCGCCGCGTCCACCCGCAGCCACAGCTCGTCGTGGGCCAGCAGCGCGCGCAGCCTCGGCGCTACCACCGAGCCCCGCGCCCCGAGCCGGCCCAGCGCGTCGACCGCGGCCCGCAGCTCGTGCACGCGCTCCGCCCGCAGGCCCTCGACGAGCACCGGCAGCACGGCCTCGGCGTCCCCCTCGACCGCCCACAGGGCCTTCGCGACCTCGGTCGCCGAAGTGGCCCCCGGGCTCCGCAGCAGCGCACGCAGCTCCGGCAGGACGCCGCGCGCCGCCGGCCCGAACGAGCCGAGCGCCCGCAGTGCCTCGGTACGCACCCACTCGCCCCGGTACTCCGGCGCGCCGTGCAGCACCCGCAGCACCTCGGGCAGCGCCTCGTCCGCCCGCAGCGCTGCCAGGCCGGTGAGCAGCGGGCCCGCCCGGTCATGCACCCGCTCGTCGAGCGGGACCTCGCCGAGCCGGCGGCGCAGCACCCCGGCCAGCGGGGCCGCCGCCGCCCCCAGGCAGCCGATCGCGAACCCCACGTCGTGCGGCACCTCGGGCCGCTCCAGCGCGGCGGCCAGCGCGGGCACGGCACGGGCGTCGCCCAGCCTGGCCAGCGCCTTCACCGCGCTGCCCAGCGCCGGCGGCCCGCTCGGCCAGTCCCGCACCCAGGCCCCGGGATCCGCCGCCACCCGGGCCGCCAGCGCGTCCGCGGCGGGCGCGGCGAGCCCGAAGAGCTCCTCCAGCACGTGCGCGGCGGCCTCGGCCAGCCGTGGCTCGGGGGTGGCGAGCTGCTCACCGACCAGCCGGACGAGCTCCTCGTACGAGCCCCGCCAGGTCCGGATCATCCCGCCGCACATCCGCAGCGCTTCGATCCGCTGGCAGAGGTCCGGGCTGCGCAGCTGATCCGTCAGCAGTGCCGTCCGCTCGGCGACCCGGTCGTCGAGCCCCACGTGCAGCGTACGCAGCAGGTCTGCCGTCCAGGGCCCGGTGCGCACCGGCGCCTCCTCGTCGGACAGCGCCCGCAGCCGGCTCCCCCGGGCCACCGGCTGGGCCCGCTCCTCGGCGGGCGGTTCCCCGGCGGCGTCCGGGTAGGCGTCGACGGCCGCGACCGCCTCGCCCGCGGCAGACGCACCGGCCGGCGCGTCGAGGGCGGGGGCCGTCCCGGACCGGCGTCCGGGTACCGAGCGCAGCTGCCGCAGCAGCCCCGTCACCACCCGCACGACATCGCCGGGCAGTGCGTCCGGTGCGCACCTGGCCAGCTGGGCCAGCGCGGCCAGCCGCAGCCCGGGCGGGAACCCTTCGCCCGTCAGCCGGCACAGCCAGGCCGCTGCCTCCGCGGCCAGCAGCCGGTGGCGCAGGGCGACCCGTCCCGCGGCCTCGACCAGGGCGAGCCGCACCTCCTCGTCCGGCTCGATCGGCAGGCGTTCCCGCAGTAACGCGAGGACCTTGTCCGGATGGCCGTGAAGCGCGGCGAGCGCCAGCGGCGCGCTGAGCCGTACCCCCGGGTCCTCGTCGGCCATCAGCTCGAAGAAGACCCCGGCGCCCGCCGTGACGGCGGTCGCCGCCATCGCGTAGTTGGCCGCGCCCTCGATCTCGTCCTCGTCGATCTCGGCCTCGTCGTCCTCGTCCAGATCGATACCGCCGATGCTGGTGAGCAGTTCGACGATGCTGCCCCGGTCCTGGATGCCCGGATCCACGACCAGCTCGAAGAGGAACGGAATACTGGCCAGCGTGCAGGCGTAGACGTCCCCCTGATGGTGAACCGCCCCGTACATCCCGTCCAGCGCCGCCTCGCGCTCCGCCGGATCGGTGGACGCGAGACCCCGCAGCATCGCAGGCACATCACCGGCCGGCCCATAGGCGTGCTCCATCGAGGCCCAGTCGACCTCGTCGATCCCTGCGAACACCCCATCGCCTCCCCACGCATTTCAACGAAGCAGTGTCTGCGAGGAGTGTGCACCACGGGTCGGACGCTCCGCCCTCCACATGCGGTCTTTTCCTAGCGAGCATGACAAAGGTCTGTGCCATGCGCTATCGGCGGACCGGCGAGAATCGGCCGCTTCGGGTGACGGGACGACAGCCCGGGGGAGACTGCGGGGCGACGGGCAGGGGAGAGGGCTACGGGGCGACAGGCAGGGAGAGCGCTACGGGGCGACAGGCAGGCGGCCGGCCTGGTCCGGGTCGGCCAGGGGGCCGAGCAGATCCCCGTACCGCTCCAGCCGCGCCGCCATCCCGTCCGGCAGGAAGACCAGCTCCCCGGGGGCCCGGCACCCCTCGATCTCCGCCCAGGTGACGGGCGCGGACACGGTCGGTTCGGGCCGGGCGCGCAGCGTGTAGGGGGTGGCGGTGGTCTTCGCCGCCGCGTTCTGGCTGAAGTCGACGAAGACCTTCCCCGGCCGCAGCGCCCGCTTCATGCGGTGCACGACCAGGTCCCCGAGCTCCCGCTCCGCCCGGAGGGCCAGGCCCTTCGCGTACGCCGACACCCGGGCGGAGGGCGTCGGCTCCAGCGGTACGAGCAGATGCAGCCCCTTCGACCCGGACGTCTTCCCGTACGCGCACAGCCCGTCCGCCGCCAGCCGCTCGCGCAGCCACAGCGCCACCGCACAGCACTCCACGACCGTCGCGGGAGGTCCGGGGTCCAGGTCGAACACCATCCGGTCGGCGATCCCCGGAGCACCGGCCCGCCACTGCGGAGTGTGGAACTCCACCACCAGATTCGCCGCCCACATCAACGAGGCCAGATCCTCCACGACCACCTGTCTGGCCTTCTTGTCCTCGCGGTGCGGCATCGGAGTGGTCCGTACCCAGGACGGCGTACCGGGTGGCGGATTCTTGGTGAAGAAGCGCTGCCCGTCCGGCCCGTCCGGGTAGCGCAGGAAGGAGACGGGCCGGTCGCGCAGATGGGCGAGCAGGGGCCCCGCGACGGTGGCCGCGTAGTAGTGCAGCACCTCGCTCTTGGTGGTCCCGGTGGCTGGATACAGCACCTTGTCGAGATTGCTGAGCGCCAGCCGTCGCCCCTCCACCTCTGTGATCGGCGTCATACGATAAGAATCACATGATTTAAGAACGTACTGGTATTCATGCGGACACAAGGGGTGAACGGTGAGGTCCATCTGGAACGGCGCCATCTCCTTCGGGCTGGTCAGCATCCCCATCAAGCTGGTCAACGCCACGGAGAACCACTCGATCTCCTTCCGCCAGATCCACCTCGCCGACGGGGGCCGGATCCGCTACCGGAAGGTCTGCGAGATCGACGAGGAGGAGGTCACCGCCGCCGAGATCGGGAAGGCGTACGAGGAGCCCGACGGTTCGGTGATCCCGGTCACCGACGAGGACCTCGGCTCGTTGCCGCTGCCCACGGCCAAGACGATCGAGATCGTGGCCTTCGTGCCGGCCGCCTCGATCGACCCGCTCCAGATGGACGCGGCGTACTACCTCTGCGCCAACGGAGTTCCGGCGGCCAAGCCGTACACCCTGCTCCGCGAGGCGCTGAAGCGGAGCCAGAAGGTCGCCCTGGCGAAGTACGCGCTGCGCGGCCGTGAGCGGCTGGGCATGCTGCGCGTGGTCGACGACGTGATCGCCATGCACGGCCTGCTCTGGCCGGACGAGATCCGCAGCCCGGAAGGCGTCGCCCCGGAGACCGACGTCAAGGTCCGGGAAGCCGAACTCGACCTGGCCGACGCACTGATGGACACCCTCGGCGAGGTCGACATGGACTCGCTCCACGACGACTACCGCGAGGCGGTCGAGGAGCTCATCGCCGCGAAGGCGGAGGGCCGGACGCTGGAGCCGGCTCAGGCGGAGGACTCGGGCGGCAAGGTCATCGACCTGATCGCCGCCCTGGAGAGCAGCGTCCGGGCGGCGAAGGAGGCCCGCGGCGAGGAGAAGGCGGACGCTCCCGTCGCCGGGGTCACCTCCCTCGGCGGCCGCAGGAAGTCCGGCGGCACCGGGGCGAAGAAGAAGGCCACGGCCGCCGCCAAGAAGACGGCCGCGACCACGAAGAAGAAGTCCGCACCGGCCAAGAAGACCGCGGCGCGGTCGACGGCGAAGAAGGCCACCAAGTCGACGGCGAAGAAGACCACCGCGAAGTCGGACCCGAAGCCGGCGGCGAAGAAGGCGGCTCCCCGCAAACGGGCCTCGGCCTGAGCCCCCGGCACGCCCCCTCCGCACCCCCCTGCAAACGTGGCCGACGGCCGCCCCGGAGGCAGAGCCCCGGGATGGCCGTCGGTATCGGACCTACGCCGTCGGCACCGGACCGGTGGTGGCTCAGTGCCTGCGGAACGGGAAGCGGTACGAGTTCACGTAACCGGCCGCCGGAGTCCCGACCCCCGTCACGTCGTCGTACCCCTTGACCGCCTTCAGCGAGGCGTCCTTGCCGAGGCTGCGCAGCGAGGTCAGCAGACCGTCCGCCGCGTCCACGCCGTTGGCGTAGTCGACCCGGACGACCGCGAGATCGCGGTTCGCGCCCAGCGGGTGGTCGGTGACGTCGTGGTGCGCCTTCGAGTCGTACCGGGCGTAGATCGCCGGGTTGGCGAAGCCGATCGGCAGCCCGTGCCGGGCCTGCTGCGCCAGAGCCTGGACACCGGCGATGACCGGCGCGGCCAGTGACGTACCGCCGATGCGGTACTCGTCGTAGCCGAGCGATCCGTCGGGCATCGTCTGGGTCTGGCCGACCAGGAAGCCGGTGTTCGGGTCGGCGACGGCCGCGATGTCCGGGGCTGTGCGCATCCGTTGCTTGCCGTTGGCCTGCGCGAGCGAGTCGGGCACGACACCGCGCTGGTAGAACGGCTGCTTCACGGACGAGCTGGTGCCGCCGCCCGCGCCGGAGGTGTAGGCGCCGGGGAAGCCGGCCCAGCTCTTCCCGTCGTCGGAGAGGCTCGACTTGAGCGTGCCCCAGCCGGTCTCCCACTGGTACTTGTCGTTCTTGCCGACCGCCAGCGCGGTTCCGCCGACGGAGGTCACCCAGGCGGAGTTGGACGGTACGTCGATCTGCTTCGTGCCCGTCGACGCGACGTTGTCGCCGTCGTCGCCGGAGGAGAAGTAGAAGCCGATGCCCTCGACCGCGCCCATCTTGAAGACCTGGTCGTACGCAGCGGCGACGTCCGGGGTCTCGTTGGCCTCGATGTCGCCCCAGGAGTTGGAGACGATGTCGGCGAGCCGGTTGTCGACGATCTTGTTCAGCGAGTCCAGCAGATCGGCGTCGTAGCAGGAGGCGCCGCCCACGTAGACGATGTCGGCGGAGGGTGCGACCGCGTGCACGGCCTCCACGTCGAGGGTCTCCTCGCCGTACCAGCCGGAGGCCCCGCACTCCTCGGTCCTCGTGTAGTCGTCCGGCAGCACCTGGGTCAGCTGACCGCGACGGTAGGGCGCGTCGCCGTTGCGCTTGGCGTACTCGGCGGCGTCCTTCGCGATGGTCGGCGAGGCGTACGCGTCGGTGATCGCGACGGTGACGCCCTTCCCGGTCCAGCTTCCGGCACCGTAGGCGGCGCGCAGCTGCTTGCCGGTGTACCCCTTCACGGCGAACGGCGCCTTGGACCCGTAGGCGCTGGGCAGCGACGACGCCGTCTTCGAGCCGTAGTACGTGGAGAAGGGGCCGGAGTTGCGGAACACCCCGTCCGGCGGCGGCAGGGCCTCGTCGTGGCTCGACTTGTGCGGCGCGTTGTCCAGGCCGGAGACGGCGAGCACGGCGTCGCTCAGCGCGGCGGGCACGGAGGCGGTGGAGGCCGGGGCGCGGTAGGTGCGGCCGCCCTTGCGGTAGTTGCGCAGCTGGGTGCCGAACGCCTTCTCGGCGGCGGCGACCTCACCGGTGGCCGAGACGTAGTGCTGGTTGGTGCCGGTGACGGTCAGCCCGTTCGACTTCAGCCACGTGCTGACCTGGTCGATCTGCTGCTGCGTCGCCCCGAACCGGGCCTGCGCCCGACCGGCGCTCAGGTACTTCCCGTACGAAGCGGACTGCGGGTCGGAGACGGCGGCGGCGTAGGCGGCCAGCCCCTTCGCGTCCCGTCCGGCCAGGTGGACCCGGACGCTGACCTTGCCGCTGTCGGACGTGGCTCCCAGATCCGCCCCGGTGGTGGCCCAGACAGGCTTGGTGCCCTGCAGCGCGTCCCGCCCGCTCGGCGCGGAGTCGGCGCTGGCGTTCGGTATCCCGAGGGCGAGCGCGCCGGCCAGCAGCGGCAGCGTCGCTGCCATGCTCAGCGCGGCGCGACTTCTCGCGCGGCTGGTTCTCATACAACCCCCTGCGATGTGGGTCTACGCGTGTGGATTACATGCGCCGGATGATGTGCACATGTAATGCGCCACTCTGGCGAGGAACGCCTCATGTAAGGGGCATGCACTGACCAAGAATCGACCAAGTGAACCAATGTGCGGGGCAGTTCGCCGAGAAACCCACGAAATGCCCTGCTGGGGAACCCTCGTCGGCGACCCCGCGCTGTGCGGTACGGCCTACGCCGCGACACCGGCCGGTTCGACCTCGACGAGGTGCGCGACCTGGCCCGCGCGGAGCGCCCCCCGCGGTGGATCCCCCGGGCCGTCGAGGCCGCCCGCACCGGGGACGAGCCCGCGCTCGCGCGGGTGCGCGCGGAGGTGAAGGAGCCGATGGTCGGGTACCCGGCGCCGGGGCTGCCGGTGGGGTGACGGTCCCGCCGCGGTGACCGCATTGCCCGTTCGAGCCAGGGGTGCGAGCTACGCGAGATCGCTCACGAAGGCCCGCCAAGCGCCCCGCCCGAACCCGATCACGGGCCCGTCGGGGCGCTTGCTGTCGCGGACGGGGACGAGGTGGGGGAGGTTGGTGGCGGCCTCGACGCAGTCGCCCTGGCCGCCACTGTGGCTGCTCGTCCGCCATGCCGCTCGGGTGAGGTCAGGCATGGGACCTATGGCAGGGGTCATTGCTGATGCTCCTTGGCGATGCGATGGATCAAGGCGAGCGATTCCGTCTGCGGCAGCGCCGCAGTGCGCGCGTCGTCGAAAAGGGCGCGGTAGCGGGCGACTTCGGGTTCCCGCTCCGTCCAGATGTTGCCGGTCGGTGTCTCCGACAGTGCCAGGTCGAGGGACGAAACCTGCGGAAAGCTCAGTAGCAGGTACGGGCCGAACATACCTGAATGCGCGCCGCGTTCGAACGGCAGGACCTGGACGGTGACGTTGGGGAGTTCGGCCATGACGGCCAGATGTTCCAGCTGGGTGTGCATCACGGCAGCCCCGCCCACCCGTTGCCGAAGTACGCCTTCGGCAAGCACTGCCCACAGCTCCATGGGTGCGTCGTCGGTGAGCCGCCGCTGTCTGGCCAGCCGAACCTCCACGAACTGGTCGATCTCCTGGGGTGTCTGCCAGGCCCGTGACGCCACCGTCACCGCGCGTCCGTACTCGGCTGTCTGGAGGAGTCCGGGGACCAGCTGCACTTGGTACGTGCGAATGCGGTCGCAGATCGCTTCCATCTCGATCTGGTCCCGGTAGGTGTCGCTGAGCACATCGGCGTACTGATGCCACCAGCCGTCGCGCCGACGCCGGTTGGCCCTGCGAGCCAGCGCCTCCAGACGTTCGCAAGCAGCTTGGTCCGTCACCCCGTAGGCCTTCATCAGTGCGACGAGGTCGGGCGTACGGACAGGAACGTGGCCATTTTCTATGCGGCTGATCTTGCCCTTCGTGCAGTCCAGGGCCTCCGCCGCGATGGCTGTGGTGAGGCCGGCTGCCTCGCGGAATCGCCGTAGTTCATCGCCGAGTTGGCGCCCGAGCACGGTGGATGGCTTCACGTTTGGCATAGCTACCTCCTATCAGAGCCCGGCGGGCAGCGGCTGCCGGTTCTCCCGAAAGGATGAATTCTTCCTCGCGATGCCGATTCAACGTTGCGCCAGTAGTCGTTTTCTCGGCACGCTCGTGCTGCCTGGACCGCGAAGTCGTCGCCTCGCCAGGCCACTTGAACCGAGACCTTCTGCCTTCCGGGAGAGCCATGCCGCACCCTTCCCTTTGCCAAGCCACCTTCCGGCTACCTCGCCGTCGCTCCAGCGTCCCGAAGGCCCGAGCCGTCCTCCGCGCCAGGCTCGGCGAATGGCGGGCGCGCCAGGACGCCGCCGACTGCGCCGAGTTGGTTCTCTCCGAGCTGGTCACCAACGCCCTGCGCGCACCCGCGCCCGGCGACCGGATGGTCGGCGTACGCATCGTCTGCCGCGAGCGCGGCGCTCTGCTCCGGCTGGAGGTGAGCGACGCGGGGGAGGGGCGGCCACGGATGCAACGCCCCGGCGCGCTCGACACGGCCGGCCGCGGCCTCCAACTCGTCGACGCACTGGCGGAACGGTGGGGCGTGGACGAGCGGCGGGCCGGGATCGGGAAGACGGTCTGGGCGGAACTTCTGGCCCCGGGAACTGCTTCCGTAACCCGGCCGGAGGGGATGGAGGTCGCGGCGGTGACCGTACGGCCCGGGCAGTCGGTACGGGCATGGGGCGGCTGGCACACCGTCCGGAGCGTGCGCGGCGAGCGGTACCCGTCCGGCGGTCTCGCGGTCGTCGTCGGGCTGGACGACGGCCCGGCCCTGCGGCTGCCCGCGTCGGAGCCCGTGACGGTACGGGCCGAGGGCGGCGCGACGGCGCACCCGGGCCAGGCATTCCCGCGCTGAGCACGGGGCGGGCCGGGAAACGGACGGCTGCGGGAAACGCCGATTGATCACCAGCTGCGCGACCACGCGCCTATGCTCGCCGGATGGAGCAGAGTGAAGTGGTGAAGCGGGTGGTGGGCATCCTCACGGAAGCGGGCGAGATCCGTCGGCTGCTCGAAGAGAACGTCGACCGCGACGACCTGGACACCGACCCCAGCGTGGTGACCGTACTCCTCAACGAGACCATGCCCCGGATCACCGTTCCTGAGGACGCCTCGATCGAAGAGGTCGCGACGCTCGTCGGCCGCGAGGTCGGCGGTGCGGTGGAGCAGCTGGTCGGCGCGTTCACCCTGGCCTTCGCGATGCTGGCCCAGGTGCACGACTCCGGGCAGACGGACGTGACGTCCGCCGATGTGCTCCAGGACCTGGCGCTGCGGGCCGAACAGATCGGCTCCGACGGGCCGGAGGGCGCAGGGTCGTAGGCCGCACGGACCGAAGCCGGTGGCCGGTCGGGCACTCCGCTGTGAACGGGTGCGACCGTAAATGACAACTGGCCGCACGATCTGGCGTGGTTCCACTTGCCCGTGGAAGCGCTGCGGTCAGATCTGGATGATGGTGACGCGCTTTCCGCATAGCGCGGTGAGGTCCTCCATATCCGAGGTGAGGACGCTGCTCGCAGCCCGCCTCGGGGTGACGGGCGGGTCGGCCGGCGAGTGTTCCTTCGCCACGCGGCGACCGCGCACGCGCGGCCGCTCCCCGGCAAGGGGCGGCATCAAACGCCGCCCCACGCCTCCAGCAGCTCAGCAGGCCTGTACGTCGCGTCCAGCGCTCCGCAGTCGGTCCCGCTGCGCGAGACCGCGACCACCGGTACCGGATCGGGTGTCAGCGCGGCGCGGTGACGGTGCAGCGCGGCCAGGTCGTGGCGGTCGAAGGGGGAGTTCTCCAGCCACTTCACCGAGCCGACGAACAGCAGCTCCTTGGCGATCGGGGCCCTGTCCGCTCCCACGATGTCGATCTCCACGTCATTCGTACGCGTCCAGTAGCCGCCGATGGCCGGGGCGGCCGGGAGGTTCCCGTCGGGCAGCAGGCGGGCCAGGGCCTCCCGTACCAGGGGCTCGACAGCCCGGCCGCGCCAGCTCGTCCAGTTCTCCTTGATGCGGGACAGTGTCAGATCGCCCCGGCCCCGTTCGATCTCAGGAAGGGACGGGCCGAGCAGCTTCAGCCAGAAACGCAGGTACGGGTCGGCTACCCGGTAGCGGCGGTCCTTCGACGGCCGGGTGGACAGGGGCAGCTCGCCGGCCACCATCCGTTTGTCCACGAGGGCGGTGAGGGACCGTTGCAGGGAGGCACCGGACAGGCCGCCGGCCGCGCGAGCGATGTTGGAGAACGTCCGCTCGCCGCTTCCGATCGCGGACAGCACCGTACGGGCCTGCAACTCCTTGGGGAACTCCGCGGCCAGCGAGCGCTCCGCCGAGACGAGCAGAGCGGATACCGGATCGCTGAGAGCTTCCCCGAGGAAGTCCCACAGGCTTGCCCCGCGCTTCCACTCCGTGCAGATGAGCGGCAGCCCGCCCGTGACCAGCGTGGCGTCGAAGGCCGACGCGGCGTCCAGGCCGAGCATCCGGCCCACTTCCGCCGGGTTCAGCGGTCCGAGCACCATCTCGCGGCCCCGCTGGTGGAACGGGCGCCCGTAACTGTTCAGCGCTTCCATCATCGACAGGTCGGACCCGATGAGGACGAGAAGCACCGGTTTGGTCTCCAGCACTCTGTCCCAGGCGCGCTGCAGCACACCCTCGAATGCGCCGTCCGCATCCATCAAGTACGGCAGTTCGTCCAGGACGACGACGCTCGCCCGGTCGTGGGGCAGGGCCGCCGCCAGCACGTCGAACGCGGCGTCCCAGCTCGCCGGCCGGGCTCCGGCCAGGAGGCTTGCCAGCGGCAGCGTCGAAGCGTCGGCGTCCCGGGCAAGCCTCTGGAGATCGGCCTCCGGGGATGCCCCGGTGGCGGCGTAGAAGAGGAACGGAGCGCCGGAGCGCTCGGCGAAGCGCTCGACCAGTCTGGACTTGCCCACACGGCGACGCCCCCGCAGCATCACGCATCTGCCGGGCCGCTCCCCGCCCGCGCCGGCGGCGACCTTGCCCAGTTCACGCTCCAGCGTGGCCAGCTCGACCTGTCGCCCCACGAAATCTGCCACGGACACCCTCCGGTGACATTTACGTTACTAACATCAATGATAGTAACGTTCCCGTTCTCTTTGTGGATCCGCCACACCGCACACTGTGTGCCACGACGTTCATCTCACCGATGGGTCGCCGTCGGGGGTCGGCAGCTGCATGAATGGAGCCGGCCAGCCCGTCTCCAGTGCAGTTTCCGGGGCCTCGGAGAGGTTCTCGCCCTTCGGCGTATCCGGCCGAAGGGCGATCCCGACCGGACAGGACTGGTGCCGGGTGTGCAAGGCCAGTTATGGAAAAAGGCCCCTCGATCTGGCGTGATGCCTGATCGAAGGGCCTGTTCGGCACCTTGTGCAAGGTGCCCTCGGCAGGATTCGAACCTGCGCACACGGCTCCGGAGGCCGATGCTCTATCCCCTGAGCTACGAGGGCGTATCGCTGTGTTGCTCGGCGACGGGTGAAACACTACCAGCTTCCGCGGGGTGTCCGTGAACAGGTATTTCCCGGCCTGCCGGAGGTGCGGCGCGGGGTCGGACGTAGGGCGCGTGCGGTGTGTTCCGGATGCATCCGGCCACCCCTCGCGCCACTCGTCCGGGGGCGGAAGTGGGTAAAACCCGGACGCAGCCACGGAGTCGCCCCTACTCTCGGAGTGTGTCAGGGGCGTGTGGCCGCGTGCTTGTTGTCGACGACAACAAGGTCATCCGGCATTTGATCAGGGTCAACCTCGAGCTTGAGGGCTTCGAGGTCGTGACCGCGGCCGATGGTGTCGAGTGTCTTGATCTGGTGCATCGGGTCCATCCCGATGTGATCACGCTCGATGTCGTCATGCCCAGGCTGGACGGTCTGCAGACCGCCACCAGCCTGCGCTCCGATCCGCGGACCAGACATCTGCCCGTGGCGATCATCAGCGCCTGCACGCCGTACGAGGTGGACAACGGAGTGGCCGCCGGGATCGACGCGTTTCTCGCGAAGCCCTTCGAGCCGACCGAGCTGGTGCGGCTCGTGCGGCAGTTGATGGAGCGGAAGGACCAGCCGTCGCTCGACGGCAGACGGATCGCCGGGACGGCGGAGCGCGCCGCGGGATGACCGCATGGCGAAACAGGGTCGCGGGGTGCCCCCCTTCCTCCCATACGCTTGTCCTGTGACCCCCGCCGATCTCTCCAGGACCGTGCTGCACGCCGTGCGCCGCGCGGTCGACGAGGACGCCCTGCGCGCGCCCGTGCCCGCGCGCGTGCGGGTGGAGCGGACGCGACCCGGCGGGCGTGGGGACTACGCCTGTGCCGTCGCCCTCCAGCTGGCCGGGCCCGCCGCGCTGCCGGCCAGGGACGTGGCCGAGATCCTCCGGGAACGAGTGCTGGGCGCGCCGGGGATCGGGGACGTCGAGGTCACCGGGCCGGGTTTCTTGAACTTCACGCTGGGAGCCGGGGCGCGAGGCCTCGGCGCGGTGGTGCGGAGCGTCGCCGAGCGCGGTACGGCGTACGGGCACGGGGACGCCCTCGCCGGTGCGAAGGTCTCGTTCGCACCCGTCGAGGAGGTCCGGGCCCGGGTCGTCACCGCGGCCGTCGAGCGGCTGCTCCGGGCCCAGGGCGCCGAGGTCGGGGAGCGGGCGGCGGGCGGGGAGGCGCTGCACGTGCTGCCGGTGCCGGCCGCCGACCGCGATCTCTTCGAGCGCCTCGGGAGTGACGCCGCGCGGTGGTCGCTGCTGCGGGCCGCTCCGCACGACCGGCCCCGGGGCACCGGGGGCGGTGAGCTGCTCGTACAGCAGGAGAGCAATCCGCTGTTCCGGGTGCGGTACGCGTACGCCAGGATCCGCGCGCTGGGCCGCAACGCCCGGCAGCTCGGGTTCGGTGCGGCGTACGAGGAGAGCGTGGACGTGCCCGTGCTCGGTGAGCTGCTCGCCGACCACCCCGGGGTGCTCGCCGCCGCCGCCCGGCACCGCGAGCCGGACCGGGTCGCCCGGCAGCTGGAAGCCCTCGCGCAGGCATTCTTCGAGTTCCACGACAGCGCCTCGCCGCTGCCCGTCGGTGACGAGAAACCCTCGGCCGCTCACCGTTCCCGGCTCGCTCTTGCCGAAGCCGCCGGGACGGTGCTGGCCGGCGGCCTGTCCCTGCTCGGCATCAGCGCACCCGAAGTCCTCTGAGAGATCCGAGAGAGCAGAGCAACACCATGAGCCGATCCGCACACCCCGCCGGGCCTCGTCACGCCGATGTCATGACGGAGGGGCACTACACCGCCCCGCCGGCCGATCTCAACGCCCTGGACGAGAAGGTCTGGGCCCGCACCGTCACCCGCGACGAGGGCGGCGCGGTCACCGTCGGGGGCATCGAAGTGACGCGGCTGGCCGAGGAGTTCGGCACCCCCGCCTACTTCCTCGACGAGAGCGACTTCCGGGCCCGCTGCCGCGCCTGGGCCGACGCCTTCGGGCCGGACGCCGACGTGTTCTACGCCGGGAAGGCCTTCCTGTCGCGCGCCGTCGTGCGCTGGCTCCAGGAGGAGGGGCTCAACCTCGACGTCTGCTCCGGCGGCGAGCTGACCACCGCGCTGGATGCCGGGATGCCGGCCGAGCGCATCGCCTTCCACGGCAACAACAAGAGCGTCGCGGAGATCGAGCGGGCCGTCGAGGCCGGCGTCGGCCGGATCGTGCTCGACTCCTTCCAGGAGATCGCCCGGGTCGCCCACGTCGCGCAGCGGCTCGGCAAGCGGCAGCGCGTACAGATCCGGGTGACCGTCGGCGTCGAGGCGCACACCCACGAGTTCATCGCCACCGCGCACGAGGACCAGAAGTTCGGGATCGCGCTGGCCGGGGGACAGGCGGCCGAGGCGGTGCGCCGGGCGCTCACCCTCGACGGCCTGGAGCTCATCGGCATCCACTCGCACATCGGCTCGCAGATCTTCGACATGGCCGGCTTCGAGGTCTCCGCCCGCCGCGTGGTCCAGCTGCTCGCCGAGGTACGTGACGAGCACGGGGTGGAGCTGCCCGAGATCGACCTCGGCGGCGGGCTCGGCATCGCGTACACCTCCGAGGACGACCCGCGCGAGCCGCACGAGATCGCCAAGGCGCTCGGCGACATCGTGACCCGCGAGTGCGAGGCCGCCGGGCTCGCCACCCCGCGGATCTCCGTCGAGCCGGGGCGTGCCATCGTCGGCCCGACCGCCTTCACGCTGTACGAGGTCGGCACCATCAAGCCCCTGGACGGGCTGCGTACGTACGTCAGCGTCGACGGCGGCATGTCGGACAACATCCGCACCGCGCTGTACGACGCCGAGTACACCGTCGCGCTCGCCTCGCGCACCTCCGACGCCGAGCCGATGCTCGTCCGCGTCGTCGGCAAGCACTGCGAGAGCGGCGACATCGTGGTCAAGGACGCGTTCCTGCCGTCCGACCTCGCCCCCGGCGATCTGATCGCCGTGCCCGCCACCGGTGCGTACTGCCGTTCCATGGCGAGCAACTACAACCACGCCCTGCGTCCGCCGGTCGTCGCCGTGCGCGACGGACAGGCTCGTGTCATCGTCAGGCGCGAGACGGAGGAAGATCTCCTGCGTCTCGATGTCGGCTGATGAAATAGATGTCTCAGGATCCGGACGGGTGGCAGAAACTCCCGTCCGGTGAGTGAGACTGGTCCACACATCAGATGTAAAGGAAACGAGGTCGGATGATGCGTACGCGTCCGCTGAAGGTGGCGCTGCTGGGCTGTGGAGTGGTCGGCTCAGAGGTGGCGCGCATCATGACGACGCACGCCGACGACCTCGCCGCGCGCATCGGCGCGCCGGTGGAGCTCGCCGGTGTCGCCGTGCGCCGGCCCTCCAAGGTGCGCGAGGGCATCGACCCCGCACTGATCACCACCGATGCGACGGCCCTGGTCAAACGGGGCGACATCGACGTCGTCATCGAGGTCATCGGCGGCATCGAGCCCGCCCGCACGCTCATCACCACCGCCTTCGAGCACGGCGCGAGCGTCGTCTCCGCCAACAAGGCGCTGCTGGCCGAGGACGGCGCCGTGCTGCACGCCGCCGCCGAGCAGCACGGCCGGGACCTCTACTACGAGGCCGCCGTGGCCGGTGCCATCCCGCTCGTACGGCCACTGCGCGAGTCGCTCGCCGGTGACAAGGTCAACCGGGTCCTCGGCATCGTGAACGGCACGACCAACTTCATCCTCGACAAGATGGACACGAGCGGAGCCGGGTACTCCGAAGCGCTCGACGAGGCCACCGCCCTCGGATACGCCGAGGCCGACCCGACCGCCGACGTGGAGGGCTTCGACGCCGCCGCCAAGGCCGCGATCCTCGCCGGCATCGCCTTCCACACCCGGGTGCGGATCGGCGACGTGCACCGCGAGGGCATCACCGAGGTCACCGCCGCCGACATCGCCTCCGCCCGCCGCATGGGCTGCACCGTCAAGCTCCTCGCCATCTGCGAGCGAGCCGCCGACGGGCAGTCGGTCACCGCCCGGGTCCACCCCGCGATGATCCCGCTGAGCCACCCACTGGCCTCCGTCCGCGAGGCGTACAACGCGGTCTTCGTCGAGGCGGAGGCCGCCGGACAGCTCATGTTCTACGGCCCCGGCGCCGGCGGCTCGCCGACCGCCTCCGCGGTCCTCGGCGACCTGGTCGCGGTCTGCCGCAACAAGCTCAACGAGGCCACCGGCCCCGGTGAGTCCGCGTACACGCGCCTGCCGGTCAGCCCCATGGGCGACGTGGTCACGCGGTACCACATCAGTCTCGACGTGGCCGACAAGCCTGGCGTGCTCGCCCAGGTCGCGACGGTCTTCGCCGAAAAGGGCGTATCGATCGATACGGTACGCCAGCAAGGTCGACCGGACGGAGGCGGCGAGGCATCCCTCGTCGTCGTCACCCACCGCGCGTCCGACGCCGCCCTCTCGGCGACCGTCGAGGCGCTGCGCAAGCTCGACACCGTGCGCGGTGTCGCCAGCATCATGCGTGTTGAAGGGGAGTAAGGACCCATGACCAGCAAGGGCACCCACCAGTGGCGCGGCATCATCGAGGAGTACCGGGACCGCCTCCCGGTCACGAGCACGACGCCGGTCGTCACGCTTCGTGAGGGCGGTACGCCGCTCGTACCCGCCCAGGTCCTCTCCGAGCGCACGGGCTGCGAGGTCCACCTCAAGGTGGAGGGCGCCAACCCCACCGGTTCCTTCAAGGACCGCGGCATGACGATGGCCATCACCCGGGCCAAGGAGGAGGGCGCGAAGGCGGTCATCTGTGCCTCCACCGGCAACACCTCCGCCTCCGCCGCCGCATACGCGGTGCGGGCCGGCATGGTCTGCGCCGTCCTCGTGCCGCAGGGCAAGATCGCGCTCGGCAAGATGGGCCAGGCGCTGGTGCACGGCGCCAGGATCCTCCAGGTCGACGGCAACTTCGACGACTGCCTGACGCTGGCCCGCTCGCTCTCGGACAACTACCCCGTGGCACTGGTCAATTCGGTCAACCCGGTCCGTATCGAGGGCCAGAAGACCGCCGCGTTCGAGATCGTCGACGCGCTCGGCGACGCCCCGGACATCCACGTCCTCCCCGTCGGCAACGCGGGCAACATCACCGCGTACTGGAAGGGGTACAAGGAGTACGCGGGCGACGGCCTCGCCACGCACACCCCGCGCATGTGGGGCTTCCAGGCCTCCGGCTCCGCGCCCATCGTGCGCGGAGAGATCGTCAAGGACCCGTCGACCGTCGCCACCGCGATCCGGATCGGCAACCCGGCCTCCTGGCAGTACGCGCTGGATGCCCGGGACGAATCGGGCGGTTTCATCGATGAGGTGACGGACCGACAGATTCTGTCCGCCTACCGGCTGTTGGCCTCCCAGGAGGGCGTCTTCGTCGAGCCCGCCTCGGCCGCCTCCGTCGCCGGCCTGCTGAAGGCCGCCGAGGAGGGCAAGGTCGACCGCGGCCAGAAGATCGTCTGCACGGTCACCGGCAACGGCCTCAAGGACCCCGACTGGGCCGTCGCGGGCGCACCGCAGCCGGTCACGGTCCCGGTCGACGCGGCCACCGCCGCCGAGAAGCTGGGCCTGGTCTAGAGCCCGCTCAGGGCCCGGGCAAGAGCCCAGCTCAACCGCCCCTTTTCGGGTCGGAGAGCGCATAGGAGGCGTGCGACACGCATCGTGCGCCTCCTGTGCGCCCTATGTCGCCACAGAACCTTCCTTCGATAAGCTGTACCCAACCCGCACCGCCGCATCTGCCGCGGTGCATGGGCCGTTGTGGCCGTCAGGTTCCCCGGAATTCCACTCCCCGCCGCGCCACGACCTCCCGCCACCACGAAACCGCTTCACCACCCCCCGCTGCCTCACAAGGAGAGTCCTCCAACCGATGGCCGGTCCCGCTTTCCGAGCCGCCGCCGTCCGGGTGCGCGTCCCCGCGACCAGCGCCAATCTGGGCCCCGGTTTCGACGCCTTCGGCCTGTCGCTGGGGCTGTACGACGACGTCGTCGTCCGCGTCGCCGACTCCGGACTGCACATCGACATCGCGGGTGAGGGTGCGGACACGCTGCCCCGCGACGAGCGCCACCTCCTCGTACGCTCCCTGCGCACGGCCTTCGACCTGCTCGGCGGGCAGCCCAGGGGCCTGGAGATCGTCTGCGCCAACCGCATCCCGCACGGACGCGGCCTCGGCTCCTCCTCGGCCGCCATCTGCGCCGGAATCATCGCCGCCCGAGCAGTGACGACCGGCGGCGACGCCCGGCTCGACGAAGCGGCGCTGCTGGAGCTCGCCACCGAGATCGAGGGCCACCCCGACAACGTCGCGGCATGCCTGCTCGGCGGGTTCACCCTCGCGTGGATGGACGGCGGCACGGCACGCGCGATCAGGATGGATCCCGCAGAATCCATCGTTCCGGTGGTTTTCGTACCCGGCAAGCCGGTCCTCACCGAGACCGCCCGCGGACTGCTCCCGCGCACGGTCCCGCACGTCGACGCCGCCTTCAACGCAGGCCGTGCCGCGCTCCTCGTCGAGGCCCTCACCAGGCGCCCCGAGCTGCTGCTCACCGCCACCGAGGACCGGCTCCACCAGGAGTACCGCGCCCCGGCGATGCCCGAGAGCGTGGAACTCGTCAACCGACTGCGCGCGGACGGCGTCCCCGCGGTCATCTCCGGTGCCGGGCCGACCGTGCTCGCACTGGCCGAGGACGGTGCGGCCGACAAGGTCGCACAGCTGGCGGGCGAGGGGTGGGCGGCCAATCGCCTCGCTCTCGACGCCCCGGGCGCGAGTGTGCTGCCGCTCGCACCGTAGCCGAGAAGTGATTGCCGGTGAGTGAGAGGGGGAATGTTTGTTGGAGCCGGTAGTGTTAACCTCAAGTCTGCAACCGACGTCTATGTGGCGCGTTGCTTCGTGTCCCTTTCCGGGACCACCAATTCTTCCGGGAGCCTCCCCAACTGCCTGAGCAGCCTGCCTGAGCAGTTTCGTGCACGCTCCGGAACCGGCACGACACCCCTCGCTTGTCCAGGAGTGGGCCGAGCAGGGGGATGCTCGCGCCGGGCCCATGCACACCTTCATCTCTCCGCCGTACCCGGCGGACCACCGCCCCGGCACGGTCCGCAAGAAAGACCGCAGTCGGACAGCACAACCGGTCGCCGAGCCAGAAGGCCGACGTCCGCTCCAGGGAAGGACCCTTCGTGAGCGACACCACCGATCTGATGGGCGTGACTGCCGACAAGAACGTCGACAGCGCCGCGCCCGCCGAAGGTGCTGCCACTGGCACCACCGCACGGCGCCGCCGCTCCGGCACCGGCCTTGACGGCATGGTCCTGGCCGAGCTGCAGCAGGTCGCGTCCGGCCTCGGCATCAAGGGCACTGCGCGGATGCGCAAGGGCCAGCTGATCGAGGTCATCAAGGAGGCGCAGGCCGGTAGCTCCGCCGCGCCCAAGGCCGCCGCGCCCGCCGCGACGTCCGAGACCAAGCCGAAGCGCCGTGCCACCTCCAAGGCACGCACCGGGGACGAGCCTGCCGCCGAGGCGCCCGCCGAGAAGGCCGCGGCCCAGCAGCAGATCGACATCCCCGGCCAGCCGGCCAGCGACGACCAGCCGGCGGGCGAGCGCCGTCGGCGCCGTGCGACCGCGCAGGCGGGCAGCCCGGAGACCAAGGCGGACAGCAAGCCCGCCGAGGCCAAGGCGGACACACAGGCCGAGCCCAAGGGCGACGACCGCGCCGAGGCCAAGGCCGAAGCCGCCGCCGACACGGCCGAGGGCCGCCGCGGCGACCGCCAGGACCGCGGTCAGCGCGGCGACCGGGGTGACCGTCAGGAGCGTGGCGAGCGCGGGGAGCGCCGCGACCGTCAGCGCGACCGCCGGGGCAAGGGCGACGAGCAGGGCGGTGGCCAGGGCCAGCAGGGCGGCCAGCGCCAGCAGCGCCAGGGCCAGCAGCAGGGCGGCGGCCCGCAGGACGACGGTTACGACGACGAGGCCGGTGGCCGCCGTGGCCGTCGCGGCCGCTACCGCGACCGCCGTGGCCGCCGTGGCCGCGAGGACTTCGCCAGCGAGGTCCCTGTCTCCGACGACGACGTCCTGATCCCCGTCGCGGGCATCCTGGACATCCTGGACAACTACGCGTTCATCCGGACCTCCGGCTACCTGCCGGGCCCGAACGACGTGTACGTCTCGCTCGCCCAGGTCCGCAAGAACGGCCTGCGCAAGGGTGACCACGTCACCGGTGCGGTGCGCCAGCCCAAGGACGGCGAGCGCCGGGAGAAGTTCAACGCCCTGGTCCGCCTCGACTCGGTGAACGGCATGGCGCCCGAAACCGGCCGCGGCCGCCCGGAGTTCCAGAAGCTGACCCCGCTCTACCCGCAGGACCGGCTCCGTCTGGAGACCGACTCCAACGTCCTGACGACGCGGATCATCGACCTGGTCGCCCCGATCGGCAAGGGCCAGCGAGGGCTGATCGTGGCCCCGCCGAAGACCGGCAAGACCATGATCCTGCAGGCGATCGCCAACGCGATCACCGTCAACAGCCCCGAGTGCCACCTGATGGTCGTCCTGGTCGACGAGCGTCCGGAAGAGGTCACCGACATGCAGCGGTCGGTGAAGGGCGAGGTCATCTCCTCGACCTTCGACCGCCCCGCCGAGGACCACACCACCGTCGCCGAGCTGGCCATCGAGCGCGCCAAGCGTCTCGTCGAGCTGGGTCACGACGTGGTCGTCCTGCTGGACTCCATCACCCGTCTGGGACGCGCGTACAACCTCGCGGCCCCCGCCTCCGGCCGCATCCTGTCCGGTGGTGTCGACTCGACCGCGCTGTACCCGCCGAAGCGCTTCTTCGGTGCCGCGCGCAACATCGAGGACGGCGGTTCGCTGACCATCCTGGCCACCGCGCTCGTCGAGACCGGCTCGCGCATGGACGAGGTGATCTTCGAGGAGTTCAAGGGCACCGGCAACATGGAGCTCAAGCTCGACCGGAAGCTCTCGGACAAGCGCATCTTCCCGGCGGTGGACGTCGACGCGTCCAGCACCCGCAAGGAGGAAATCCTCCTGGGCAGCGAGGAGTTGGCGATCGTCTGGAAGCTGCGCCGAGTGCTGCACGCGCTCGACCAGCAGCAGGCGATCGAGCTCCTCCTGGACCGGATGAAGAAGACCCAGTCCAACGCGGAGTTCCTGCTCCAGATCCAGAAGACGACGCCGGCCCCGGGCAACGGCAACGACTGACGTCGCCCCGGACCGGCCGAACCACAGGGCCGCCCCCGTCACTTCGGTGACGGGGGCGGCCCTGCGTCATGGGCGGCGCGAGTGTGACGCAGCCGAGCCGGCGCCCGTGGTCGTTTCGAGACCTTTGCCACATGCCGGGCCCCCGCGGGCAGCGCGGCGATGGCTGTGCCGGCCAAGAAACCGCAGGTGAGCGCGGGATCACCGGCTGTTGGGTCGGGTTGTTGTCCGTTTCGTCCCTCACGCGGAAACGACAGGTGGCTGTGCAACCCTTCTTCGTGCCACGGCGTGGTACGCGGTACCGACATGTCGACGTTGCAATGCCCGAACACCGCTGCTTGGGGGCCGGACAGGGCCGAGCCGGGAAAAGCTGACGACCGAAGGAGACCCATGACCGAGCAGAACGGGAGCGGGGGCCGAATACGCCCCACCGGCAAGCGCCGGAAGAAGCCCTCCCGTCGCCGCAGGGCGACCGTGGTCGCCGCCTGGACCCTGGCCGGCGCGGTCGTCGTCGGTGGTGCCGGACTGGGATACGCCTACTTCAAGCTCAACGGCAATCTCAAGGCCGTCGACATCAACGCGGCGCTCGGAAAGAACCGCCCCGACAACATCGACAACGGCTCCCAGGACATTCTCGTGCTCGGCTCGGACTCCCGGTCCGGCGCGAACTCCGAGTACGGCGCCGACGAGGGCACGGCCCGTTCCGACACCGCGATGGTCGTGCACATCAACAAGGGCCACAAGACGGCCTCCGTGGTCTCCATCCCGCGCGACACCCTCGTCACCCGCCCCGACTGCACCAGCGACACGAACGGGCAGACCGTCGCGGGCCAGCAGCGCGCGATGTTCAACACGGCGTACGAGGTCGGCGGGCCGGCCTGTGCGGTCAAGACCGTCGAAGCCATGTCCGGCATCCGCATGGACCACTACCTCGAAGTCGACTTCACCGGATTCAAGAAGCTCATCGACGAACTGGGCGGCGTCGAGATCACCACCACCGCGGCGATCGACGACCCCAAGAGCCATCTGAAGCTCGAACCCGGCACCCACACCCTGGACGGCGAGCAGTCGCTGGGCCTGGTCCGTACCCGCAAGAGCGTCGGCGACGGCAGCGACCTCGGCCGCATCCAGCTCCAGCAGGCGTTCATCAAGGCGCTGATGGAGCAGGTCAAGACCGTCGGGGTGTTCTCGAACCCGAAGACCCTGTACGACCTCGCGGACACGGCCACCAAGACCATCACCACCGACTCCGACCTCGGCTCGGTCACGGAACTCACGTCCTTCGCCAACGGCCTCAAGGGGCTCGGTTCGAAGAACGTCCACATGGTCACCCTGCCCGTCGAGTACGACCCGGCCGACCCGAACCGCGTCGTACCGCTGGAGGAGTCCGCGCGGCAGGTCTGGTCCGCGCTCGCACACGACAAGGCCATCCCCGCCTCCGCCACCGAGAAGTCGGCGGGCGACAAGGGCGCCGCCGGCAGCGTCGTGCGGTGACCGCGCGGTGAGCGGACGGGCCGGGAATAGTTGCGGCCAGCCCCCGGTTTTGGGAGATACGGCCGGTCCTGGCAGACTGGTACGTCGGCCCCGGTTCACGGACGCGCAATCCGCGCGTACGACCCGGCGCCCTCCCGAACCTAGGAGAAACCCTTGAAGCGCGACATCCACCCCGAGTACGTCGAGACGCAGGTCAGCTGCACCTGTGGCGCGTCGTTCACGACCCGGAGCACCATCGACAACGGCACCATCCGTGCCGACGTCTGCTCCGAGTGCCACCCGTTCTACACGGGCAAGCAGAAGATCCTCGACACCGGTGGCCGCGTGGCCCGCTTCGAGGCCCGCTTCGGCAAGGCTGCCGGCTCCGCCAGCAAGTAGCGAGCCACTGCGCCGGTTCTCGACGCCCTCTTGCGGGGGCGTCGGGACCGGCGTTTTTTCCGGCCGGGGGTACGCGGCCCCGTTCCGTACCCCCGCCCGGCCGGCATCACGCCGTCCAGCAGGCACGCACGAGTGAAGAAACCAGGAGCCCGAAGATGTTCGAGGCGGTCGAGGAACTGATCGGCGAGCAGACCGATCTGGAGAAGAAGCTCGCGGACCCGGCGGTCCATGCCGACCAGGCAAACGCGCGCAAGCTGAACAAGCGCTACGCCGAGCTGGCCCCGATCGTCGCGACGTACCGCTCCTGGAAGCAGACCGGCGACGACATCGAGACGGCCCGCGAGCTCGCCGCCGACGACCCCGACTTCGCCGCCGAGGTCAAGGACCTGGAGAAGCAGCGCGAAGAGCTCACCGAGAAGCTCCGCCTCCTCCTGGTCCCGCGCGACCCCAGCGACGACAAGGACGTGCTCCTGGAGATCAAGGCCGGTGCGGGCGGCGACGAGTCCGCGCTGTTCGCCGGCGATCTGCTGCGCATGTACCTGCGTTACGCCGAGCGCGTCGGCTGGAAGACCGAGATCATCGACTCCACCGAGTCCGAGCTCGGCGGCTACAAGGACGTCCAGGTCGCCGTGAAGACCAAGGGCGGCAACGGCGCCACCGAGCCCGGCCAGGGCGTGTGGGCCCGGCTGAAGTACGAGGGCGGCGTGCACCGCGTGCAGCGCGTCCCGTCCACCGAGTCGCAGGGCCGCATCCACACCTCCGCCGCCGGTGTGCTCGTCACGCCCGAGGCCGAGGAGGTCGACGTCGAGATCCACGCCAACGACCTCCGCATCGACGTCTACCGCTCCTCGGGCCCCGGCGGCCAGTCCGTCAACACCACGGACTCCGCCGTCCGCATCACCCATCTGCCGACCGGCGTCGTCGCCTCCTGCCAGAACGAGAAGAGCCAGCTCCAGAACAAGGAGCAGGCCATGCGCATCCTGCGTTCGCGACTGCTCGCCGCCGCCCAGGAAGCCGCCGAGCAGGAGGCTTCGGACGTACGGCGCAGCCAGGTGCGCACGGTCGACCGTTCCGAGAAGATCCGTACGTACAACTTCCCGGAAAACCGGATCTCGGACCACCGAGTCGGCTTCAAGGCGTACAACTTGGACCAGGTGCTCGACGGCGACCTGGATTCCGTGATCCAGGCATGTGTCGACGCCGACTCCGCGGCCAAGCTCGCCGCCGCTTAAGCAAAGCCCGCCCAGCCCGTAAACCGTACGGAGAACCGCGATGAACCTGCTGCTCGCCGAGGTGGCCCAGGCCACCCAGCGGCTGGCCGACGCCGGTGTGCCCTCGCCGCGATTCGACGCGGAGGAACTCGCCGCGTTCGTCCACGGCGTCAAGCGGGGCGAGCTGCACCGGGTGCCGGACGCGGACTTCGACGCCCGCTACTGGGAGGCCATCGCCCGCCGCGAGGCCCGCGAACCGCTCCAGCACATCACCGGCCGCGCCTTCTTCCGCTACCTGGAGCTCCAGGTAGGACCCGGTGTCTTCGTCCCCCGCCCGGAGACCGAATCGGTCGTCGGCTGGGCGATAGACGCGGTGCGCGCGATGGACGTCGTCGAGCCGACCGTCGTCGACCTGTGCAGCGGATCGGGCGCCATCGCCCTGGCCATGGCCCAGGAGGTGCCGCGCTCGCGGGTGCACGCGGTCGAACTCTCCGACGACGCCATCGAGTGGACGAGGAAGAACGCCGACGGCTCCCGGGTCACCGTCCACCAGGGGGACGCGCTGACCGCCCTCCCCGAACTGGACGGCCAGGTCGACCTGGTCATCTCCAACCCGCCGTACATCCCGCTCACCGAATGGGAGTACGTGGCGCCCGAGGCCCGCGACCACGACCCGGAGATGGCCCTCTTCTCCGGCGAGGACGGCCTCGACACCATCCGCGGCATCGAACGCACCGCGCACCGCCTGCTGCGCCCCGGCGGCCTCGTCGTCATCGAGCACGCCGACACCCAGGGCGGCCAGGTGCCGTGGATCTTCACCGAGGAGCGCGGCTGGGCGGACGCGGCCGACCACCCCGACCTGAACAACCGGCCCCGGTTCGCCACGGCCCGCAAGGCCATGCCGTGACCGGCGGCCACCACCCGCACGACCCGTACCCGCGACACCCGTACACGCTTGAGGAGGCCGGCTGATGGCACGGCGATACGACTGCAACGACGCGACCGACCGTACGACGGGTCTGCGTGAGGCCGCGTCGGCCGTCCGCCGCGGCGAACTGGTCGTGCTGCCCACCGACACCGTGTACGGCATCGGTGCGGACGCTTTCAGCTCCGAGGGCGTCGCCGACCTGCTGGATGCCAAGGGCCGCGGCCGCAACATGCCGACCCCCGTCCTGATCGGCTCCCCGAACACCCTGCACGGCCTGGTCACCGATTTCTCCGAGCAGGCCTGGGAGCTCGTCGACGCCTTCTGGCCCGGCGCCCTCACGCTCGTAGCCAAGCACCAGCCGTCGCTCCAGTGGGACCTCGGGGACACCCGTGGCACCGTCGCCATCCGGATGCCGCTGCACCCGGTCGCCATCGAGCTGCTCACGGAGGTCGGCCCGATGGCCGTCTCCAGCGCCAACCTCACCGGCCACCCGTCCCCGGAGGACTGCGACGCGGCCCAGGAGATGCTCGGCGACTCCGTCTCCGTCTACCTGGACGGCGGCCCCACGCCCGGCATCGTGCCCTCGTCGATCGTCGACGTGACCGGCAAGATCCCCGTGCTGCTGCGGGCCGGCGCGCTCTCCGTCGAGGAGCTCCGCAAGGTGGTACCCGACCTCGAGGTGGCCAATTGACCGCCCCTGAGGGGCGTGGCATAGCGGGGCGGGCCGACACTTTCCGCATCCTCCACGTCAGCACCGGCAACGTCTGCCGCTCGCCCATCACCGAGCGGCTGACCCGCCATGCCCTGGTGGACCGCCTCGGCGATCCGCTCAGCGGCGGACTGATCGTGGAGAGCGCGGGCACCTGGGGCCACGAAGGCGCCCCCATGGAGACCAACGCCGAGACGGTCCTCGCCGACTTCGGCGCCGACACCACCGGCTTCGTCGGCCGGGAACTGCTCGACGAGCACGTGATCCGCGCCGACCTGGTGCTGACCGCCACCCGCGACCACCGCGCGCAGGTGATCTCGATGGGTCACTCGGCTGGCCTGCGCACGTTCACCCTCAAGGAATTCACCCGGCTGGTCCGGGCGATAGACCCGGCCACGCTCCCCGATCCGCTGGACGAGGGCGTCGTCGAGCGCGCCCGCGCGCTGGTCCGCGCCGCCGCCGCGCTGCGCGGCTGGCTGCTGGCCCCCACCGCCGAGGCGGACGAGGTGTACGACCCGTACGGCGCCCCGATCACGTTCTTCCGCTCCGTCGGCGACGAGATCAACCAGGCCCTCGACCCGGTCGTCACCGCGCTGACGGGCGTCGCGACCCACCGCTGAGGCCGCGGCCCTGCCGCCCGCCCGACGGCCGGAGGCCGGCGCGGCGCGCCGAGGCCCGGGAGGCCCGCCGGGGCCGAGCGGTGCGAGGGGCGCGGCGGGAATGGTGCTCAACCAGGCACTCGACCCGGTCGTCACGGCGCTCACCGGCGTATCCGCGCAGCGCTGACGGGCAGGCCGTCCACGCCACTCTGACGGGCGTACGCACCGTCCGGGCGCCGGAGGGGCCGGGCGGGTGCACGACGGCGCCGCACAGCGGGCAGGAGGCCCGTCGCGGGCCTACATTGGATCTGACGCCAGCGCACCCCTCTCCAGGCCCGGAGCCCATCGATGCCGGTCACCAGCACTCCAGCCGCACCGCCCTCCGCCCCGCAGGCCGCCCTGCCGCAGGACTTCGGTGCCCTGCTCCGGGAGGATCCGGAGATCGCCGCCGTGCTGCTGGGGGAGCTGCACCGCCAGTCCAGCACCCTGCAGCTGACCGCCGCCGAGAACTTCACCTCGCCAGCGGTCCTCGCCGCCCTCGGCTCCCCCCTCGCCAACAAGTACGCCGAGGGCTATCCCGGCGCCCGCCACCACGGCGGCTGCGAACAGGCCGACGCCGCCGAACGCATCGCCTGCCGCCGCGCCACCTCGCTCTTCGGCGCCGAGCACGCCAACGTCCAGGCGCACTCCGGCTCCTCCGCGGTCCTCGCCGCCTACGCCGCCCTGCTCCGTCCCGGCGACACGGTGCTCGCGATGGGACTCCCGTACGGCGGTCACCTCACTCACGGTTCGCCCGCCAACTTCTCCGGCCGCTGGTTCGAGTTCATCGGCTACGGCGTGGACCCGGAGAGCGGCCTGATCGACTACGAGCAGGTCCGCGCGCTGGCCCGTGCCCACCGCCCCAAGGCGATCGTGAGCGGCTCCATCTCGTACCCCCGCCATCCCGACCACGAGCTGTTCCGGGAGATCGCCGACGAGGTGGGCGCGTATCTCATCGCCGACTCCGCGCACCCGATGGGGCTGATCGCCGGAGGAGCGGCGCCGAGCCCGGTGCCGTACGCCGATGTGGTCTGCGCGACCACGCACAAGGTGCTGCGCGGGCCGCGCGGCGGGATGATCCTGTGCGGCGCGGAGCTGGCGGAGCGGATCGACCGGGCGGTCTTCCCGTTCACCCAGGGCGGTGCCCAGATGCACACCGTCGCCGCCAAGGCCGTCGCGTTCGGTGAGGCGGCCACCCCGGCGTTCACGACGTACGCGCACCGGGTGGTGGCCCATGCCCGGGTACTGGCGGCCGGTCTGGAGGCGGAGGGCTTCGAGGTCACCACCGGCGGCACGGACACCCACCTGATCGTCGCGGATCCGGCCCCGCTGGGCGTCGACGGGCGGACCGCCCGTGCCCGGCTGGCGGCGGCCGGCCTGGTGCTGGACACCTGCGCCCTGCCGTACGGGGACGCCCGGGGCATCCGGCTGGGCACCGCGGCCGTCACCACCCAGGGAATGGACGACGCGGACATGGCCCGGCTGGCGGTGCTCTTCGGAACGGCGGTGCGTGAGGAGGCCGATGTCCGCGCGGAGGTGCGCGAACTGGCGGAGAGTCATCCGCCTTACCCGGGGTAGCCGTCCGATGCGGAACCGATGGACCCGATCGCTGTGTCCTCGGTCATGAGGCCCGTGCAGCGCGGCCGTCCCTGATGCCGGGACGGTTTAGGGTGTGGGCTGAGATGGCCGGCGAAATCTATGGGGCAGCCCGTGCGTGATTACCTGCTGACGCTCTGTGTCACGGCTGCGGTGACCTATCTGCTGACCGGTCCGGTGCGTAAGTTCGCCATCGCGATCGGGGCGATGCCCGCGATCCGTGCGCGTGACGTCCACCGAGAACCGACACCGAGGCTCGGCGGCATCGCCATGTTCGGCGGGCTGTGCGCCGGACTGATCGTCGCGGCCCATCTCCACAACCTTGAATGGGTCTTCCAGCTCTCCACCGAGCCGCGGGCGCTGCTCTCCGGAGCCGCGCTGATCTGGCTGATCGGTGTCCTGGACGACAAGTTCGAGCTCGACGCCCTGATCAAGCTCGGCGGGCAGATGATCGCCGCCGCCGTCATGGTCCTCCAGGGTCTGACGATCCTGTGGCTGCCGATCCCCGGTGTCGGCACCGTCGCGCTCACCCAGTGGCAGGGCACGCTGCTCACGGTCGCCCTGGTCGTCATCACCATCAACGCGGTCAACTTCGTCGACGGTCTGGACGGTCTCGCGGCAGGCATGGTGTGCATCGCCGCCGCCGCGTTCTTCCTGTACACCTACCGGCTCTGGTACGGGCACATGATCGAGGCGGCGGCCCCGGCGACGCTCTTCGCGGTGATCCTGATGGGCATGTGCCTGGGATTCCTGCCGCACAACATGCATCCCGCGCGGATCTTCATGGGCGACTCGGGTTCGATGCTGATCGGTCTGGTGCTCGCGGCCGGGGCGATCTCGGTGACGGGCCTGGTCGACCCCGACGCGATGAAGCTCTTCGCCGGCAGTGAGCGCGAGGCGACCCACGCGATGCTGCCGGTCTTCATCCCGCTGCTGCTGCCGCTGACGATCATCGCGATCCCGGCCGCGGACCTGGTGCTGGCGATCGTGCGGCGTACCTGGAACGGGCAGTCGCCGTTCGCGGCGGACCGCGGTCATCTGCACCACCGGCTGCTGGAGATCGGCCACTCGCACAGCAGGTCCGTGCTGATCATGTACTTCTGGTCGGCCCTGATCGCCTTCGGCGCGGTCGGCTACTCCGTGCACTCGACGTCCCTGTGGATCGTGCTGGTGATCATGGGGATGAGCGCGCTGGGTCTCGTACTGCTGCTGCTGCCCCGCTTCACGCCGAGGGCCCCGTACTGGGCGGAACGCTTCGTACCGCCCCGCTACCGCCGGATCCGGGACAAGGGCGAGGCGGCGGAAGGGACAGCCCTCTCGTCCGGGGGCGGGGTCCAACAGGGGCCCCTGGAGGCGCCGATGGGGCAGAAGGAGCCCGAGTCACAGGAGCGCACCCCGGTGGTCGTCGGTGTGTCCGGCGTCAACGGGGCGACAGCCATCGGCCCCCGTTCGCGTTTTTCGGACAGAGACAGGGCTGAATCCGCACGCTGAGAATTCGGGCACCGCGGGGCAATACCAGACAAGTAATTGAGTTGTCTTGCTCACATGCGCGAATTCACTCTCACGTGTGACTGTAAGCACACTTTCTTGGTAAAGACCTCATCAAATAGTTTGTGATACCGTTCACGAAGCCCGGTGACGGAGTCGAAGGACTTGAGTAGCGCGGTCCATTGGCCCGAGGCATCGACTCGGACCGGGCCTACGCTCGTCCATGACGACACACTGCCCACCCCCTGCAAGCGGAGCTGCCGCCATGCCGTCCAACGACGTCCGGACTCTCCTTCAAGCCGCCGTACCCACCGCTGCCGCCGGCGTCGTCGCCGTTGCTGTCAGCGCTGGTGTCGCGGGCGGCAAGGGAGCCCTCGGCGCGGGTGTTGCGACGATCGTGGTGATCCTCTTCATGGGAATCGGCCTGCTGGTCCTGCAGCGGACCGCGCGGTCATTGCCCCACCTGTTCCAGGCGATGGGGCTGATGCTGTACACGGCTCAGCTTCTCCTGTTGTTCATCTTCGTCGCCGCTTTCAAGAACACGACGATGTTCAATCCGAAGGCGTTCGCGATCACTCTGGTCGCGATGACCCTCGTGTGGATCGGTGCACAGACCCGTGCACACATGAAGGCCAAGATCCTTTACGTCGAACCCGAGTCCGACAAGACGGAAAAGCCCAAGAACACGGGCTCGAAGTCGTGAAGGGTAGGGGCGGGATAAGTGCAGGTTCAAGACCCTGCTATCGTCCGGTTCCAACTGCGGCACTGCGGGCGCGGGCATGTGAGCTGACGCCTGCTCGATCGCGAGGCTCAATGCCTGACTGCCGCTCACACATCCGTAACACCAGTCCAGTGCCGAACCGCGGCTGCGCGCCGCGCCGACACAACGAGGTTGCCGTACCTATGCGCCACGCTGAAGGAGCCCGCGGTGAGTGCTGACCCGACGCAGGTGCTCGCCTTCGAGACCGATTGCCACATCTTCTCCGGTTGTGGTTTCCCGGGTCCCGGCCTGCACTCTTTCCTGTTCGAGCCGATCTTCGGTGACGCGGACAGCAACATCTACTTCAACAAGACGATGCTGCTGGCGCTCCTCGGCACGGTCATCATCGTCGGCTTCTTCTGGGCCGCCTTCCGTAAGCCGAAGGTCGTTCCGGGCAAGCTGCAGATGGTGGCCGAGGCCGGCTACGACTTCGTCCGCCGGGGGATCGTCTACGAGACGCTCGGCAAGCGCGAGGGCGAGAAGTACGTCCCGCTGATGGTGTCGATCTTCTTCTTCGTGTGGATGATGAACCTCTGGTCGATCATCCCGCTCGCCCAGTTCCCGGTGACGTCGGTCATCGCCTACCCCGCCGGGCTGGCCCTGATCGTCTACGTCCTCTGGATGAGCATCACCTTCAAGCGCCACGGTTTCGTCGGCGGCTTCAAGAACCTGACGGGCTACGACAAGTCGCTCGGCCCGGTGCTCCCGATGGTCATGGTCATCGAGTTCTTCTCGAACGTCATCGTCCGGCCCTTCACGCACGCGGTCCGACTCTTCGCGAACATGTTCGCCGGTCACACGCTGCTGCTGCTCTTCACCATCGCCAGCTGGTACCTGCTCAACGGCATCGGTATCGCCTACGCGGGCGTCTCGTTCGTGATGGTCATCGTGATGACGGCCTTCGAGCTCTTCATCCAGGCTGTTCAGGCGTACGTCTTCGTGCTCCTGGCGTGCAGCTTCATCCAGGGCGCTGTCGCCGAGCACCACTGATCGCGCCTCCCATACCCCCAGTCGTCCGGTGGCCAACCCCCACCGGTCCGTGAAAGAGAAGGAAGAACTGGCATGTCCCAGACCCTTGCCGCCGTCACCGGTTCCCTCAGCTCCGTCGGATACGGCCTGGCTGCCATCGGCCCCGGCGTCGGCGTCGGCATCATCTTCGGTAACGGCACGCAGGCTCTCGCCCGTCAGCCCGAGGCTGCCGGTCTGATCCGCGCCAACCAGATCCTCGGCTTCGCCTTCTGTGAGGCGCTCGCCCTCATCGGTCTGGTCATGCCGTTCGTCTACAGCTGACGAACCGCGACTAGTCCGTTCCGACGAAAGGCACTGATGTGAACCCCCTGGTTCAGCTCGCGGCCTCCGAGGTGGAGAACCCCCTCGTTCCGCCGATCCCTGAGCTCGTCATCGGTCTGATCGCCTTCGTCATCGTCTTCGGCTTCCTCGCCAAGAAGCTCCTTCCGAACATCAACAAGGTTCTGGAAGAGCGTCGCGAGGCCATCGAAGGCGGTATCGAGAAGGCCGATGCGGCCCAGACCGAGGCCCAGAGCGTCCTTGAGCAGTACAAGGCCCAGCTCGCCGAGGCCCGCCACGAAGCCGCGCGCCTGCGCCAGGAGGCGCAGGAGCAGGGCGTTGTGATCCTGCAGGAGATGCGGGCGGAAGGCCAGCGGCAGCGCGAGGAGATCATCGCTGCCGGTCACGCCCAGATCGAGGCCGACCGCAAGGCCGCGGCCTCCGCGCTGCGTCAGGACGTGGGCAAGCTCGCCACCGACCTGGCCGGCAAGCTCGTCGGCGAGTCCCTCGAGGACCACGCCCGGCAGAGCGGCACCGTCGACCGTTTCCTCGACGAGCTCGAGGCGAAGGCCGAGGCTGTCCGATGAACGGCGCGAGCCGCGAGGCACTGGCTGCCGCGCGTGAGTCGCTCGACGCGCTGACCGACAACACGTCGGTCGACGCGGCGAAGCTCGCCGAGGAGCTGGCCGCCGTGACGGCGCTGCTCCAGCGCGAGGTCTCACTGCGGCGGGTCCTGACCGACCCGTCGCAGGCCGGCGAGGCCCGGGCGGAGCTGGCCGGACGGCTGCTGCGCGGTCAGGTGGGCGGCGAGACCGTCGACCTGGTCTCCGGCATGGTCCGCTCCCGCTGGTCGCAGTCGCGCGACCTGGTCGACTCGGCCGAGGAACTGGCGAACATCGCAGACCTCACCGCCGCCCAGCGCGACGGAGACCTCGACGACGTCGAGGACGAGCTGTTCCGGTTCGGCCGGATCGTCGCCTCCGACAAGGAGCTGCGCGCCGCGCTCACCAGCCGGTCCGCGTCCACCGCCGCCAAGGGGCAGCTGCTGCGCAGCCTGCTCGGCGGCAAGGCGCGGCCCGCCACCGAGCGCGTCGTCACGCGCCTTGTCACCCAGCCGCGTGGACGTAGCCTGGAAGCGGGACTCGAGTCCCTCTCCAAGCTCGCCGCGGAGCGCCGGGACCGCATGGTCGCCGTGGTCACCTCGGCCGTGCCGCTCAGTGATCGGCAGAAGCAGCGCCTCGGCGCCGCACTGGCGAAGATCTACGGCCGTCCGATGCACCTGAACCTCGACGTGGACCCCACGGTCCTCGGTGGGATCGCGGTGCGGGTCGGCGACGAGGTCATCAACGGCACCATCTCGGAGCGCCTCGAAGAGGCGACCCGGCGCATGGCCGGCTGACCGACGCAGCGCAGCAACAGAACAGAGCAAGACCAGCGGCCCGGTTGGGCCGTGCAGAAATTGCAGAAGATTCCTGGGGGTCGGCCCCCAGACCCCCTTAAGAAACTTCGGGCCCAACAAGGAGAGCAGGGAACCCAGATGGCGGAGCTCACGATCCGGCCGGAGGAGATCCGGGACGCGCTGGAGAACTTTGTCCAGTCGTACAAGCCGGACGCGGCCTCGCGCGAGGAGGTCGGTACGGTCAGCGTTGCCGGCGACGGCATCGCGAAGGTCGAGGGTCTTCCCTCGGCCATGGCGAACGAGCTGCTGAAGTTCGAGGACGGCACCCTCGGTCTCGCCCTCAACCTCGAGGAGCGCGAGATCGGTGCCATCGTCCTCGGCGAGTTCAGCGGCATCGAAGAGGGCCAGCCGGTGCAGCGCACCGGTGAGGTGCTCTCCGTCGGCGTCGGCGAGGGTTACCTCGGCCGCGTCGTCGACCCGCTCGGCAACCCGATCGACGGTCTCGGCGAGATCGCGACCGACAGCCGCCGCGCCCTCGAGCTGCAGGCCCCTGGCGTCATGGTCCGTAAGTCGGTGCACGAGCCGATGCAGACCGGCTACAAGGCCGTCGACGCCATGGTGCCGATCGGCCGCGGCCAGCGTCAGCTGATCATTGGTGACCGTCAGACGGGTAAGACCGCTCTGGCCGTCGACACGATCATCAACCAGCGCGACAACTGGCGCACGGGCGACGTGAACAAGCAGGTGCGCTGCATCTACGTCGCCATCGGTCAGAAGGGCTCCACCATCGCCTCCGTGCGCGGTGCCCTCGAAGAGGCCGGCGCGCTCGAGTACACGACCATCGTCGCCGCCCCGGCGTCCGACCCGGCCGGCTTCAAGTACCTTGCGCCGTACACCGGTTCGGCCATCGGCCAGCACTGGATGTACCAGGGCAAGCACGTCCTGATCATCTTCGACGACCTCTCGAAGCAGGCCGACGCCTACCGCGCCGTGTCGCTTCTGCTGCGCCGTCCGCCGGGCCGTGAGGCCTACCCGGGCGACGTCTTCTACCTCCACTCGCGTCTGCTGGAGCGCTGCGCGAAGCTCTCCGACGACATGGGTGCCGGTTCGATGACGGGCCTCCCGATCGTCGAGACCAAGGCGAACGACGTGTCGGCGTTCATCCCGACCAACGTCATCTCCATCACCGACGGCCAGTGCTTCCTGGAGTCCGACCTGTTCAACGCCGGCCAGCGCCCGGCCCTGAACGTCGGTATCTCGGTCTCCCGCGTCGGTGGCTCCGCCCAGCACAAGGCGATGCGCCAGGTGTCCGGCCGTCTCCGCGTGGACCTCGCCCAGTACCGCGAGCTGGAGGCGTTCGCCGCCTTCGGTTCCGACCTGGACGCGGCCTCGAAGGCGTCGCTGGAGCGCGGTAAGCGCATGGTCGAGCTGCTGAAGCAGCCGCAGTACTCCCCGTACCCGGTCGAGGAGCAGGTCGTCTCCATCTGGGCCGGCACCACCGGCAAGATGGACGACGTCCCGGTCGAGGACATCCGTCGCTTCGAGAGCGAGCTGCTGGAGTACCTGCGCCGTGAGCGCAAGGACCTCCTGACCAGCATCGCCGAGGGCGCCAAGATGTCGGACGACACGCTGCAGTCGGTCGCCGACGCCGTCGCCGCCTTCAAGCAGCAGTTCGAGACCTCGGACGGCAAGCTCCTGGGCGAGGGCTGATCGATGGGCGCTCAGCTTCGCGTTTACAAGCGCCGCATCCGCTCCGTCACCGCCACGAAGAAGATCACCAAGGCGATGGAGATGATCGCCGCCTCGCGCATCGTCAAGGCACAGCGCCAGGTGGCGGCGTCGACGCCGTACGCGACCGAGCTCACCCGTGCGGTGACCGCGGTGGCGACCGGCTCCACCACCAAGCACCCGCTGACCACCGAGGCCGAGACCCCGGCACGGGCCGCGATCCTGCTCATCACGAGCGACCGCGGTCTGGCTGGCGGTTACTCCTCCAACGCCATCAAGGCCGCGGAGCGACTGACCGAGCGGCTCCGGGGCGAGGGCAAGGAGGTCGTCACCTATGTGATCGGCCGCAAGGGTGTCGCCTACTACGGCTTCCGTGAGCGCAAGCTCGCGGACTCGTGGACCGGCTTCACCGACAGCCCGACGTACGCGGATGCGAAGCGGGCTGCGGCCCCGCTGATCGAGGCGGTCACCCAGGAGACCGCCGAGGGCGGCGTGGACGAGCTGCACATCGTCTTCACGGAGTTCGTGTCGATGATGACGCAGAACCCGGTCGACGACCGGATGCTGCCGCTCAGCCTCGATGCCACGAAGGAAGACGCCGGCAAGGGAGAGATCCTGCCGCTGTTCGACTTCGAGCCGTCGGCGGAGGACGTCCTCGACGCCCTGCTTCCGCGGTACGTCGAGAGCCGGATCTACAACGCGCTGCTGCAGGCCGCTGCTTCCGAGCACGCCGCCCGCCGCCGCGCGATGAAGTCGGCCACCGACAACGCCGGTGAGCTCATCAAGACGCTCTCCCGGCTTGCCAACGCGGCCCGCCAGGCCGAAATCACCCAGGAAATCAGCGAGATCGTCGGTGGTGCCAGTGCGCTGGCCGACGCGACCGCGGGGAGTGACAAGTAATGACGACCACAGTTGAGACGGCCGTTGCCACGGGCCGCGTCGCCCGGGTCATCGGCCCGGTCGTCGACGTGGAGTTCCCCGTCGACGCGATGCCGGACATCTACAACGCGCTGACCGTCGAGGTGGCCGACCCGGCCGAGGACGGCAAGCTCAAGACGCTGACCCTGGAGGTCGCCCAGCACCTGGGCGACGGCCTGGTCCGCGCGATCTCGATGCAGCCCACCGACGGTCTGGTCCGCCAGGCCGCGGTGACCGACACGGGCACCGGCATCACGGTCCCCGTCGGCGACATCACCAAGGGCAAGGTGTTCAACACCCTCGGTGAGATCCTGAACAAGCCCGAGGCGAACGCCGAGGTCACCGAGCGCTGGCCGATCCACCGCAAGGCGCCCAACTTCGACCAGCTCGAGTCCAAGACCGAGATGTTCGAGACCGGCGTCAAGGTCATCGACCTGCTCACCCCGTACGTCAAGGGTGGAAAGATCGGTCTGTTCGGTGGTGCCGGTGTCGGCAAGACCGTTCTGATCCAGGAAATGATCTACCGCGTGGCCAACAACCACGACGGTGTGTCGGTGTTCGCCGGTGTCGGTGAGCGCACCCGTGAGGGCAACGACCTCATCGAGGAAATGGCCGACTCGGGCGTCATCGACAAGACGGCGCTTGTCTTCGGTCAGATGGACGAGCCGCCGGGCACGCGTCTTCGCGTCGCGCTGGCCGGTCTGACCATGGCGGAGTACTTCCGCGATGTGCAGAAGCAGGACGTGCTCTTCTTCATCGACAACATCTTCCGGTACACCCAGGCCGGCTCCGAGGTGTCCACCCTGCTCGGCCGTATGCCGTCCGCGGTCGGTTACCAGCCGAACCTGGCCGACGAGATGGGTCTGCTGCAGGAGCGCATCACGTCGACCCGCGGTCACTCGATCACCTCGATGCAGGCGATCTACGTCCCCGCGGACGACCTGACCGACCCGGCCCCGGCCACCACCTTCGCCCACCTCGACGCGACGACGGTTCTCTCCCGTCCGATCTCCGAGAAGGGCATCTACCCGGCCGTGGACCCGCTGGACTCCACGTCCCGCATCCTGGACCCCCGCTACATCGCGGAGGACCACTACGCGGCGGCCATGCGTGTCAAGGGGATCCTCCAGAAGTACAAGGACCTCCAGGACATCATCGCGATCCTCGGTATCGACGAGCTGGGCGAGGAGGACAAGCTCGTTGTCCACCGTGCCCGTCGTGTCGAGCGCTTCCTGTCGCAGAACACCCACGTCGCCAAGCAGTTCACCGGCGTGGACGGTTCGGACGTGCCGCTCGACGAGTCGATCGCCGCGTTCAACGCGATCTGCGACGGCGAGTACGACCACTTCCCCGAGCAGGCGTTCTTCATGTGCGGTGGCATCGAGGACCTGAAGGCCAACGCCAAGGAGCTCGGCGTCTCCTGAGCCCCTGGCTCACCGAGGGGGGCGGGTGTGTCCCGTCCCCCTCACCACGCCCCGTAGAATTGACCCAACACCCGGCTCGAACGGCCGGGTGGTGACCCGAGGAGCCACCCTTGGCTGCTGAGCTGCACGTCGAGCTGGTCGCCGCGGACCGCAGTGTCTGGTCCGGCGAGGCCACCCTGGTCGTCGCGCGCACCACGTCCGGCGACATCGGCGTCATGCCCGGTCACCAGCCGCTTCTGGGTGTGCTGGAATCGGGCCCGGTGACGATCCGTACGAGCGACGACCGGACTGTGGTCGCCGCTGTGCACGGCGGTTTCATTTCGTTCGCGGACGACAAGCTCTCGCTGCTCGCCGAGATCGCGGAGCTGGCGGACGAGATCGATGTCCAGCGCGCCGAGCGTGCGCTGGAGCGCGCGAAGTCGGACACGGACGCTGCCTCCGAGCGGCGCGCCGAAGTCCGACTGCGTGCGGTGGCGGTGCGCTAGCGCCCCGCTACCACGTAGCTTTACCCTCAGCCGCGGCCCGAGCTGGAGACCACTCCAGACCGTGTCGCGGCTGAGGCGATGCAGGTGCGGTTGTATCTGGCGGTATCCGTTACTCGACGACGCGAGGAGGTCGGTGGAGATGTTCCTCGCGCTGTGGGTGGGCGGGCTGCTCGTCGCACTGGTCCTGATCGGACTCTTCTTCTTCGGTCTGCGCCGGCGGCTGATTCAGCGCTCCGGCGGGACCTTCGACTGCAGCCTGCGATGGAACGTGTCCGAGGAGCCCGACCTCTCGGGCAAGGGCTGGGTCTACGGGGTCGCCCGGTACAGCGAGGACCGGATCAACTGGTTCCGCGTCTTTTCCTACGCTCCTCGACCCCGCCGGGTCCTGGAGCGTTCCGCGATCGAGGTGGTCGCCCGGCGGCTGCCCGAGGGCGAGGAGGAGCTGGCGCTGCTCTCCGACGCCGTGGTGCTCGGCTGTCTCCACGGGGAGACCCGCCTGGAGCTGGCCATGAGCGACGACGCGCTGACCGGATTCCTCGCCTGGCTGGAGGCGGCTCCGCCCGGCCAGCGGGTCAACGTGGCTTAGGGCCGGCCGGCAGCACTCTGCACGGCCCAGAAGACGGAAGAACCGGGGAGGCGGGGGGCGGACCCGTCTCCCCGGCTGCTTTCCGGGGTGGTGCGTGGTGCTGGTGGGGGGTTGTCTCAGACCGTGAGGGCTACTTCAGGCCGCTGTTGATGGCGCCGACGAGTTCACCGCCCGCGGTGTCGCCGCTGAACTCCCAGAAGAAGGCGCCTCCCAGGCCCTGGTTCTTCGCCCAGTTCATCTTGGTGGCGATGGTGGCCGGGGTGTCGTAGCTCCACCAGTTGGTGCCGCAGTGGGCGTAGGCGGTGCCGGCGACGGTGCCGGTGG
>NZ_JBIWKI010000037.1:0-64059 GCF_044765565.1 Streptomyces sp. NPDC102437 | reverse complement strand
TAGATCAGCCGGGATCGGTGGCCGGGTTTGTAGCAGGTCAGTGCGGCGATCGATATTCGTCTGCGAGACCGGCCGCGGACTCGCACCACCGGAGTACGGCCGCGCTGGGACCAGGTCTTGGCGTGCGACGGCGTCATGGAGAAGCCGGCTTCGTCCTCGAAGACCAGCCAGGCTCCACGGGCCGCCGCTAGCCTTCCGCGCGGGGCCATACCTCCTTGACCCACCCGGCCACCGCGTCGTCGTCCCGCTCCATGGCACGACGGGCCGGAACCTGGCAGGACCAGCCATTGCGCACCAACAGCTTGCGTACGCCCTGGATCGTGTACGTGAGGTGGAAACGCCGCCCGATCACCGTCTTCACACGGCTCAGAGTCCAGCGCTGGTCCTCCCAGCCGTGCGCGGCCGGTCCCTTGGCCAGCTCTGACTCCAGCTGAGCGAACTGCTTCTCACTCAGTCGCGGCAACGATGCGGGCCCCTGTGATCGCAGGGATCGCGGGCCACCCTGGACCCACGCGTGACGCCATCGCTGCACCGATCGGACACTGACCCGCAGATCCCTGGCGATCGATGTGCTGCCCTCGCCCCGGGCGAACCGCTCACCAGCCTGCAGCCGTAACTCCTCGCGCTTGCACTGCCGTTCAGCGGTCAACCCGCCACCCTGTGGATACCTCATCCTCCGGTGATACCGCAGGCAGGCATCAACCGTCAGCCCCTATGACTTCACGAGTTCAATCTCAGTAACTAAGCCTGTACGGGTTGATGTGAGCCGAGGAGACAGCGGGCCGCACCGTTCGGGAAGGGGCCGTCGGAAAAGGACCCGGGCCACGGGCACCTCGTCGGCGGCCTACTTCACTCCGTCGATGGCAGCGGGACAGCACCTGGCACCGGATTCTCACCCGACTCCAGACCCTGGCCGATGCGAGGGGTGCGATCACCTGGGTCGACTCCACGGTCTGCCGCGCCCACCAGCACGCGGCCTCCGAGGTAGACGACCAGCAGGTCTTCAACGGTCGGCCGCGGTTCCGCCTGGACAGCAGCGAGCTTGGCTTCGATCCACCGACCGACGCCTGTGAATGACGCTTGGAAAAACGAAGAAGTGCCTTGTGACCTGCGATGATGCGAGTTCTTCACGCTTGCGGCACGCGCGATCGCCTGCGGCGCCTGGCCGGGCACGTCGAGAGCGGCCGGACCGGCGTGAGCGACCCGGGCCTCGCGATCGTGTGAGACCCGCCCGCCCCCACCGGTTCGCTCAACTTGCGTTCATTTCTTGCGGGCCTTGATCTCCTCAGTCAGCTGCGGGACGACGTCGAAGAGGTCGCCGACCACGCCGTAGTCCACCAGCTCGAAGATCGGGGCCTCGGCGTCTTTGTTGACGGCCACGATGGTCTTCGAGGTCTGCATGCCGGCGCGATGCTGGATCGCGCCGGAGATGCCGTTGGCGATGTACAGCTGCGGCGAGACCGACTTGCCGGTCTGGCCGACCTGGTTGGTGTGCGGGTACCAGCCGACGTCCACGGCGGCACGCGAGGCACCGACGGCCGCGCCGAGCTGGTCTGCGAGCGCCTCGATGATCGAGAAGTTCTCCGCACCGTTCACGCCACGGCCGCCGGAGACCACGATCGCGGCCTCGGTCAGCTCCGGACGGCCCGTCGACTCACGCGGCGTACGGCCGGTGATCTTGGTGCCGGTCACCTGGTCGGAGAAGGTCACGGACAAGGCCTCGACCACACCTGCGGCCGGGGCGAACTCGACGGCGGCCGAGTTCGGCTTGATCGTGATGACCGGGATGCCCTTGCTGACGCGGGACTTGGTGGTGAAGGACGCGGCGAACACCGACTGGGTGGCCACCGGACCCTCGTCGCCGGCCTCGAGGTCGACGGCGTCGGTGATGATGCCGGAGCCGATGCGCAGCGCCAGACGGGCGGCGATCTCCTTGCCCTCGGCGGAGGACGGGACCAGCACGGCGGCCGGGGAGATGGACTCGTGGGCGGCCTGCAGGGCGTCCACCTTCGGCACGACCAGGTACTCGGCGTACTCGGACGCGTCGTGGGTCAGCACCTTCACCGCGCCGTACTCGGCGAGCGTGGCGGCGGTGTCGGCGGCGCCGTTGCCCAGCGCGACGGCGACGGGCTCGCCGATGCGGCGGGCCAGCGCCAAAAGCTCCAGGGTGGGCTTGCGGACGGCGCCGTCCACGTGGTCGACGTAGATGAGGACTTCAGCCATGGGATTGCACTCCTGCCTAACGCAGTTGAGGGTCGGTCAGCGCGGACGAAAACCCTTAGATGAACTTCTGGCTCGCGAGGAACTCAGCGAGCTGCTTGCCGCCCTCGCCCTCGTCCGTGACGATGCTGCCGGCCGTGCGCGCCGGGCGCTCGTTCGCGGCCTCGACCTTGGTGAACGCCCCATCGAGACCAACCTCCTCGGCCTCGATTTCCAGGTCGGACAGGTCCCAGGACTCCACCGGCTTCTTCTTCGCCGCCATGATGCCCTTGAAGGACGGGTAGCGCGCCTCGCCCGACTGGTCGGTGACGGAGACGAGCGCCGGGAGCGACGCCTGAAGTTGCTGGGAGGCGGCGTCGCCGTCGCGGCGTCCCTTGACCCTGCCGTCCTCGACCGACACCTCGGACAGCAGGGTGACCTGCGGGACGCCCAGGCGCTCGGCGACCAGGGCCGGTACGACACCCATGGTGCCGTCGGTGGAGGCCATGCCGGAGACGACCAGGTCAAAACCGGCCTTCTCGATCGCCTTGGCCAGCACCAGGGAGGTACCGATGGCGTCGGTGCCGTGCAGGTCATCGTCCTCGACGTGGACCGCCTTGTCGGCACCCATCGACAGGGCCTTGCGAAGCGCGTCCTTGGCGTCCTCGGGGCCGACCGTCAGCACGGTGACTTCGGCGTCGTACGCCTTCTCCGCGATCTGCAGGGCCTGCTCGACCGCGTACTCGTCCAGCTCGGAGAGCAGACCGTCCACGTCGTCGCGGTCGACGGTCAGGTCATCGGCGAAGTGCCGGTCGCCAGTGGCGTCGGGCACGTACTTCAGACACACAACAATCTTCAGACTCACGATGTTTCTCCTGCTTGTTCGGTCGTCGGCTTGCCGGCGCCCCCTCCCGGTGGTGCTCCGCCGAGGACGGATGTGCCCGTCGGGATGCGTCCGGCTGGACCGGCACGTCAAGGCTGGGCGGATTGGCTCTGTGCGGGTCCTCCTCGTTTCGGGATGGGCCCTGGCAAGAAGCCGGCCGCTCGGAGGGTACGACTCCTGCGTTGACGCGCAGTAGAGGGGGCTGGTGCTGGCGGCATCGGGTGGATTGTCATGACGACCTCGTGACACCCGCAGGGCAAAGGGGGCGGTTGGCCGCGTCCAGTGGTGACGCGGGTGCCATAGGGGCTGACCACCCCTGGAGCAGTAACGACCTCGCCCACGATTGGCAGTGGTCCCTTCGAGGGGTGTACGACCCGTGCGACTGGCGGTCGCCCAGCCAACACTCCCAGCACTGCGCCGGTCAGGCCGTGGCGGCAGCCGACCAGTCAGGAGTGCGCATATTGGTCTTGCTCATCAGTGTGATGAGATCGAAGGCCACTGTGGCGGCCGCAAGAGAGGTGATCTCGGCGTTGTCGTACGCCGGCGCCGTCTCGACCACATCGCCCCCGATGATGTTGAGTCCATCGAGCCGGCGAAGCAGGTGCAGTAGCTCGCGGCCGGTGAACCCGCCCATTTCCGGCGTGCCCGTGCCCGGCGCGAAGGCGGGGTCGAGCACGTCGATGTCGATCGAGAGGTAGACCGGGGCGTCACCCACCCGCTGCCGCACGATATCGACGGCCCCGCCGATGCCCAGGACGTCGAGGTCTCCGGCCCGAATGATCCTGAAGCCGAACGAGGCGTCGTCGATGAGGTCGAGGCGGTCGTAGATGGGACCGCGGATGCCGATGTGTATCGACTTCTCCTCGGCGAGCAGGCCCTCCTCGAACGCGCGGCGGAACACCGTGCCATGGGTGGTCGGGGCCTTGAAGTAGGTGTCCCAGGTGTCGAGGTGGGCGTCGAAGTGGATCAGGGCGATGGGACCGTACTTGTCCCGTGCCGCGCGCAGCATCGGCAGCGCGACGGTGTGGTCACCGCCGAGCGTCACCAGGCGCCGGTCCCCCTGACCGACGACCTCGCGGGCGAACCTCTCGATCTGGCCCACCGCCTCGTCGATGGAGTACGGCGTGCACGGCACGTCACCGGCGTCTACGACCTGGACCGTCTCCAAGGGCGCCGTGTCGAGCTCGACGTGGAACCGCGGCCGCAGGTGCCGGGACGCTTGCCGGATGCCCATCGGGCCGAACCGGGCGCCCGGCCGGTACGACGTCCCGCCGTCGAAAGGGACGCCGAGTACCGCGATGTCGTAGTCGGGGACGGCGTCGATGAGGGGGAGCCGGGCGAAAGTGCCGGGGCCGGCGAAGCGTGGGACCACGGTGGCTTCGAGGGCACCGAGTGGTTTGTGGTCGCTCATGATGAGGACTCCGATCAAGGATCAAGATGGTTGCGGTCGTCGAGGGTGAGGCTGTCCGATGGCCCGGCTCACCCCGTGTTCAGGATCCGGCTGTGCTCAGGTTCCGGTCCCGCCGCGGACGAGCGCGGGGGCCATCTCGACGACCATGGCTGACTTCCGCAACCGGGCCACTGCCTTCACGGTGAGGTAGTAGAGCGGCGAGACGACGAGCAGGCCAGCGATGAAGGAGATGTCGGTGTTGCCGAGTGCCTTGGCAATCGGGCCGGTGTAGAAGGTCCCGATGATCATGAACGGGATCTGCGCCGCGACTCCGACCAGGTAGCAGAGCACTGCGGGCCAGTTCACCCGGCCGTAGCGGCCGCCGTCGCGCTTGAAGAAGTCCTCGACGGCATAGTCACCGTGGCGCACCAGGTAGAAGTCGACCAGGTTGACCGCGGTCCACGGGACCAGGGAGCCGAGCAGCAGGGTGAGGAAGTTGTTGTAGGTGGCGACGAAGTCGCTTCCGGAGGTGAGGGCTACGGTGAGCGCGATCGTGCACAGCCCGCTCGCGACCACCGCACGCGAGCGGCTGCGAGCTGTGAAGCGCGGCATCACGGTCTGCGCGATCGTGATCGTGCACAAGGTACCGCAGTACAGGTTCATCGCGTTCGTCGCGGCGACCCCGATGCTGAATACGGCAACGACCAGCAGGCTGATCCCGGCGGTTGCCTTGGTCAGGGCAGCGATGGGGTCCGCGCCGGGCAGGAGCAGACCGATGCCCGCGCCCAGGAACATGGGCAGGATCGAGCCGATGCTGGTGCCCCAGTAGCTCATCCAGAACGCCGGTTTTGAGCCGGTCTTGGCCGGCATGTAACGGGAGTAGTCCGAGACGTATGGCGCGTAGGCGATCTGCCAGACCGCTGCCACCGACATGGTGCTCATGAACCCGGCCAGTGTGAAGTGACCGGTGCCGAAGAAGGTGTGTGGCACCGGGTGGACGACGAACGCCCAGACGAACGCCAGGAGCAGAACGGCACCCGAGGCGTAGGTCATGATCCGCGCGTAGGCGTGGATCAGACTGTAGCCCCAGATGGTGGCCGCGATGCTGGCCGCCGCGAGCAGCACGATGCCGGCCTTGCTGCTCAGGTGCGGAATCACCGACGCCAGCGACTGTCCTCCGAAGACCAGGATCGAGATGAAGAACCCGAGGTACATGACGACCACGATCAGGACGATCAGCAATGAACCCCAGGAGCCGAACTGCCCCTTCGTCTGGACCATTTGCGGGACCCCGAGTCGCGGTCCCTGGGCGGAGTGCAGCGCCATGAAGATCGCGCCGAAGAGGTTTCCGGCAATGATCCCCAGCGCGGCGGACCAGGCCGGTTGGCCGAACAGTGTGGTGGCAAGCCCTCCGGTGACAACCGAAAGGATCATAATGTTCGTGCCGAACCAGATCGTGAACATGTCCCGATTTGTGCCATGCCGTTGATCGAGCGGGATAGGTTGGATCGTTTCCGACTCGATGCTGGAGGTGGGCTTGCGCCGACCAGCCGGTTGCTCAGTCATGTCTGTTTCCTCTCGTCGGCGCAGCGAGCGTGGTTGAACATGACGTGCTTGGTACGCGAGTAGTCATCGAGCGCATACGTCGACAGGTCGCGCCCGTAGCCGGAGGACTTGAACCCGCCCCACGGCATTTCGGTGGCGAATGCGAGATGGTCGTTGACCCACACGGTGCCGAAGTCCAGCCGCCCGGGCAGATCGGCGGCGCGACGGGCGTCCTCGGTCCAGACCGAGGCGGACAGCCCGTAGGCGGTGCGATTGGCCGCCTCGACCACGGCATCCTCGTCGGTGAAGGTCTCCACCGTGACCACGGGGCCGAAGATCTCCTCACGCGTGGCCTCGGCACCCTCCGGGAGGTCCACCAGCACCGTCGGAAGCACGAAGTAACCGTCGCCTTCCGGAGCCTTCCCGCCCGTCGCCGCCCGCGCTCCTTCCGCGATGGCACGGTCGAGGAAGCCGAGCACGCTGTCGCGGTGGGTCTTCGAGACGAGCGGTCCCATCTCGATGTGGTCCCCGTCCGCCGGGTCGCCTACGACCAGCGACTCCACCTGGAGCACGAGACGCTTCAGCAGTTCGTCGTGGACGGACTGCTCCACGAGGATCCGGCAGGCCGCGCCGCAGTCCTGGCCCGAGTTACCGAATCCGGCGAACCGGATGCCTTCGGCGACCGCGTCCAGGTCGGCGTCCGCGAACACGATGACCGGTGCCTTACCGCCGAGCTCGAGGTGCACGCGCTTGAGTGTGGTCGCGGCCGCGCTGGCCACCGCCTGTCCGCTGCGCACGCTGCCCGTCACCGACACCAGGGCGACATCCGGGTGGGTCGCGAGTGCCTCGCCGACCACCGATCCGGCACCAGTGACGACGTTGAGCACCCCCGCGGGAAACACCTCGGCAAGAAGCTCGGCCGTGCGCAGGGCGGTCAGCGGGGTCTGGTCCGACGGCTTCAATACGCAAGTGTTCCCGACCGCCAGGATCGGCGCGATCTTCCATGCCGCCGTGAGCAGGGGATAGTTCCACGGCGTGATGGCGGCCACCACCCCGACCGGCTCCCGCACGATCATCGACGTGTGGCCGGCGACATACTCTCCGGCGCTAAGACTCAGCTGCGTCCGGACCGCACCAGCCATGAACTGCAGCGTGTCGATCGTCCCGGCGACATCCTCGCGGGCCAGCGGGATCGGCTTGCCGGTGTTGACCGACTCCAGGTGCGCCAGCTCCTCGGCGTTGGCTTCCAGCATTGCCGCGGCCCTGAGCAGCACGTCGGCGCGGTCCTTCGGTGTCCGCTGCCGCCAGCCGGGCAACGCCGCCTTGGCGGCGGCCACCGCCTTGTCGACATCGGCCGACGTGCCGCGCAGGGCATGCGCGATCAACTGTCCCGTCGCGGGGTTGAACACCGGTTGCGTCTCCGTCCCGGTGCCCTCCCAGCAGGCACCGTCGACGAAGTGCCTCAGCACTGTGGTCTCCGCACCGGTCGGCGGGATCTGCGTATGGGCCTCGATCATCTTGGAATCCTTCATTCGTGGAGCTCAGCGGATCGTGAAGCCGCGGTCGACGACGTCGGCCAGCATGTCGATGTAGGAGTCGACATCGTCGTTGACCGTGCGCGGAGGAGGGTCGTAGGCCAGCGCGGCCTTCACCTGGGGACTCAGGAAATAGGCGCCGGCTGTCAACAAAGTGAGGGCCTGGAACTGCTCGGGCTGCTGCTCGGCGAGCGCGTCCAGTGCGGCTTCCGGATCCTTGCCCGTGCACTGGGCGACTGCCTCGGCGAACGGTTCGGCCAGGTCCGGCCGGTAGCCGAGCACCTGGTCGAGCAGCGCATCCGTCACACCCGCGGCGGTGGCCGAGGGCATCCGATCGGACGCGGGAATCAGTACGTCGATGAGTGCGGCGAAGGTGCGTCGCTGGTCGGTCTCGAGCATCACGAGGTCCTATCGGCAGCGGGCTGGTTGTGGCGGTTGTCGGCGAGGTGGCGCATCGACCGCAGCGCGACGGCCATGATGGTCGCGGTCGGGTTGACGCCGGTCGAGGTGACGAACACGCTCCCGTCAATGACGAAAAGGTTCGGCACGTCGTGCGCTCGCCCGTACTCGTCGACGACGGAAGTGGTGGGATCGGGGCCCATGCGCGTGGTGCCCAGGAGGTGCCAGCCGCTTTCCCGGACAACGGGGACGGGGTGCACCGAGGTCGCGCCCGCGGCCAAATGGGCCTCGACCGCCCGGTCGACGTGGAACTTGAGCATGCGTTCCGTGTTCTCGCTGATTGTGTAGCGAATCCTGGGCACCGGGATGCCGTCGGAGTCCACCGCGTCCGGATGCAGGACGACCTCGTTGTGCTCCTCGGGCAGGTCATCGGTGGTGATCCCCCACTCGGTGTACCGGCCGAAGGTCGACTGCCACCGGGGGTGGAAGGCGGCCCCGAAGGCGTCGCGCCAGTTCTCGCCCGGCTCCCACAGGGTGTGGGTGAGCGGGCCGCCGGTCGGCATCAGGTTCCATTTCGCCCCGCGTACGAAGCCGCGGCTGGTGTCGGTCTCGTAGAACTGCATCGATTGCAGGGCCTGCCCGGTCGGGCCGAGCCAGGTCTCGAGCTCGTTTTCGTAGGCCCCGTACACCGAGGCGTAGGGATGCACCATGAGCCGCTTGCCGACCAGCCCGGAGGAGTTCGCCAGACCGTCGGGGAACTGGGCGGAGGCCGAGTTGAGCAGCAGTCGCGGGGTGCCGATCCCATTGGCGGCCAGCACGGTCACACCTGCGGCCTGGTGGCGTACGACTCCCGCGCGGTCGACGTACTCGGCACCGGTCACCAGACCTCGGTTGTCGACCGTGAGCTGCCGTACCCGGGCCCCGGTCACCAGCACAGCACCCGCGGCGATCGCGTCGCGCCAGTGCGTGAAGTCGGTGCTCGCCTTCGCTCCGGTCGGGCATCCCGACTCGCAGGCACCATACCGCTGGCACGCGGGCCGGTTCTTGAACTTGCGCGACGCGATGGCGTTCGGGGCGGGCCACCAGTGCCAGCCGAGCTTGTCCATGCCCTTCGCCGCGGCGAGGCCGTACTTGCCGATCGGCATTGGCGGCAACGGGAACGTGTGCGCGTCCGGGTAAGCCGGGTCGCCTTCGAGTCCAGACGCGCCGATATGGTGAGTGACCTCGTCGTAGAACGGCCGCAGGTCCTCGTAGGTGAACGGCCAGTCATCCGCGACCCCGTCGAGAGTCCGGACCCGGAAGTCGGATGGCATTGCCCGGACCCAATGTCCGGAAAACAGGATGGTGCTGCCACCCACGCCGTTGAACATCAACGGCTCAATCGGGCTCTCCTTGGCGTCGACCGGGTAGTCGCTCTTTCGCCCGCGCACATTCGGACTGGGGTGCCACTGTTTGAGGCGGGTCAGCTCCCACTCGGGCTTGCCGCCCGTGAAGTCATCGGGAAGAGCCCAGTCGCCCTGCTCCAAACAGACCACACGAAATCCACGGCTGGCCAGTTCCAGGGCCGCAACCCCACCGGAGGCGCCGGCACCTACGATGAGCACATCCGCATCCTCGTGATCATGCTGTGTGTTCACCACTAGCTCTCCCGCTTGTTCATTCCGCTGCGGACACGTTCGCCCCGCATCGGTGGACCTTCCGGTCCGGTCGACTCTCATGTGCCTGCCGGACCAGGGGATCGAATGCCCCGCACCCAGAATGCTCCGGGCCGCCTTGAGAACTCCATGTTCATCCACCACAAATGAAAAGTCAGGTTTGAGCGAATGCACAACCCTCTATTATCCGAGACGTGGCCCGGCCACGTCACCGTTGACGCGTAGGAATGCATGAGCACTGAACCATTGCCGGCCTGCCGGGGCCAGGGGCGGGTCGGCCTGTGGAGGGCGGGGCGAAAGCAGCATGTCGCGTCCCACCCGTAATCCCGGGACAGCGGCTACCCGCTCCGGCACGGCCGGCCAGGGCCAGCCCGCTCTGTGTCAACGCGCTCAGCAGCGGGATGTAGCGGCTGTGCGGGCGAGTCCGTGATCAGGGCGGGCGGCACGCCGCGCACACCAGCCCGGCTGCCCACCAGCAGCTTCGGGGCGCAGCGGGGCGGGGTCAGCTGCAGGTTCGGGCATCAATCGGCATTTCGGCCCAGATCGTCTTGCCGTGTGGTGTATAGCGGGTGCCCCAGCGTTCCATAAGCTGGGCGACGAGGAACAGTCCGCGGCCGCCCTCGTCCTCCTGCGCGGCCCGCAACAGGTGCGGGGAGGTGTGGCCCCCGTCCGAGACCTCGCAGATCAGGCTGCGGTTCCGAATGAGCCGCAGCCGCATAGGAGCACCGCCGTACCGGAGCGCGTTGGTGACCAACTCGCTCACCACCAGCTCGATGACGAACGCCGCCTCGCTGTGCCCCCACTCAGCCAGCTTCTGTACAGCCAGGGCGCGGAACCTTGCGACCTCTGCGGGAACGGCGGGAAGGTCCCAGCTTGCCACCTGGTTGTCGCTCAGCGCATGGACCCTGACCAAGAGCAGGGCGGCGTCGTCTTCTGGAGACTTCGGCAGAACAGCGCGCATCACACTGTCACAGGTCTCTTCCAGCTGTCGGCCTGGCAGGGACAGTGCGTCGCACAGTTCGTTCAGGCCGATGTCGATGTCCCGGTGGCGGGCCTCCACCAGGCCGTCGGTGAACAGGGCCAGAAGACTGTCCTCGGGGAGGTCGAATCCGACGGATTCGAACGGCAGGCCGCCCAGGCCGAGCGGTGGGCCAGTGGGCAGGTCGAGGATTTCCACGTGGCCGTCAGGAGTCACCACTACGGGGGGCAGGTGGCCGGCCCGGGCCATGACGCAGTGCCGCTCGACCGGGTCGTAGATGGCGTAGAGGCAGGTCACACCAAGGTCCTGGTCATCCTCACCCCCCAGGGACTGCGCGACCAGGTCATCGAGCCGGGCGAGCAGCTCATCCGGTGCGACGTCCATTGCCGCGAGCGCCCTCACAGTGGTCCGCATCCGACCCATGGTTGCGGCGGCGCGCAGGCCATGACCGGCGACGTCCCCGACGACCAGGCCGACCCGTTCCCCGGAGAGCGGGATGACGTCGTACCAGTCCCCGCCCACTCCCACGGGTCCGGCCGCGGGAAGGTAGCGGTGAGCGGCCTCCACGGCCGCATGCTGCGCCAGGCGATGAGGGAGCAGGTCGTGCTGCAGCGTCAGCGCGGTCGCGCGCTCTCGAGCGTAGCGGCGTCCGTTATCCACACTCACTGCGGTCCGGCCGACCAGTTCCTCCGCGAGGGCGATCTCCTCGGGGTCGAAAGGGTCCCGCGGCGGGACCCTTGTAAACGTCGCCAGGCCCAGCACCGTTCCCCGGGCCTGCAGCGGAACGACCACGACCTGGTCGCTGGTTACCGAATGCCCTTCGGCAAGGCAGCGCGGCTGCGGCGAATCCGGTGCATATTCGATTGGGCGGGGCGAAGCCGCTGCCGCCGCGGGAAGCTCGTGGTCCGCCAGCCGTTCCGCCACCCGCCGCAGGTCGCGTGTGGTGCCATCCGCCCACGGACCAGGTTCTTCACCGCGGAGCACAGGTTCGAGGAGGTCCACCTGGACGAGGTCCGCGAACTCCGGAACGGCCAGATCGGCCAGGTTATCGGCGGCACGCCCCATGTCGAGAGTCCCGCCGATTCTGCCGCTGGCTCCGCTCAGCAGTGCTAGGCGTCGCCTCGCCACGTAACGGTCCGTGATGTCGAGCCCTGCTTCACACACGCCCAGTGGCCGTCCCTCGTAGTCCTGCAGCTGGAAGTAGGTGAAGGACCAGACGTGATCGTGATGCGGGTCGGCCGGGATCGGGGTGCGGTAGCGGACGTCGGTGACGGGTTCGCCAGTCTGTACGACTCGCTCGATGAGCCTCTGCAGCCCCGGTGCCGGAACTCCGTCACCGTTCTCGACGAGGATCTCGCCATGAGGCTCCACATCCGTTACTTGCCGACCGGCGCAGTCCTCCAACATCAAGCCGAACTGCTTCTCGACGGCAGTATTGAACCACTCAAACCGGCCTTGCGTATCGTAGAGGGTGATCGCGATCGACGACTGATCGCTCAGACCGCTCAGCAGCGCCTGATCGCTGGCCCACTGCTCGAGGCGGGCCGCGCTGACGGCCGACAGCAGCCAGGCGGCAGCGCCCTCGTCCTGCTCCAGCGGGCTGAGCAGCAGCGCGACCCGTACCGTGTGGCCGTCCCGATGAAGCACCGAGCGAACTGTGTATACGTTTCCAGGTTCCTGAGGAGGCGCCCTCCCCGTGTCCCCCAGAAGGTCGGCGACAGGAATGCCAAGCGCTTCCTTCGACGTGTAACCGAACAGCTCCTCGGCTGCCGAGCTCCAAGCGGTGACCGTGCCCCGGGCGTCTAGCACCGCGGTCGCCGACGGAGCAGTATTGAAAGGCCCGCAGCCATCCAGCTTCGTATCTCTGAAACTCATGGAAACCTACTGAGCGTCCTCGGACGGCAAGACCGCGCAGAAAGACGGATTTATTACAGACTGCGCCCAAAGGGGGATCATGTCAAAGTGCACCGCATGGAGAGGCGGCCCCTCAGTCGATCACCGGAATGCTGACTTTTGACGCTGCTACCGGGTGCTGTGATGAGGAAGCCGCTGACCGCGGGGGCGGGCCGGCCGGTCGGGACACGAGAGAGTGAGATCGAATCTGTGGCCGGGCTCCGACCGAGGGGACATGGCGTCCCGCGCCTCGGTGTCAGGTGGCGGGGCTGTCAAGGGCCGGATCTGCCATGCCGTACCGCGGGCTGTGAACCTTCATGATCGACCGGCCGGCGTCGTCTATGCGGGTGCTGCGGTCGAGCAGTCATGGAGAGAATTCTTGGCTCTCGAAGGCCGGGGAAGGTGTTGTGGAATGCTCACAAAGGTGTACGCCGCTGCGAGGTGTGTAACGAAGGCCCCCACCGCTCAAAGTTCTTGCCCGTGACTGTGCATTTGAATAACGCTGCTGTACAAACGGCCAGACCCCGTCTTAGCGTGATCCCATGTCCATCACAGTGGGCGAGCTGCTCGAAATGTCGCATCTGCGCCTGAGACTTCACTCGGGGGCCAGTGCGCTGGAACGGCCTATCACGTGGACGCACACGACCGACCTGCCCGAGCCGTGGCGCTGGGTGGCCGGTGGCGAGCTCCTCGTGACCAACGGCATGCCGATCCCCCGGAGCGCGTCCGGGCAGGAGGAACTCGTCCGGCAGCTGGCAGAGCACGGTGCCGCCGCGCTGGGCATCGCCGAGCAGATGTACGCTCCGCCTCTGACCAAGCGGCTGACGCAAACCAGCGAAGAGCTCGGGTTCCCGGTGATCTGGGTCGCCTATCCCATGCCGTTCGTTGCGATCTCCCGCGCCGTCGCCGAGGCGACCCTCCTGGAACAGTCCCAGCGCCTGATCCGGACCGAACGGATCTACCACGCGCTGCAGCAGATCACCTCGCACGGCTCCGGGCTCACCATGCTCACGAGCGCTCTGTCCCGCGAGCTCGGCTGCGACATCCGGGTGTGCGACCGGGCGACCGGCCACGACTGGTATCCGGGAAGCGCCCCGCTCCCGGAAGACATCCGCATCGCCGTGACCGAGGGTCGCGGAAAGCTGCGGGCCGGCGTCATCGCGGTCCCTCTTCACCAAGACCGTCGCGCGCTCCTGGTCGACATCCCCACCCACCCGGACGCGGTCCTCGTCGCCCTCTCCGAGCCGACCGGGCAGCCGGACGCGCTGCTGCAGCAGCACGCCGCGACGGTGTGTGCGCTGGCGCTTTCCCAGGTCCGCCTGACCATCGAACACGACCGCAGGACTGGTGCGGAGCTTTTGCTGCAGATCCTCGATGCGCAGCTGGCGCCGGAGGTTTCCCGGCGCCAGCTGGCAGAACTCGGCGTCCCGGTCGAGGACGCAGTCTGCGTGACGGCACGCAACGACGACCCGGAACTGCTCAAAAGCCTGCACCTCAGCCTGTGGCGCTCTGCCGTCAGGCACGCCACCGTGCACCGCGGAGCCACGTCACTCACGGTGCTGCCCGACGCGGCCGTGCAGGTGCTGATGCAGGCGCTTGGGCCGGGCGGCCAAGCAGGTGTCAGCGACCTGATCATCCGCGCCGACCGCGTCGTCGACGCGGCGCGGGAGGCCACTTGGGCGCTCGACACCGCAAGGGAGCAGGACATCCCACTGCTGCGGTACGCCGATGCCGATCCGCTTCTCGGCCCACGCAACCCGGCAGAGGCCCGGGCCCTCGTCGATCGCGTACTGGGGCCTGTTCTCCAACTGCCGTCCGCGCAGTCCGGCGAGCTGCTGGCAACCCTGCAGGCGTTCCTCGAGAACGGCAGGTCCTGGCAGCGCACCGCCGAGGCTCTGCACGTCCACCGGCAGACTGTGCTCTACCGCGTTCGGCGGCTCGAGCAGCTGACCGGGAGGCAGATCGCCGACACGGGAGATCTGGCTGCCCTCTGGCTTGCCCTGAATGCCGTCTAGGATTTCTGTCCACGGAGGTTGCTGACGGATCCCACGGCTTGGGGATCTTGAACGAGTGAGGGCCTTCCGGGTTCGGTGTGGATTGCGACATCGGGCCCTGACCCCGGATCTTGGACGCCGGAGAGACTTGGATCCTGATGGTCCAGGAGAACGGAGTCCCCGTGGGGATGAAGCACTACCCCGCCGAGTTCGAGGCGGACGCGGTCGCGCTCTACCGGTCGCGTCCAGGAGCGACGATCAAGTCGGTCGCCACCGACCTCGGCGTGAACACCGAGACGCTGCGCGGAGACGCGCTGGTGACGGCGTCGTCGTCGGGTTCTGCTTCGGCACGACCTTGGTGCCGGCCACCAAGTGGTGGGACAGCATGCTCACGCCCCTCCCTGACGCCTTGGCTACCGAAGACGGGAAGCGCACTGTCTCGCTGAACGAAATCGTGGTGCGCAAGGCGTGGCGGGGTCGGGGCGTCGCGTGGCAACTGCACGAGGCCTGGCTGACTCACCGAGCGGAGGAGCGCGTCACGTTGCTCGTCAATCCCCTCAACGGGGACGGCGCGGTCCAAGCTGTCCATGAGGCGTGGGGCTACCGCAAGTTGGGCGATCAGCAGCCGTTTGCCGACTCCCCCGTCTTCTCGGTCATGCTGCGCTCGGTCGCTCAGGCGGACGCATAGGTGTTACGCGCCCTCGGCTTTCGCCCGGAGGTGGGCAGGCCGGCGGTATCACGAGTAGGGAAGGAGATCCCGTTGAGCGACGAACCGTTGGACGAATGGGCCGAACGCCGGGACGCCCGCCGACCGGCGCCCGGCGCGCGCAGGGCGGTTCCGCTCGGCGACGGTAGCGCGCGGGGCGCTCACGTGGCCCCGGATACGGCGCGCGGGATGCTGGAGTGGGACGGCCACCAGTGGGTTCCCTCCGGTGTGGCCGGAGACCATGCCGCGGCCGTGGAAGAGACCGGCACCCAGGACGCGGCGGAGCGTGTTCGTCTTCCGCGGTTCGGCGCGCTGCCGCTTGCTCCGGAGCCGTGGCGGCCCACCGAGGAGCCCCGGCGCCCCCGACCCGGGCATGTGCCACCTGGGGCCGGGCCATCGACCACATGAACGGTGTCCAGTTCGGCCGGACCCCCAAAGCACCCAGATGGCCCGCACAGCTCCGGCTGTGCGGGCCATCCCTATTGCTCCCCGACTTTGCGATAGCGCACGGTTGTGCTGCCTGCCGCTCCGCCTCCTGGGCGAGAGAAAAGCGGGAGAAGACTGGGAGACGGGTGGGAGACGATCATGACGCGCGAATGCACATGGATGCTAGAAAGCGCTAGATCAGAATAGAAGTGGAGAGTGGATCATCCGGCGGATTCGCCGGCGTGGGGACTCAGGACCCCTGCGCCGACCAGGACGAAGAGCAAAATGCCCAGAATGATCCGGTAGATGACAAACGGCATGAAGCTCTTGGTCGTGATGAACTTCATGAACCAGGCGATGACCGCGTACCCCACGCCGAACGCGATGACGGTCGCGAAGATGGTCGGCCCCCACGACACGTGCCCCTCACCCGCGTCCTTCAGTTCGAAGACGCCCGAGGCGAGCACCGCCGGGATCGCGAGCAGGAAGGAGTACCGGGCCGCGGCCTCACGGGTGTAGCCCATCAGCAGACCGCCGCTGATGGTCGCTCCGGAGCGGGAGACACCCGGGATCAGCGCCATCGCCTGGCAGAAGCCGAAGATCAGGCCGTCCTTCACACCGAGTTCCCTGAGCGTCTTGCGCTCCTTGGCGGCCCGGTGCTTCCCGCCCACCTCGTCGCGGGCGGCGAGACGGTCGGCGATGCCGAGGACGATGCCCATCACGATCAGTGTGGTGGCGATCAGCCGCAGATCACGGAACGGGCCCTCGATCTGGTCCTTGAACGTCACCCCGAGCACGCCGATGGGGATGGAGCCCACGATGACAAGCCAGCCCATCTGGGCATCGTGGTCGCCGCGCATCGACCGGTCGGTCAGCGAACGGAACCAGGCCGAGACGATCCGGACGATGTCCTTGCGGAAGTAGATGAGGACTGCCGCCTCCGTGCCGATCTGGGTGATGGCGGTGAACGCCGCACCCGGGTCGTGCCAGCCGGCGAAAGCTGCGGTGAGCCGCAGATGGGCGCTGGAGGAGATCGGCAGGAACTCGGTCAGTCCCTGAACGAGGCCCAGGACGAACGATTCGAACCAGCTCATGGGGCTTTGGCCATCCCGGATTGATCGTGCATCGGCAGACGGCGACGAGGGCCGTCGGCAGTGTGCGCATTGCGGTCGAATGAGGACAGGGCCATGACGGGCCCCGGAGATCTTCGGTCGGTCGCGGGCAGGGTACCGCCCTCAGGTGAACAGCGTTACGCGTCCCCCGGGACGCCCTCCGACGGCCTCCGGGCGCCCCGGTTCACTCGGCGGCCAGCCGGTGGCGCTTGCGCCAGGCGACGACGGCCGCGCCGAGCCCCGTCAGCACGATGAAACCCATCGCGGCCAGGAAAGCCGGCGATGTCGGTGACGTGGCCTCGCTGCCCGCGACGACATACGCCGCGGTGTTCGGGATCGAGCCGAGCCCGGTGGCGACCAGGAACGGCGGATACCCCATGCGCGACACCGCCGCGCAGTAGTTGGCCGCAGCGAACGGCACGCCCGGGAACAGCCGCAGCGCCAGCATCGAGCGGAACCCGTGCCTGCTCAACTGGCCGTCCGCCGCCTTCAGCCACCGCCCGCGCAGCAGCGTACGGAGTGCGTCCTGCCCCAGCACCCTGCCCAGCCCGAACGAGATGCCCGCGCCGAGCACCGTCCCCGCCAGTGCGGCCGCCAGCCCCGACTGCGTACCGAAGAGAGCGCCCGCGGCGAGATTGAGCAGCGGCCGGGGAACGAAGGCCACGGTGCACACGCCGTACGCGAGACCGAAGAGGGCCACCGCCACGGCGCCGCCGCTGAGCTGGGCGGGCCAGCCGGTGGCGAGCAGCCGCTGGGGCTCGAGGAGGAGCATCGTCGCCGCGGCACCCAGCAGCACGGCCAAGAGCAGCGAGAACCGGGACCAGGGCGAGAGCAGCGCCCTCGTGCAGCGCACGGCGAGGCCGGGGGCGGGCCGGGCTGGAGGGACGGGGTCGAGCATGCCGGGAGAGTAACCGACACCGGTGGGTGATCGCCGTAACGCACACGGCAGGGGCCGGTCGGCCGATCCCGCGCCCGTCGTCCGCCCGACGTCGGGGGTGGGCCGAACTCCCCTGCCCGCACCGCGGTGTATGCCGGAAAACCATTCGACGCCGCCGGGCCCGTCGGACATGATCGGACCCATGTTCCGGTACGCCTACCTCGCAGCGCCGTCCGCAGTCGCGGACGCGCCGAAGGCTGCCGTGAGCCCCTTCATCGCAGCGGCAACTGTCGCAGCGGCAGCGTTCACCGCTGCCGCCGCGCCCATCGGCGGCGCCCGAAGCTGACCCTCCCCCGACAGTCCGGCGGACCCCGCAAGGGGAGGGTCGGCCGGGCCCTGGGGTCTTATCTCTCAGCTTCGAACACCAAGGAATGAGCCATGCCCAAGACGGCATACGTGCGCACCAAGCCGCACCTCAACATCGGCACCATGGGCCACGTCGACCACGGCAAGACCACCCTGACCGCTGCCATCACCAAGGTCCTCAGCGACCGGGGGACCGGCACGTTCGTCCCGTTCGACCGGATCGACCGGGCGCCGGAGGAGACGCAGCGCGGCATCACCATCAACATCGCGCACGTCGAGTACGAGACCGACACCCGCCACTACGCGCACGTCGACATGCCGGGGCACGCCGACTACATCAAGAACATGGTCACCGGCGCCGCCCAGCTCGACGGGGCGATTCTGGTCGTCTCCGCGCTCGACGGGATCATGCCGCAGACCGCCGAGCACGTGCTGCTCGCGCGTCAGGTGGGTGTGGACCACATCGTGGTCGCCCTCAACAAGGCGGACGCCGTCGACGACGGCGAGGACACAGTGCTGACCGACCTGGTCGAGCTGGAGGTCCGTGAGCTGCTCTCCGCGCACGGCTACGGCGGGGACTCCGTTCCCGTCGTACGGGTGTCGGGGCTGAAGGCCCTGGAGGGCGACCCGCGCTGGACCGCGGCCGTCGAGGCGCTGCTGGACGCGGTCGACACGTACGTGCCGATGCCGGTCAGGTACACCGACGCGCCGTTCCTGCTGTCGGTGGAGAACGTCCTGACCATCACCGGCCGGGGCACTGTCGTCACCGGAGCCGTGGAGCGCGGCACGGTCCGTACCGGCGACCGGGTCTCGGTGCTCGGACCGGACCCGGACATCGAGACGGTCGTCACCGGGCTGGAGACCTTCGGGAAGCCGATGGAGTCCGCCGAGGCCGGCGACAACGTGGCGCTGCTGCTGCGCGGGGTGGAGCGCGACCGGGTGCGACGCGGCCATGTGGTCGCGGCGCCGGGCAGTGTGACGCCCAGCCGGCGCTTCACCGCGCAGGTGTACGTCCTGTCGGCGAAGGAGGGTGGCCGGACCACCCCGGTCACCACCGGGTACCGGCCGCAGTTCTACATCCGCACCGCGGACGTCGTCGGCGACGTGGACCTCGGTGCGGTGGCGGTGGCGCGCCCCGGTGACACGGTCGACCTGACCGTCGAACTGGGACGTGACGTCCCGCTGGAGAGCGGACTCGGCTTCGCTATCCGCGAGGGCGGCCGCACGGTCGGCGCCGGGACCGTCACCGGGCTGCTCTGAACCACCAAGGGCCCGTTTCCCGTACCCCGCGGGAGGCGGGCCCGTGCCGTGGGCGAGACTGACGGCATGACAGACACAGCATTGGTGCTCGGTGCCGGTGGAGTCACCGGCAGTGCGTGGGAGACGGGGATCCTGCACGGGCTCGCGAAGGCGGGCGTGGACCTCTTTGCGGCGGATGTGATCATCGGCAGCTCGGCGGGAGCGGTGGTCGGCGCGCAGCTGGCCTCCGGACTGCTCGGCCTCCCCGAACTCTACGAACTCCAGCTCGCCGATCCGCAGGACATGACGGGTGGCAGGCTCGGCCCGCTCATGCTGCTGCGGTACGCGGGGGCCGTACTCTCCGCGCGGACCCCCGAGGCGTACGGCCGGAAGCTGGGCAGGATCGCGCAGGACGCCCGGCCCGGCATCACCGAGGAGCAACGGCGCGAGGCGATCGCGAGCCGTCTCCTGTCGCCGGAGTGGCCGGGGCGTCCTTTGCTCGTCACCGCCGTCGATGCCACGACCGGTGAACTCCACACGTTCGACAGGGACGGTGGGGTATCCCTCGTCGACGCCGTCACCGCGAGCTGCGCGGTCCCCGGCGTCTGGCCCGTCACCCGTATCCAGGGGCGGACCTGGATCGACGGCGGGGTGCACTCCACGGCCAACGCCCAGCTCGCCGCCGGATACGGACGCGTCGTCGTCATCGCGCCCTCGGCGTCCGGCAACAAGGCCATCGCCTCACCGCGCTCGCAGGCGGCCGCACTCACCGCGGACGGTGCCCGGGTCGAGGTCATCACGCCGGACGCGGCCGCGAAGAAGGCATTCGGCCGCAACCCCCTCGACCCGAGCTGCCGGGCGGCGGCGGCCCGCGCCGGGCTCGAACAGTCGGCCGCACACTCCGAAGCCGTCGCCACGGTCCTGAGCAGCTGATCCGGCACCCCACAATGGGGGAGTGAACGACTCGATACCCGTCATCCGGGACGTGGACCAGGGCACCGCCAGACTCCTCCCCGACGTGGACCGGCACCGGGCCTGGCTGCTCACGGTCGACGGCGCGCCCCAGTCCTACGTCGACCTCGACGCGCCGGAGCACCTCGAGTTCGAGTACGCCCGACGGCTCGCCCATGTCGTCGACTGCGCGGCCGGGCCGGGCGCACCGCTGGACGTACTCCACCTCGGCGGCGGTGCGCTCACCCTGCCCCGTTACACCGCCGCGACCAGACCCGGCTCCCGCCAGGACGTCGCCGAGGCCGATCTCGGGCTGCTCGAACTGGTCGCCGAGCAGCTTCCGCTTCCCGGCCACAGCGGGATCACCGTGCACGGCACGGACGCCCGGGGCCTGCTGGAGCGGACCGCGCCCGCCTCCCTCGACATCCTGATCGCGGATGTCTTCGGCGGCTCTCGGGTACCCGCCCACCTCACCTCCGTCGAGTACGCACGGGCTGCCCGCCGTACGCTGCGGAACAGCGGAATCTACGCGGCGAACCTCGCGGACGGCGCACCTTTCGGCTTCCTCCGCTCCCAACTCGCCACCTTCGCAGCGGTCTTCGAGGAGCTCGCGCTCATCGCCGAACCCGCGGTGCTGCGCGGCCGGCGCTTCGGCAACGTCATCCTGGTCGCCTCGCCGAGCCCCATCGACACCGCTGCGCTGACCCGTCGCTGCGCCGGCGACGCCTTCCCCGCCCGGGTCGAGTACGGTGCCGCGCTGGACCGGCTGGTCGGTGGCGCCCGGCCGGTCGGCGACGATGAGGCGGTCGCCTCACCCGAGCCGCCCGACGGAGCCTTCAGCATCGGCTGAGACCGGCGCCCGGTCCTTCCCCGCCGCTACCTCGGTGATCTCGGGTGCCCGGGTCAGCCGGCGTACCTCCGGAACGAACAGCACGGCCCCGGTGACCAGAATGATCAGCGCCGCGCACCCCCACAGGGCTTCGCTCCGCCCGACCAGCGACTCCACCGGACCGGCGAGCGCGGTGGCGACCGGCATCATCGCCACCGAGCCGAACCAGTCGTACGCCGAGACGCGCGAGAGCTTCTCCTCCGGGATCTCCTGGTGCATGGCCGTCATCCACGAGACCCCGAACACCTCGATGGCGACGCCGCTGCGAACATCACCGCGCAGAGCGCGCCCACCGGCAACGGCACCGCGAGGCCCGCCGACGGCAGCGCCAGCGGGAAGACGCAGAGCGTTCCGGCCAGCAGCAGCCGCCTGGGCTTCCAGCGCGTCATCAGCAGCGCCCCGCCCAAGGTGCCGGCCCCGAACGCGGCGAGCGCGAAGCCCCAGGGGCGGGCGCCACCGAGCTCGTCCCGGGCGACCAGCGGTCCGTACACGGACTCGGCCGCACCCACAGCGGCGACCACCACCGAGAACTGGGCCACGATGCTCCACAGCCAGGGGCGGCCGATGAACTCCTGCCAGCCGTCCCGCATGTCGGCGAGCAGGCCGCCGCCCGGCGTGCGCGGGGGAATGTGACCGACGTCCAGGAACGCGCGCAGCGCACCCGCCACCGCGAAGGCCGCGGCGTCGACGGCCAGCACCCAGCCGGGATCCATCGCCGCGATCATGGCGCCGCCGAGTGCCGCGCCGCCGATCGTCGCGCCCTGCGTGGCCATCCGGAACAGCGCGAAGGCACGGCTCGCCTGATCACGGCTGACGCTGGACATCAGCATGCCCTCGGCCGCCGGGTTGAAGAACGCCTGCCCGGTACCGCACAACGCGGTGAGCAGCATCATCTGCCACAGCTTCGGCTCACCGGCCAGGACCAGCCAGGCGAACGCGGCCTGCGAGAGGCAGTTGAGGGTGTTGGCCGCGACCATCACCCGGTGGCGCGGCAGCCGGTCCGCGATCGCCCCGCCGATCAGCAGGAAGAGCACCAGGGGCGCGGTCCTGGCGGCGGCCACCAGACCGACGTCGCCGCCGTCACCGCCCGCTTTCAGAACGGCGAACGCCGCCGCGATCAGCGCGCCATGGGTACCCAGGCCCGTGATGATCGCGGCGGCGGTCAGCAGACGGTAGTTGCGGCCGGGGTGCGGCGGACGGCGTGCGGTGGCGGTGACAGTCACCAGGGGACTATCGCTGCCGCGCCCCCGCCGTGCCAACTGCTTTCCCGGGGGAGGGAACGGGGTCAGGGGGCGGGGGTGACGTCCACCAGCCGCACGGTGCTCAGGATCTTCTCGATCGTCGTGTCGGGGAGTTCGTCCTTGACGGAGTCGGCTCCGTACAGGACCCAGGACGCGAACTCACCCTTCTTGTTCTTGAAGGTGAAGGCGATGGCCTTGCCGTCGCTGTCGCACTTCTTCCGCTTCGTGACGTTCGGGGCGGTGGCGGTGACGACCTGGCCGGTGAGACCCGACTTGGTGGTGTACTGCTTGGCCTCGGTGAACTTGATGGTGCTCTGCGGCATGTGCTGCGCGTAGGCGGCCCACGCCCAGGTGCCGGCCTCGCTGCGGGCGTTCTTGGCGGCGTCGGTGGCGCCCTGGGCGCCCCTGGTGCCGGCGCTCGCAAGGCTCATGTCCTCGTCGACGCCGTCCTTGTCGGTGTCGTCCACGCACCACTGCTTCTGGTAGAACGACGGCGCGGAGAAGCCGATGAGGGGCGAGCCGTCACCCTTCTTCTCGTCCTCGAAGTACGAGAACACGCCGGGCTTCCCCACCTCCCAGTCGCCGGGCACGTCGAACTGCGTGCCCCACTTGGGGTTGGTGACGACCTTCCACCCGGGGATGAGGGGCTTGGGGTCCCCGTCCTCGCCGCGCGGATTCGCCTCGCCGGAGGCGGAGGCGGAACCGGACGGCTTGGCGGGCGCCGAGGACTGCTTGTCGTCGGCGACGTCCTTGCCCTTGTCGTCCTTGTTCATCACGACGACACCGGTCACCACGGCGGCCACGACCACGGCGGTGGCCGCGACGATCGCGATGGCGGTGGTCTTCTTCTTGTTGTTGTCGCCGGGCTGCGGAGCACCGGGCGGACCGGGCACCGCGTACTGCGGCACGGTCGGCTGCTGGTACGGGTTCGGCTGCGCGTAGCCGGGCTGCTGGCCCTGCTGCGGATATCCCGGCTGCTGCCCCGGCTGTCCCGGCTGCTGCCCCGGCTGTCCCTGCTGCTGATATCCCGGCTGCTGATAGGGATTCGGCTGCTGGTACCCCGGCTGCTGGTACGGGTTCTGATTCTGGTCCTGCGGGTTTTGCTCGCCCCCGGGCGGCTGCTGTCCTGGCCACATGGCGAGTAACGATAGAGGGGCGGTGGCCGGTCTGCTACGCCCGCCCCCGTGTGCGGACGGTGAAGGAAGCGACGGGGAGGTCCACCGGAGGCTCCCGGGGATGGCCAAAAAGATCTACTCGTTAGTAACATCGGGTCATGAGTGCTGAACAGATGACCGTCGGCGAGATGCTCGTCGCAACGGTTCCGATGGCCCGGACCCTCAACCTCGAATTCCTGGAGACGACCGCCGAGCGCGCGGTGGTCCGCCTGCCGGACCAGGCGGATTACCACAACCACATCGGCGGACCGCACGCCGGAGCGATGTTCACGCTGGCGGAATCGGCGAGCGGGGCGATCGTCATCGCCGCCTTCGGCGACCAGATGTCGCGCGCCGTGCCGCTCGCCGTGAAGGCGGAGATCGGCTACAAGAAGCTGGCCAAGGGAGTCGTCACCGCGACGGCGACCCTCGGCCGCCCGGTGACCGACGTCATCGCCGAACTCGACGAGGGCAAGCGGCCGGAGTTCCCCGTGGCCATCGAGATCCGGCGCGCGGACGGCGCGGTGACGGGTGAGATGACGGTCGTCTGGACGCTGCGCCCCAACGCCTGATTCCGGCCGGCTTCAGGAAGAGCCGCCACGCGCCCCGGGGGAGGGTGTGTGGCGGCTTTTCGAGCTGTCCGGGCAACTGACGGGACAGGTAGGCTTCCCGCCGTGCGCCGAGGAGTTGCCCGGCGGGCAACAGGCATCAGTTACGGGAGGAACCGGCGTTGCACATCCAGGATTGGCTGGAGACCATCCCCGCGGTCAGCGTCTACGCCCTGGTGGCCGCGGTCATCGGGCTGGAGAGCCTGGGCATCCCGCTGCCGGGCGAGATCGTCCTGATCAGTGCGGCGCTCCTGGCCGCCGGGCACGACGGAATCGACCCGTGGATGGTCGGAGCCTGCGCCTCGGCCGGTGCGATCATCGGTGACTCGATCGGATACGCCATCGGCCGCAGGGGCGGGCGCCCGTTGCTGGCCAAGCTGGGCGGGAAGTTCCCCAAGCACTTCGGCGAGAGCCAGATCGCGATGGCGGAGCGGTCGTTCGAGAAGTGGGGCATGTGGGCGGTGTTCTTCGGCCGCTTCGTGGCGCTGCTGAGGATCTTCGCCGGTCCGCTGGCGGGCGTACTGCACATGCCGTACTGGAAGTTCCTGATCGCCAATGTGCTCGGTGGCATCGTCTGGGCGGGCGGCACGACGGCCGTCATCTACTCGGTGGGAGTCGTCGCCGAGGCCTGGCTCAAGCGGTTCTCCTACCTCGGCCTCGGGGTCGCGGTGCTGGTCGGCATCGCCTCGACGCTGATCGTGAAGAACCGGGCCAAGAAGGCGGCTGCGTCGGCCGCCCCGGCGCCCGAGTCCGCGACGGCCGTGGCCACTGACTGACCGTGCGGGGACGCCGCGGACCGGGCGGTGCGATCCCCGCACCGCCCGTCGCGTACCGCCCGCCGGGCTCAGTCCTCGTGGGCCTGGCGGTGCGCCTTGGCCAGCTCCACGTAGCCGACCGCGTTGAACCTGATGCCCTCGAGTTCCTCCTCGGCCAGCGGCCGCTTCACCTTGGCGGGGACCCCGGCGACCAGCGAACCCGGTGGCACCCGCATTCCCTGCGGGACCAGGGCCTGTGCCGCGATCAGCGAACCCGCGCCGATGTGCGCGCCGTTGAGCACGGTGGCGCCCATGCCGACCAGGACATCGTCCTCGATGGTGCAGCCGTGGAGCACGGCGTTGTGCCCGACCGAGACGCGCTCGCCGACCGTGACCGGGAAACCGGGGTCGCCGTGGACGCTGCAGTTGTCCTGGATGTTGCTGTCGGCACCGATGGCGATCGGTCCGCAGTCGGCGCGCAGTACGGCGTGATACCAGACGCTGGAGCCCGCGGCCATCGTGACCTCACCGATGACGACCGACGTCGGTGCCGTGAAGGCATCCACGTCGATGTCCGGCTCCTCGCCGCCCATTCCCGTGATCAACGCCTCTTGTGCCATCGCCCGTTCCTCCGTGCTCAGGTGTCGCGTGGCCGAGGCTGTCCGTCCCGGCAGCCGGCCACGGCTGTTCGATCGCGCCTGGAGGAACGGTAGGCGACGGCCGGGCGAGAGCGACCGAGTGGGGTGAACATCACAGGTCGACGCGGTGATCGACTCGGGCACCGCCGACTACCGTGAGCGAGTGCCGAAGAACAGGAACACGTTCTCTTCCCTTGCCGCCTGGCGGCGACGCGCCTTGTCCCGGGCCGTCCACCGCGGCTGGCGATGGGTGCAGGAGACGGGCGCGGTCACCGCGGACCGGCCGGGTGCGCTGCGCTTCCGCCGGATCGGCGAGGGCACTCGGCTGGCCTTCCCGCAGGGCACTGTCTTCGGCGAGCCGTGGATCGAGCTCGGCTCGCACTGCGTGATCGGCGAACAGGTCACCCTGACGGCCGGGCTCATGCCCGACCTCGATCTCGGTCCCGACCCGATCCTGACCCTGGGCGACGGGGTGGTGCTCGGCCGGGGCAGTCATGTGGTCGCCGACACCACGGTGACCATCGGCCCGGACACGTACTGCGGGCCGTACGTCTACATCACGTCGACGAACCACAGCTACGACGATCCGCACGAGCCGGTCGGCCGGCAGTGGCCCCGCATGGAGCCGGTCGCCATAGGGCCGGGCTGCTGGATCGGCACCGGAGCGGTGATCCTCCCGGGGGCCACGCTCGGGCGCAATGTGGTGGTCGCCGCGGGTGCGGTGGTACGGGGCGAGGTGCCCGACCACGCGGTGGTGGCCGGCGCCCCCGCCCGTGTCGTACGCAGCTGGGATCCCGAGAAGGGCTGGCAGCCGCCACTGCGCACCCCCGCGCCGGTGCCGATCCCGACAGGCGTCACGCCCGAGCAGCTGCTGGCCCTGGCGGAACCAGGCGAAACCTCCGACTGACGGGCCTCATCCGGTCGCGAGCAGCACCGTGCCCACCAGGGCGAGGCCGGCCCCGGCGGCCTGCACCCCGCGCAGCCGCTCCTTCAGCACACCCCGCGCCGCCAGGGCGGTGACCACCGGATAGAGCGAGGCGAGCACGGCGGCCACCGTGACCGGCCCGTGCTGCGCGGCGACCGAGTATGTGCCGTTGGCCGCGACGTCCGACAGCCCGATGAGCGCCAGGGCCGGCAGTGCGGCGAGCACCGCGGCGGCCCCGCCCTCCTCGGGCAGCGCCCGTGCGCCCCGGCGCACCGACGCGTACAGCGCCGCACCGCCCACCGCGACATTGGTGAGGCGCTGGACGAAGAGCGCCAGGAACAGCCCGGTCACCGTCGAGGACGCCTCCGCGATCAGCGACATCACCGCCCCGAAACCGAACGCGGCCAGCAGGGTCAGCAGCACCGCCCGGCGCTGCACCGGAGCCCCGCGCAGCTGCGGGCCGCCCGCCAGCGCGACGCCCACCACCGCGATGCCGACCCCCGCGAACTGAGGCAGCCCCGGCCGCTCCCCGACCAGGAGCCCGACACTCACCGGCACGGCGACACCCAGCGATCCGAGCGGGGAGACGACCCCCATCGGGCCGAGCGCCAGGGCCTGGTAAAAGCTCAGCATCGCGACCGGCCCGACGACACCCGCCGCGACGGCGAACCACAGCTGCGGGCCCGCCTCGCTCCAGCCGCCGGTCGCGACCACGACGACGCCCAGCACCATGGCCGCGACGGCCTGGGAGACGACGACCACGGTGAGCGCGGGGACGCGCCGGGTGAGCAGCCCGCCGCCGAAGTCGGCCAGCCCCCAGAGCAGGCTGGTGGCCAGCGCGAACAGCGCTGTCATTGCAGGCCTCGCAGTACAGTGCGGTGAACGGTGGAGTGCACCACACCGTAGTGCAGTATTTTCGACCCTGTCATCCAAAATATTGGACGGAATGTGTCTGACCTCGATCAGCTCACTCAGTCGCTCGCGCGCAATCTCAAGCGCTGGAGGGGGGAACGCGGCTTCACCCTGGACGCTCTGGCCGCCCGTGCCGGGGTCAGCCGAGGCATGATCATCCAGATCGAACAGGCCCGCACCAACCCGAGCGTCGGCACCACGGTCAAGCTCGCCGACGCGCTGGGGGTCAGCATCACCACCCTGCTCGACTACGAGCAGGGCTCACCGGTCCGCCTGGTGCCCGAGAGCCAGGCGGTACGCATGTGGTCCAGCGACGCGGGCAGTTCCACCACCCTGCTCGTCGGTACGGAAGCCAGGGGGCCGCTCGAACTCTGGTCCTGGCGGCTGATGCCCGGCGACAGCAGCGCCTCCGACCCGCACCCCGAGGGCACCGTCGAACTGCTCCACGTCACCGCGGGCGAACTCACGCTGGTCGTCGCCGGCACCTCGTACGCCGTACCGGCCGGCGCCTCCGCCTCGTTCGAGGCGCACCACCCGCACTCCTACCGCAACGACGGCTCCGAGCCGGCCGAAGTGACCATGGCCGTCTCCATTCCGCCCGTACGGTGAGACGGCCGACCGAAGGCCCGGGATCGTTGTTAGCGTGGCGCACATGCGCGCTCCCATCGGCTCCTTCGAGAACGCCGGTCCGGCGGCCGACCGGCTCGATCTGCTCCCCGCCCCCGTCGCCGCGGCCGTGACCGCGGGCTGGGGAGGGTTCCCCGCCGAGCAGATCATCCATGTCGACTCGGACCCGGCCATCGCCGACACGGCAGTCTTCGTCGAGCACCACGGCGCGGAACTGCTCGACCGGTCGGCCAATTGCGTGGTGGTGGCTGGCAAGCGCGGTGGTGAGGCGACACTCGCGGCCTGCCTCGTCCTGTCCAGCACCCGTGTCGATGTGAACGGCGTGGTCCGCAAGCAACTGGGCGCCCGCAAGGTGTCCTTCGCCCCGATGGACACGGCGGTCGGCGAGACCGGCATGGAGTACGGCGGCATCACACCCATCGGCCTGCCCGCCGCGTGGCCGCTGCTGATCGATCCCGCGGTCGTCGACGAGGAGTGGGTGCTGATCGGCAGCGGCAGCCGCCGGGGCAAGCTGATCGTCCCGGGCAAGGCACTGGCGGCGCTGCCGGGCGCGCTGATCGTCGAGGGACTCGGCATCAGGAGCTGAAGCCCCTTCTGGGGGGCCGCGCCCTCAGCCGGACGAGTGGCAGAGGGCCCGTGCCGCCGCACCGGCACGGTGGGCCGGCAGCCAGCCGGCGGCGAAGTCGACGGCGTCGACGATGCGGTAGAGCCGGCTCGCCGACGACCCCACCCGGCCCGTGCGGATCTGCGCACCCGTGCCCGCGCGGGCGAAGTCCGCGCCCAGTTCCGCGAAGTCGCTGTCGTCCAGCACGATGTCCTCGTACTCCCACCACTGGCGACTGCCCCCGGCGGTCACCACGCAGCGGTAGTTCCGGCGGGGCGGGGCGGGCACCCGGTACTCGCCGAGGTGGAACGCGGAGCAGGTGTCGAAACCGGTGCCCAGCATGAGCACCTGGGCCCGCAGATCGTAGAGCCGGGCCAGTGGCGAATCCTCACCGAGGTGACAGTCGGGGCTGTGATCCGCCATCAGCTTCCGGGCCAGTGGGCCGAGCGCGGCGAAGGACGTCTGCGGGTGGCCGCTGCGCACCGCCCCTTCGCCGAGCCGTACGGCCTCCGACAGCCTGCCCATCGACGGTGCGGTTGACGTCGCCCGATCGAAGGGCGGCATGCTCGCCCGCACGGCCTCCCGTGCCCGGTCGTCGAGCCCGCGCACCCGGTCGAGGTAGTGCGAAGAGGTGTCGGAGTTCTCCGGCGTGAAAGTGGGGACGACGAGCGTGCCCTGCCCGAGGGCGTCTCGCAACGCACCCACCATCGCACCGACCCCACCACTCACCGGGCCCACCGCGCGCATCGACGCGTGCACCAGCAGCACGCCCTCGCGCTCCACCCCCAACTCGGCGAGCTGTCCGGCCAGCATGTTTCGGCTGGGGGTGCGGGACGGTGCGGTGGTAGTGGTCACAGCGGGCCATTCTCTCAGCCGGACGCCGGGCGCGAAACATGCATGCGAGGGGCACGTGCGCGCGAGGAACGCAGTTGCGGTTCAGCGGCCCAGAGCTGGGATCTCGATGGCGGGGCAACGGTCCATGACCATGTCGAGCCCTGCCGCACGCGTGCGGGCGTACGCCTCCGGGTCGACCACGCCGAGCTGGAACCAGACGGCCCTCGCGCCCGCCGCGACCGCCTGGTCGGCCACCGGGCCCGCCAGCTCACTGTTGACGAAGACGTCCACCACATCGACCGGGAACGGGATGTCGGCCAGCGAGGCGTAGCCGTCCTCGCCGTGCACCCGCTCGGCCTTCGGATGCACCGGGACCACCCGCTTGCCGAAGCGCTGGAGCACCTCGGCGACGCGGTAGGCCGCACGCGACCGGTTGCCGGACAGGCCCACCACGGCCCAGGTGTCGCCGCCGTTCACGAGAATCCTGCGGATCGTCTCTTCGTCTGCGTACATGATCCGCACAACGGACGGCCGCCCCGGACCATTCCCGTACGGGGCATAGGGTGGCCGTATGCAGGAGCAGTACCGGACAGTCGCCCGAGCGGGCGTGCACGAGACCGAGATCAACCGGTCGCGCTTCATCTGCGCACTCGCGCCCGCCGCCACCGAGCAGGAGGCGCAGGACTTCGTCGCACGCATCCGCAAGGAACACCCGACCGCGACCCACAACTGCTTCGCCTATGTGATCGGCGCCGACGCCTCCGTGCAGAAGGCGAGCGACGACGGGGAGCCCGGAGGCACCGCGGGTGTACCGATGCTCCAGATGCTGACACGCCGTGAGATGCGCTACGTCGTCGCCGTCGTCACCCGCTACTACGGCGGTGTCAAGCTCGGCGCCGGGGGACTGATCAGGGCCTACGGGGGAGTGGTCGGCGAAGCCCTCGACGAGCTCGGCACCATCACCCGCCGGCGGTTCCGCCTCGCTACGATCACGATCGGCCACCAACGGGCGGGCAAGCTGGAGAACGATCTCCGTGCCACCGGCCGCACCGTGCGCGAGGTCAGATACGCGGAGGCCGTCATCATCGAGATCGGGCTGCCGGACGCCGACGTCGAGTCCTTCCGCGGCTGGCTGGCCGACGTGACGGCGGGCGAGGCCGGGCTGGAGCTCGGCGGCGAGGCGTACGGGGACGACTGACCGGATCCCGCGCCCTCACAGGACATTCCCCGCCCGGACCCGGCTTGCGGGGCGACGGCCCGGACGGGGCCGGCGGTGATGCGAGACTGGGGTGGGCGGGACGAGAGGGACTCAGCGGCCCCGGGGGCGGAGGAAGAGAACGATGCAGGTCGGAGCCGGCTCTTGAGAATTCTGCACACGTCCGACTGGCACCTGGGGCGCTCGTTCCACCGGGTCTCCCTGCTCGAAGCCCAGGCCGCCTACCTGGACCACCTGGTGGCGACGGTGCGCGAGCACGAGGTGGACGTGGTCCTCGTCGCAGGTGATGTGTACGACAGGGCCGTACCGCCACTGGCGGCCGTCGAGCTCTTCGACGACGCGTTGCACCGGCTCGCCGCCGTCGGCGTGCCCACCATGATGATCTCCGGCAACCACGACTCGGCACGCAGGCTGGGCGTGGGCGCGGGACTGATCGGACGGGCCGGGATCCACCTGCGGACCGACCCGGCAGGCTGCGCCACCCCCGTCGTCCTGCCGGACGCGCACGGCGACGTGGCGTTCTACGGACTGCCCTACCTGGAACCGGCCTTGGTGAAGGACGTCCTCAAGGCGGAGCGCGCCGGGCACGAATCGGTGCTGACCGCGGCCATGGAACGGGTACGCGCAGATCTGGCCAAGCGCACGGACGGCACCCGCTCCGTCGTCCTCGCCCACGCCTTCGTCGCGGGTGGAGAGCCCAGCGACAGCGAGCGCGACATCACCGTCGGCGGGGTGGCCGCCGTGCCCGCCGGAGTCTTCGACGGCGTCGACTACGTGGCGCTCGGCCATCTGCACGGCTGCCAGACCGTCACCGAACGCGTCCGCTACTCGGGCTCACCGCTCGCGTACTCCTTCTCCGAGGCCACCCACCGCAAGACCATGTGGCTGACCGACCTCGGAGCCTCGGGCACGATCACCGCCGAACGCCTCGACTGCCCGGTGCCCCGCCCCCTCGCCCGGCTCCGCGGCCGCCTCGACGACCTCATCGACGAACCCGCGCTGGAGAAGCACCGGGAGTCCTGGGTCGAGGCCACCCTCACCGACCCGGCGCGCCCGGCCGAGCCGATGGCCCGGCTCGTCGAGCGGTTCCCGCACACCCTCAGCCTCGTGTTCGAACCCGACCGGGCCCCCGAGGACCCGCTCGCCTCGTACGCCCAGCGCCTCAAGGGGCGCGACGACCAGCAGATCGCCGAGGACTTCGTGGCACACGTGCGGGGCGGCTCCGCGGCCGACGAACAGGAACGAACGGTGCTGCGCGGCGCCTTCGACCACGTCCGGGTGGACGACGGCGTGCGCGAGGTGAACCGTTGAGACTCCACCGGCTCGACCTCACCGCCTTCGGCCCGTTCGGCACCACCCAGTCCATCGACTTCGACGCCCTCTCGTCGGCCGGTCTCTTCCTGCTGCACGGGCCGACCGGCGCCGGGAAGACCTCCGTGCTCGACGCGGTCTGCTACGCCCTCTACGGCGCGGTGCCAGGCGCCCGCCAGACCCCCGGCACCTCCCTGCGCAGCGACCACGCCCCGGCGGATCTCGCCACCGAGGTCGCACTGGAACTGAGCGTCGGCGGCCGCCGCCTGGAGATCACCCGGAGCCCCGCACAGCCCCGCCCCAAGAAGAAGGGCAGCGGCTTCACCACGGAGAAGGCCCAGAGCCGGCTGCGGGAATACGGCCCCGACGACGGCTGGCGGCCGCTCAGCCGCTCGCACCAGGAGATCGGCGAGGAGATCACCCAGCTCATCGGGATGAGCCGCGAGCAGTTCTGCCAAGTGGTGCTCCTGCCGCAAGGCGACTTCGCGCGCTTCCTGCGCGCCGATGCCGAGGCACGCGGCAAACTCCTCGGCAGGCTCTTCGACACCCGCCGGTTCGCCGCCGTCGAGGACCGCCTCGCCGAACTGCGCCGCACCGCAGAGACCAGTGTCAGAGCCGGGGACGAACGTGTCCTCGCGGTCGCCCAGCGGCTCGCCCAGGCCGCCGGACCCGCCGGACGCGAAGCGCCGCTGCCTGACATCCAGCCCGGCGAACCCGGGCTCGCCGAAGGCGTACTGGAATGGGCGGCGGCGGCCCGCAGCAGCGCCCGCGAACGGCTCGACATCGCCGCCTGCGCCCTGGCCGCGGCCGAGGACCGGCAGTCGGCCGCCCGACAGGCCCTCGACGGCGAACGCGAACTCGCCGCACTGCAGCAACGGTACGAGGAGACCCGGCGCCGCGCCGCCGTGCTGGAAGACCGCCGCGCCGACCGCGACCGCCACCACGAACGACTCGCACGGGCCCGCAAGGCGGACCTCGTCGCACCGGCACTGGATCTGCGCGACGACGCCGAGCGCGCCTACCGGATGGCCTGCCAGGCCCGCGACCGCGCCCGCGCGGTACTGCCCGGCACCCTGGCCGACGCCGGGGCCGAACAGCTCGCGGAGCTGGAGCGACGGCTCCGGCAGGAGCTCGGCGGGCTCGAAGCCGCGAAGCGGGCCGAGCTGCGCAGCGCGCAGATCGCCACCGAGCGGGCCGGGCTGGAGCGCCAGGCCAGGGCCGACGACGAGCTGATCCGCGACGCGGAGGCCTGGCTGGCCGGCTGGGAGTCCACCCGCGACGGACTGCGCGCCCGCATCGAGGCGGCCCAGGAGGCCGCCACCCGCGCCGAACAGCTGGCCGGCCGACTGGAGCCCGCCCGCGCCCGGCTGGACGCGGCCCGTCGGCGCGACGCACTCGCCGCCCGGGTGTCCGCCGCCGCCGAGCGGCTGGCCACCGCCCGCGAGCATGCCGCCGGAGCCCACGAAACGTGGCTGGAGCTGCGCGAACGCCGGCTGCGGGACATCGCGGCGGAGCTGGCGGCAGGGCTGGTGGACGGCGAGGACTGCAAGGTCTGCGGCTCGGCCGACCATCCCAACCCGGCCCGCGCGGCCGACGGGCATGTCGACCGGGCCACCGAGGAGCGGGCGCTCGACGCCTACCGCCGGGCCGACGAGGCACGTACGCACGCGGACCGGGAGCTCGGCGTCGTACGGGAGCAGCACGCCGCCGCCCGCGTGGCCGCACTGCCGTCGGTGCCCCAGCAGAGGGACGGGGCGGATGCCGCCGACCAGGCCGCGTCGGCACGCGTGACCGGGAGCGCCGCCGTCCGTTCGGCCGGGCCGTCACCGACCGCCGGGACCGGTCCGGTCGCCGTAGGCCCGGCCGGCACCGCGCTTGACGCCGAGCCCACCGTGGCCGGACTCGGCGCGCTTGTCGACCGGTTGACCGGCATGCACGCCGAGGCGTACCGCACCGCGGCGGGCATGCACGCCGCGCGCGAGGCCCTCGCGGCCGCCGAGCGGGAGCAGGCCGAACGCCTCGACGCCCGGCAGCTCGCCGAACGCCGGGCCGCGGCCCGTACCTCCCTGCGCGAAGGGCTCGACCGCGAACACGCGGCACTGGAAGCCGAGTTGGCGGCCGCACGCGGCGATCTGGGCAGCGTGGCCGAGCACGCCGCGCTGCTGGAACGCCGCGTCGCGCTGCTCGCCGCGGCAGCCGAGGCGGTACGCGCGGAGGAGGCCGCCGCGCAGCACCGCAAGGAGGCCGACGACCGGCTCGCGGACGCCGCGTTCCGGGCCGGTTTCGACACCCCGCAGGCCGCGGCCGAGACCCTCCTCCCCGATGCCGAGCAGCGTGAACTCCAACGGCGCGTCGACGCCTGGCAGTCCGAGGCGGCGGCGGTGGCCGACCGGCTGGCCGAGAGGGAGACCCGGGCCGCCGCCGAGCACCCGCCGGCCGCGGTGGACGTGGCGCAGGCCGCGTACGACACGGCCGAACGGCTGCTGCGGGACGCCTCGGCCGCACTGGCGGCCGCGCGCGAGCGCTGCGCCGAACTCGGCCGGCTCTCCCGCCGCACCGCGGACGAGGTGCGCGGACTGGGCCCGCTGCGCGAGAAGTACGACCGGGTGGCCCGGCTGGCCGGACTGACCGCGGGCACCTCCGCGGACAACGAACGCAAGATGCGGCTGGAGTCGTACGTGCTCGCCGCCCGGCTCGAACAGGTCGCAGCCGCCGCCACCGCACGGCTCCAGCGCATGTCCTCCGGCCGCTACACACTCGTCCACTCCGATGCCCGCACCGGAGGCCGCAGATCGGGTCTGGGACTGCATGTCGTCGACGCCTGGACCGGACGCGAACGCGACACGGCGACGCTCTCGGGCGGTGAGACGTTCTTCGCCTCGCTCGCCCTGGCGCTCGGCCTCGCCGATGTGGTCACCGACGAGGCGGGCGGAGTTCGGCTGGACACGCTCTTCATCGACGAGGGCTTCGGCAGCCTGGACGACCAGACCCTCGACGAGGTGCTCGACGTACTCGACTCGCTGCGCGAGCGGGATCGCAGCGTGGGCATCGTCAGCCATGTCGCCGATCTGCGCCGCCGCATCCCGGCCCAGCTCGAAGTGGTGAAGGAACGGCACGGATCGGCGGTCCGGCACCGCAGCTCCGGCGAGGTCAGTGGCTGATGGCGCGGCGGGGGAGCGGGGAGGAGTAGACGACGCTCGTGGTCACCGAACCGAGCGCGCCGATCCTGCCCGCGACCTCCTCCAGATGACTCATCGAGCGGGCGGTGACCTTCAGCACGAAGCAGTCGTCACCGGTGACATGGTGGGCCTCCACGATCTCCGGAGTCGTGTCGAGCAGATCGTGGAAGGGCTTGTAGTGGCCGTTGGGGTAGCGCAGCCGTACGAGGGCGAGAATCGGCAGTCCGAGCCGCTCCGGGTCGACCACGGCGGCGTAACCGCTGATCACCCCGGCCTCCTCAAGTCTGCGCACCCGCTCGGTCACCGCGCTCGGGGACATCGCCACCGCGCGCGCCAGCTCGGCGAACGACGCGCGCCCTTCGCGTTGCAGGACGTCCAGGATGCGCCAGTCGGTGGCGTCCGGGGAATAGTCGGTCATGGGCAGGAGACAACATGGAAATCCCCGGCAGGGCAAGCATTGTGCCGGGGATCTCATCTTCCGGGAGCGGATCACCGGCCGTAGATTTCTGGACATGACCTCGCAGCCCACCGCCACCGCGGCTCACCCCGTCCTGCGCGTCCCGCCCGCCTCCCCGGCGGCAGCCGCCGCCTACTTCAGCGCCTCGCTCGCCTTCCACGCGGATGTCTCCGATGTCGCCGCCGCGCTCGCGGCCGACGGCGATCCGGGCTTCGTGCTCCTGGACTCGCGCTCCACCGGATCCTGGAACCAAGGGCACATCCCCGGCGCGGTGCACCTGCCGGCCGCGCTCATCGCCGAGCAGGCCCACCAACTGCTCGACCCGGCGGTCCCCGTGGTCACGTACTGCTGGGGCCCCGGCTGCAATGGAGCGACGCGTGCCGCGCTGGCCCTCGCAGAACTCGGCTACCGGGTCAAGGAGATGCTCGGCGGCTTCGAGTACTGGGTGCGTGAGGGCTTCGAGTCCGAGACCTGGGAGGGGCGGGAGCGGCGGGACGCGGACCCGCTCACCGCCCCGGTCGACTCCGAGGACTGCGGCTGCTGACCGTCGCGGGCGACTGAGCGCCCCGGCCCGTCCGGAATGTCCGGCCTTCCGGCCTTTCCGGCCTGTCCGGGCCGCGGAGGTGCTCGACGGCCGGGCCCATGGGGTGCACCGGGCCAGGCCGCCGGGCCACCGCGTCAGAGCTTGGAGAGCTCGTCGACGAGATCGTCGAGACCGAGCGGCCCCTGCGACAGGGCAGCCATGTGCCAGGCCTTGGCGTCGAACGCGTCACCGTGGGTCCTGCGGGCGTTCTCCCGGCCCAGCAGCCAGGCGCGCTCGCCCAGCTTGTAACCGATGGCCTGTCCCGGCATCGAGAGATAGCGGGTCAGCTCGCTCTCCACGAAGTCGGCCGGACGGCCGCTGTGGTTGCCGAAGAACTCCTGGGCCAGGTCGGGCGTCCACCGCTCGCCGGGGTGGAACGGGGAGTCCGCCGGGATCTCCATCTCCGCGTGCATGCCGATGTCCACGATCACCCGGCAGGCGCGCATCATCTGCGCGTCGAGATAGCCGAGGCGGCGCTCCGCGTCGGGCAGGAAGCCCAACTCGTCCATGAGGCGCTCCGCGTACAGGGCCCAGCCCTCGCAGTTGGCGCTGACCCCGCCGATCGACGCCTGGTAGCGGGAGAGGCTGTCGGCGACATGCGTCCACTGGGCGATCTGGAGGTGGTGGCCGGGCACACCCTCGTGGTACCAGGTGGACACCAGGTCGTACACCGGGAAGCGGGTCTCGCCCATCGTGGGCAGCCAGGTGCGGCCCGGACGTGAGAAGTCCTCGGAGGGCCCCGTGTAGTACGGGGCGGCGGCGCCGCCGGGCGGGGCGATGCGGGACTCCACCTTCCGTACGCGTTCGGCGAGTTCGAAATGCGTTCCGTCGAGCGCCTCGATCGCCTCGTCCATCAGGGCCTGCAGCCAGGCCTGGACCTCGTCGACCCCCTCGATGTGCTTGCCGTGCTCATCGAGATGGGCCAGCGCCTCCCAGGGGCCGGCACCGGGCAGCACCTTCTCGGCCTCGGTCTTCATCTCGGCGAGCAGCCGGTGGTACTCGGACCAGCCGTACGCGTACGCCTCGTCCAGGTCCAGGTCGGTGCCGTTGAAGTAACGCGACCAGCGCGCGTACCGCTCGCGGCCCACCGTGTCCGGCGCGCCCTCGACCGCGGGGGCGTACACATCGCGCATCCAGTCGCGCAGCGCCACGACCGACTTGGTGGCCTGCCGGGCACCGTCGTCCAGATCGGCACGGAGCGAGGCGGGTCCGGGGGCCACGAAGTCCTGGAAGAAGCCCGAACCGCCCTCACCCGCCCACTCGTCGAGCTGGCCGATGAAGGTGGCGGTGGCGCGCGGGCCGCCGTGGAGCTTGCGCTCCAGACCGAGCGCCAGCGACTCGCGATAGCCCTCGAACGCGGCGGGCACCGCGCGCAGCCGGTCCACGACCGCCGCCCAGTCCTCGTCGGTCTCGGTCGGCGTCACGGTGAACACCTCGCGGACGCTGTGCGCCGGGGAGTGGAGATTGGAGACCGAGCGCAGCCCCTCTTCGGCTTCGTGGACGGCGAGTTCCGCCATGAGGCGCTCGCGCAGCAGCCGCCCGCAGCGGCGCTCGGAGTCGCTGTCCGCGCCGGGCAGCTGTTCGGCGGCATCGAGCTTGGCCAGGGTGGTGCGGGCCAGCTCGGCAACAGCCTCCTGACCCGCGGGGGAGAAGTCGGGAAGGCGGCGCGAGCTCTCCGCGACACCGAGGTAGGTGCCGGCGATCGGGTCGAGTTCGATGAATGCGTCGACGTAGGCGTCGGCGACCTGACGGGGCAGCGCGCTGCTGGAAGTGTCTGACATGCGGACATCCTCGTACGCCGGAGGCCTCCGCGTCATCATCATTCGGTCTCAGGGCCCCTGCTCCGCCGATTCTGCGGGCGGCAGCAGCGGCCCGCACTCCCACTGCTGGAATATCAGCCGGGTCTCGACCCGGGCCACTTCGCGGCGCGAGGTGAATTCGTCCAGCACCAGACGTTGCAGATCGGCCGTGTCCGTGACCGCGACATGGACCAGATAGTCGTCCGGGCCGGTCAGGTGGAAGAGCGCACGGGACTCCGGCAACGTCCTGATGCGTTCGACGAACGGCCCGATGAGCTCTCTGCGGTGCGGCCGCACCTGTACGGAGAGCAGCGCCTCCAGGCCCCGGCCGAGCCGAGCCGGGTCCAGACGCAGCTGGTGGCCGAGGATCACGCCGGAGCGGCGCAGCCTGGTCACCCGGTCCAGGCAGGTCGAGGGCGCGACCCCGACCTCGGCGGCCAACTCGCGGTAGGTGGTCCGGGCATCGTTCTGCAGCAGTCGCAGAATGTGCAGGTCCACCGGGTCAAGAGCGACAGAATCGGCCATCTGCCGAACGTAGCACGGGGGATCACCAACCAGTCCCGGGCATTGTTCAGAGTGGTGGCATGGACACCGAATACTCGATGGCGCCCCCGACGACAACCCGGTCCAGGGCGCTCGCCACCGATGCCGTGCACGCCGGCCGCGACGACCTCGCGGCCCTCGGACTGCACGCCCCGCCGATCGACCTGTCCACCACCTACCCCTCCTACGACTCCAGGGGCGAGGCGGAGCGGATCGACACGTTCGCCGCCACCGGTGCGAGGCTCGAAGGACCGCCGGTCTACGCACGGCTGGACAACCCGACGACCGCCCGGTTCGAGACAGCGCTCGCCCGGCTCGAAGGGACCGGGAGCGCGGTCTCGTTCGCCAGCGGAATGGCGGCACTCACCGCCGTGCTGCTGGTCCGCGCGAGCATGGGACTGCGCCATGTGGTCGCCGTCCGGCCGCTTTACGGCTGCAGCGATCACCTGCTCGGCGCCGGGCTGCTGGGCACGGAGGTGACCTGGACCGACCCGGCGGGCATCGCCGACGCGATCCGCCCGGACACCGGTCTTGTGATGGTGGAGACCCCCGCCAATCCGACGCTCAAAGAGGTCGACATCCGCGCGATCGCGCACTCCTGCGGCTCGGTGCCGCTGCTCGTCGACAACACCTTCGCCACCCCGGTTCTGCAACGGCCCGTCGAGCACGGTGCCCGGATCGTGCTGCACAGCGCCACCAAGTACCTGGGCGGGCACGGCGATGTGATGGGCGGGGTCGTCGCCTGCGACGAGGAGTTCGCGGCCCGGCTGCGGCAGGTGCGTTTCGCAACCGGTGGGGTGCTGCATCCGATGGCCGGATATCTGCTGCTGCGCGGCCTGGCCACGCTCCCGGTACGCGTGCGGGCGGCGTCCGCGAGCGCCGCTGAACTGTCCCGCAGGCTGACCGCCGATCCGCGCGTCGCCAGGGTCCACTACCCGAAGCTGGGCGGTGCGATGGTCTCGTTCGAGGTGTACGGGGATCCGCACCGGGTGATCTCGGCCGTGCAGCTCATCACGCCCGCGGTGAGCCTGGGCAGCGTGGACACCCTGATCCAGCATCCGGCCTCCATCAGCCATCGCATCGTGGATGAGGGGGACCGGCAGGCCGCCGGCGTCGGGGACCGGCTGCTGCGCATGTCGGTCGGCCTGGAGGACGTCGAGGACCTGTGGGCCGATCTGTGCCAGGCGCTGAGCTCGCAGGACGCCGGACGTGAGCCCTCCGCTTCCGGGTCCTCTGCGGTCGGGGTCTCCGTGCCCGGGTCTTCTGTGGTCGGTTCGTGAGCGGCCGGGGCCTCTGTGCCCGGGTCTCCTTCGGTGGTCGGGTCCTGAGCTGCCGCGGAGTCAGCGACCGGCCTGCTCGTACGGGGGCAGTGAGCGGACCGGCGTCGCGTCCAGCCGGGCGGTGATGACCAGGGTGCCCTCCTCGATCTGGTAGTCCAGCGGCAGCGACAGCGCGCGCATGGCCGCGACCATGCCGGTGTTGGACGACTGGGTGACGGCGTAGACGCTGTCGCAGCCCGCCTCGACGGCGAGCGCCACCAGGCGGCTCAGGAGCTCGGAGCCGATGCCGCGGCGCTGCCAGTCGTCCTCGACGAGGAGGGCCACTTCGGTCTCGTCGCCGTCCCAGAGGAGGTGGCCGAGCGCCACCAGGCGGCCCGAGGCCGTCTGTACGGCCAGGGTGCGGCCGAAGCGGGGGCTGAGCAGGTGGTCCAGGTAGCGGTCCGCGTCGTGGACCGGACCGTGGTAGCGCAGTCGCAGCGTTCGCTCGGAGCAGCGGTCGTGCATCGCACGCGCTGCCGAGAGGTCACTGCGGTCCGCGCGGCGCACGGTGATCTCGTTGCCCTCGGGCAGGGTGAGCACATGCTCGCTGCGCGGAAGGCGGGGGCCGAGCCGGGCATCGAGCTCGACCAGGGCGCGGGCGCGGGCGAACTCGGTCGGCGTGAAAGGAAGGTAGGGCCGTTCGATGGTGATGGCACCCCCGGACGGGTCGCGCAGCCGCATCACCGTCTCCTCCAGCACTCCTTCGACGGGGGTGGTCTCACCGGTCGCCCGGCCGGTGAGCGAGACGGCGGGCAGCGAGTGGATGGTGCAGCGGCCGAGCAGCTGCCGCAGCGCGAGGGGGAGCTCGGCCGCGTCCAGCGCGGTGCGGGTGGCGAGGCCCAGCACGCGCGTCGGGGCGTCGACCAGATCGTGTGTGTCGGCCCGCTCGATCCAGGTCGAACTGCCCCCGGCGGCGGAGATCGCCCGGCTCAGCTTCTGAGCCTGGAGCGGGGCGGGTGCCCGCAGCAGGAACTCGTCGACCGTGCCCCGGGCCAGCGGGTGCGTCTGCAGGGTGAGGATGTCGACCCGGTGCCGGGCGAGGGCACCGCACAGCGCTGCCAGGCTGCCGGGGGTGTCCCGCACCGTGGTCCGCATCCGCCACAGCGCCGTGTCCTCGGGGGACGGCGCCGGTCCCGTGCCGGTGGGCGTGTCCACCGGCACGGTCGTGGCGACACCGGTGCCGTGGCCCGGGAGCGTGCTGCCGTCGTCCCCCTCGGCGGGGAGGCCGGTACCGGTCGGCGGCGGGGCGTGGCTGTGGCGCCGGGCCCACCAGGTGTGGAACGCGGCCGTCACGGCCAGAGCCACGGCCGAGGCGATCAGCAGGTACGGTCCGTCGGGCTGGTGTCCGATCAGGTTCGCGATGGCGTCGGCCACCGCGACCGCGGTGAACAGGGCGGCGAGCTCGGTCACGTCCCGTCGCCAGTGGTGGGAGCGGCGGACGGTCTTCGCGGATGTCCCATCAGTCATGGCTTCACTCTGGCCGAGTGTTGTTGCCTGACCACGAACACTCTGTGACTGCTGGGTTAAGTGTGGATCTAGTCCCTTATCGCTCGCTTTCCTCGTATTGGTGGACTGTGGTGCGGCCGCTTCGGCGCTGGGCTGTCACGCCCGATCCGGGACCTGCTCCCAGGCGGTCTTCAGCCGGACCGCTTGACGTACCAACTGCGATGATCCGCCGCGCGCGGCCGTTTCGGCGAGCCCTGGTATCGGCTCCCCGCCACCCATCGCACCGCAGTGCTCCACGCATTCGGCGGCCACGGAGAGCAGGTCGCCCAGTCCGCGAGGCGCCTTCTCCTGTGCCAGCAGCCCGGGCAGGGCGCCGGTCAGCGTGGACAGCACCGTCCGGTACGCGCCGGTGGCGGCTGCGGTACGGGCGGAATCCGCGAGGCGGCTGGGCTTGATCAGACCGTTTCCGAGGAGGTCCCCCAATTGCTCGCCGAGCAGCACCGCGTCGAGCTGTCGCCGGGTGGCGAGCATCAGCAGGGCGTCCACCGCCGCCAGCCGGTCCTCCGGGTGCCGAGCCCCCAGAGCGTACGCCAGCATCAGGTGGACGGCCTCGCCCGCGGGCGCGTCGAGTTCGGTGAGCAGTACGAGCGGCCCGAGGGTGTCCCGTATCTCCTCGATCACTCCGGTCGCGATGTTCGGCAGGAGCCAGGCGGCCAGTGTCTCGGCGTCCTCGGGCAGGGTGGCGGTCCACTGGTTCGGGTGGTCGTCCCAGTGGTAGCAGTGGCGATGCGCCGGAACCTGCGGCCGGCCCAGCCAGTGGAACGAACGAGGGAACGCCTCCTGGATGAAGGGGCGTTCCTGGCTGGCCATCAGGGCGCGGGACGACCGTACGACCGTCTGCCCCTCCCGGCCCCTCTTCTCCAGATCGAAGCGGTGCACCCGCGCGAGCGGCTCGTCGGCCCGCAGCCATGCGGCCAGCCGGTCGCCTTCAGGGGTGCCGAGCAGTGCCGCCGCCTCCGCGGCCCCGTGCTGATCTCCGCGCCTCACCCGCAGCAGGGCCTGGGCGAAGTCGGCCTCGCCGGGCCGCACCCCGAGCCGCTGACAGGTGCGCAGCCGCTCAACCAGCACCGCCGGGTCGAGCGAGCCGGTGTGCCAGGTGGGGACGGCCAGCAGGAACGGAGTTGAGCCGCTCAGCACCGCGTCGGCCGCCTCCCACAGCCGGGCCCTCAGGATCCCGGTCAGCGCGGCGTGGACGCAGGTCCCGGTGCCGGTCCAGGAGGCGCGCTCCTCCCGCACGGCCCGTGCCGACACCCGTCCGAGCAGCGTGGCCACGACGAGCCTGATCTCCGCGTCCGAGCGAAGCTGCCGCTCGGTCTGCGACGGCGGTTCGTTCTCGAGCCACCACTCACCCGCCAGCGCGTCACGCAACGCGTCCGTCAACGCCGCCCGGTTGTTGTGGGCATGGCGGACCAGCCCGTCCAGGGCCCGCTCGAAGGCGGTGACGTCCGGCGTCGCCGATCTGATCAGCGTCACCACCTCCTCGACCAGTTCGGGCAGCGTCGCAGGTGCGGGATCGAGGAGCTGCGGGTCCGGAACCGGGGGCAGCAGCTCCTCGTACTCCTGCCTGCCGGGCGTCCCGGCCGCCGGGCCGCCGAACACCTCGGCCACCATCGTGCGGTGCGCCGGCCCCAGCAGCGCGGCCGACAGGGCGAGTTCTTCCCGTACCGGGGTTCCGGCGGCGGGCAGATACCAGGCCACGAGCTTGAGGGCCCGCTCCTGGATGTCGATGTCCTCGTGCTCGAAAGCACCCGCGACGACGGGCAGCAGTTCGTCGGCCGCCGACGCATCGCGGCGCAACACCTTGCCGAGCAGCACGAGCTGGGACCGCACCAGCTTCTTCTCGGTGCGGAACAGCACCGATGCCGAGACGTCCGCGAGAGCCCGCACGGTTAGCTCACCGCGTCCGTCCAGCCGGGTGAGCACCCCCTGGGCGTGGCCCGCCACGGTGGAGGCGCCGTCGGCGGCCATCCCGATCCAGTCCGCGAGCCGCTCGGTCTCCTCCTGCTCGGTCAGTTCGAGCTTGCGCAGAAGCCCCAGGAAGAAGCGCAGTTCGCTGAGCTTTCCGCCACGCAACAGCCGGGTCACACAACCGTCGACGAGTACCGACCGCTCCAGCAGGCCCTCCTCCGGGAGCACGGCCAACGTCGTGGCCCACTGACAAGGATCGTTCGCACCGTCGGGCCAGAGCATCTGCGTCGGCAGCTCCGGCACCTCGAAGATCCGCGGCAGGAGAGCGGGCGCGTACGGATCGCTGCGGAGCACCTCGACGAGTGGCCGCTTCTTGCGCCGGTGCCACTGCGCCATCGAGATCGCCTCGGCCCAGCCCAGCACGAAACCATCCGTCGTGGGCACGGGACACTGCGCCTTCTTCACCAGCCCGGAGATCAGCCCGTACATGGTCTGCGCGGTCGCGGTCCGGGCCGCCAGCCGATGCGCGACGTCACCGAGCCACTCCGGGTCACGGTCCGCCAAGGCCGCGAGGACCAGCGGGAAGGGCTGGCGGTTCCAGCCGGCCAGATCCCGTCCGCCGATCCAGGCGGCGCATCCCGCGGCGCCCGTGTGGCAGCCCGCACCGGCCACCAGCAGAGCCCTGCGCACCCGGTCCTGCTTGTCCCAGTGCCAGCTGCGCACCTCCTTCCGGAGCGCCTTCAGCTCGGTCAGCGCCGCTCTGCGTTCCGCCCGGTCCATTCCCGCCAACACCTCCGGCACGTCGTGCACGCGCAATTCCCTTACGGCGGTGAGGAGTTCCTTCATCGCACACCCCCGGTGACCGGGGCGCCGCGACGGACCATACGGACGGCCAGGACGTGCTTGCACGGGCCCCGCCGTCCTCGGTAGTCCGCCCACCACTGGCAGGTGCAGCTCAGCATTCCGTCCTTCTCCCTCACCTGATAGCGGCGTTCTCCCGAGATCACGGCCGCCACGTCCTGGTCGAGCACGACCGCACCCGAGCCGGCCAGCTGCCGGGCCGCCACCAGGCGCGGATTGTGCCGCTCGGTCCGGTCGGCGTCGTAGGGCAGCTCGCGGTGGAAGTAGGCCGCGTCCGCGAGGTCGTAGCCGACCCGGCCCGCCGTCCCCAGCCGGGTGAGCGCGGCCCGTACCCGCTCCACCGTGAGACCCGACTGCTCCGCCAGGTCGGCGGTGTCGATCAGGGGCTCCCAGGCCAGCAGCACGGACACCAACTCGGCGTCGGCCGCCGCGTCATCGGTGGCCAGCGCGTCGAGCACACCGCCCTCGCCCGAGAAACCGCGCGAGGCATCGGGCGAGAGCGTCAGCGTGAGACGCATGCCCGGCAGCACGACCTCCCAGGCACTCGCGGTCGCCGCCCCGTCGGTGACCGGCCCGTACACCCGGAGCGACGTGGCATGACGCAGCACCCGCTGCAACGCCACCAACCGCTCCGGTCCCGGCAGGCACACGGCCCCGGCCACCGGCCGGGTCGTCGGCCGAAGCGTCTTCCCGGCCGGAACCACCCAGCGGGCGCCCCGCGAGGCGTTCCCCGAACGCGGCAGCGAACGGAGGAACCGGACGGCCTCGGCGGCCGACAGCTCGACCCGCAGATCGAAACCGGCCGACACCACCTGGGCCTCGGCGAAACCACGCAGCCACCGGTCGGGCAGCGGCACCTTCTTCTCCACGACCGGGCCGTCCAGCGTGGTGACGGCCATCTCGTCCGGACCCACCCGCAGATGCAGCGGATCGTCACCCGCTATCCGCGAAAGCGCCTCCCGCAGCGGATTGTTGACATCCACATTCGTCGTCCCGTGCCCCGTCCGCGCCCCGTCCAGACCCTCCTGCAGCACATCCAGGCGTGCGTACACCCCGCAGCAGCCGGAGAACGACTCGAAGCGCAGCCGGTCGCCGTTGCCCGTCACCACAGGGTCGAGCGACGCGGGCAGCGTGCGCTGGTAGTAGCGCGTGGACGCCACGTCCGCCACCGCGAGCAGTCCCCGGGCGGCGATCGCCGGCGAGGTGAGGAAACCGGAGAAGAACCGGGGATGGGACTCGGCACCCCGCGGGGTGAGGCCACCGGAGGTCTCCAGACCGAGGAGCTGCCCCGACTGCGAGGGCTCCAGAGCGGACGGGCGTGCGTAGGCCAATGCCTGAACGGATCGGGTCATGGAAAAACCGTAGATCCCACCACTGACAATCGGCCCCCGGTCATCGCCCGGGGGCCGGTCGCCGGGCGCAGGTTCACTGACCGACGCGCCCCGGCTGCAGCACCTTGCTGAACAGCACGGAGCCGCCCTGCGCCCGCAACCGCACGGTCAACTCGCCGCTGTCGCCGTCGATGTCGACCTCCCCGAAGTATTGCGGCGACTCCATCGGCGACACGTTCGCCCGGTCCGGCGCCCGCACGAAGACCCGGTCGGGACCGAACGTCGCGTCGAGTGCGTTCGCCTGGAACTGACCTGCGGCCAGCGGCCCCGACACGAACTCCCAGAAAGGCGCGAAGTCCTTGAACACCGCACGCTCGGGCTCGTAGTGCTGCGCCGACGTGTAGTGCACGTCCGCGGTCAGCCACAACGTGCCGGTGATCCGGCGGTGCTTGATGTACCGCAGCAGTTCCGCGATCTGCAGCTCACGGCCGAGCGGGGCCCCGGGATCGCCCTGCGCGACCGCCTCGAAGTCCGTCGCGCCGTCGGGGACCACCAGTCCCAGCGGCATGTCCGCCGCGATCACCTTCCACACCGCGCGGGACCGGGAGAGCTCGTGCTTGAGCCACCGCAGCTGCTCGGCACCGAGGATGCCCGTAGTGTCGTCGGGCTGCCGGCCGGGGGAGTTGGCGTTGCGGAAGGACCGCATGTCGAGCACGAACACGTCTAGCAGCGGACCGTGGCGCACCACGCGGTGCATCCGGCCCTCGCCGGATGCGGAGTGCGGCGTGGACGCCGGGAAGTACTCGCTGAACGCCCGCATCGAACGGGCCGCCAGCACATCCACGTTCTTCTCGGTGTACCGGGCATCGTCGAGGATCTGCCCCGGATACCAGTTGTTGCGCACCTCGTGGTCGTCCCACTGAACGATCGACGGGACCTGTGCGTTGAACTCACGGAGGTTGTGGTCGAGCAGGTTGTAACGGAAGTTCCCGCGGTACTCGGCGAGGGTCTCGGCGACCTTCGCCTTCTCCTCGGTGGTGACATTGCGCCAGACCCGCCCGTCGGGCAGCGTCACGCTCGGCTCGATCACCCCGTCCGCGTAGATGTTGTCACCGCTGCACAGGAAGAAGTCCGGATCGAGGCGGCGCATCTCGTCGTACACCGCGTAACCGCCGATGTCCGGGTTGATGCCCCAGCCCTGACCCGCGATGTCGCCGGACCACAGGAAGCGCACCCCGTCGCGACGCCGGGCGGGGGCCGTCCGGAAGGTCCCGTACACCGGCTCCCCGGTACGGCGCGGGTCGTGGGGATCGGCGAGCGTCACCCGGTAGTGCACCTGCTCGCCCGGCGGCAGCCCGTACAGCGGAGTCGTCCCGGTGAAGTCGGTGCCGGAACCGACGAGCGGACCGTGCCAGGTGCGGGCCCGCCGGAACGACTCCGTCGCCGATGTCTCCACGATCATCCGCGCCGGCCGGTCCGACCGCACCCAGACCAGCGCGGACGACGAGGTCACATCGCCCACCTGCACACCCCACGCCGCGCGCGGCCGGCCGGACAACGCGAAGGCAGGGGCAGCCGCGCCCACCGCGGGGAGCGCGAGCGCGGCCGACGCGGCGAGCGAACCGCGCAGCACACTGCGGCGGGCGGGGGACGGAAAACGCGGAGCGTACGACATCGAGGCGCCTCCGGGGCGTGGTCGGTGGGACGAACGGGTGACCGGTCGATCGACTCCACCCTTGTTCCCGTCGGCGGCGCGTACACCAACCTCAGATGAACACCCGGCCACGGCCCCCGCCGGTGGCCGGTCCTCCCGCGCCCCGTTGCGCCTCCGCCAGCAGACGTACACCCCGCTCGATGTCGGTCGGCGCCAGATGGGCGTAACCGAGCACCAGGCGCACCGCCCCGTCCTCGCCCGTCACGGTGCCGCAGGCACCCAGCGGCCGCAGGGCGACTCCGGCATCGGCCGCGCGCGCCATGAACACCGGCTCCGGGCCGTACCGCTCGGGCAGCGCGGCGATGATGTGGAGACCCGCGGCGATGCCGCTCACCTCGGTTCCTGGGAAGTGCTCCGCCAGCATCGACGTGAGGGTGTCGCGACGCTCGCGATAGGCGCGCTGACAGCGGCGCAGCTGCCGGTCGTAGCCGCCCCGGGTGATGAAGTCGGCGAGGACCGCCTGGTCGACGGCCGGATTGCCCAGATCCATCGTGCGCTTGCGGGCGACGATCTCGTCGGTCATGGCCGCCGGTGCGAGCAGCCAGCCCAGTCGGAGGCCGGGCGCCAGCGATTTGCTCACCGAGCCGGTGTACGCGACGTGTTCCGGGTCGAGCCCCTGCAGCGCGCCGACCGGTGCGCGGTCGTAGCGGAAGTCGCCGTCGTAGTCGTCCTCCACGACCAGCCCGTCCGTGGCGCGCGCCCACTCCAGAAGCCGGCCGCGACGGGCGGCGGAGTAGGCGATCCCGGTGGGGAACTGGTGCGCCGGCGTAGTGACCACGGCGCGCACTCCCGAGCGCACGAGGGGCGCGGTCACCAGCCCCTCATCGTCGAGCGGCAGACCGATGGTGGTGATGCCCGCGGACGCGAACAGCGCGGAGTGTTCGGGGCTCCCTGGATCCTCGACACCGACGGTCCGCACTCCGCGCCCGTGCAGTACGAACCCCAGCAGAGACGTCGCCTGCGCCACGCCGGAGCACACCACCAGGCGCTCCGGATCCGCGACCACCCCACGGCGCCTGGACAGAAGGGCGGCCAGGGCGTCCCGCAGAACGGGCAGCCCCCGTGGATCGGGATAGCCGAGCGCGCCGTGCGGCAGCCGGCCGAGCACCGAGCGGTGGGCGGCGGCCCAGGCACTGCGCGGGAACAGCGAAAGATCGGGCGTTCCGGGCCGGAAGTCCACGCTCACGTCCGCTGCACGCGGAGCTAGGTCACGCGCCCCCGCCACCGGAGCGCGGACCCCTTCGCCGACCCAGGTGCCCGCACCACGCCCGCTGCGCAGATAGCCCTCGGCCGTGAGCTGCTCGTACGCCTCGGTGACCAGCCCCCGCGACACCCGCAGATCGGCGGCGAGCGCACGGCTGGACGGGAGCCTCGTACCCGGAACGAGACGGCCGGAACGCACGGCTTCGCGCAGGGCCGACTGCAGGGCACGACCGCGCCGGCGGGCCGGCTCCGCGGCGGCCGGAAGCAGCAACTCCCAGGCGGCCGTGGCGGACCCCCCGTCCGGAGAGCGCTCCGACCGCGAATTGGTCTGCGAAGACATCATGAAAGTGGACCTTAAACCGGACCGCCCGGCTGCCTAGCGTCGATTCCATGAACGTCAGCTCTCTGCGCGGGGCGCTCCTGGCCGCCTTCGCCTGCATCCTCGTGGGTGCTTCCTTCACCGCCAACAGTGTCCTGGGCGAGCATCCGTACGCGGGCGGCCAGGCGCTGCGCTACGGCCTCGCGGCGCTCCTGCTCGTAATCCTCCTGGCCCGCGACGAGCGGCCCCGGCCGACTGCCGTGCTGCGCACGCTCACCCGGCGTCAGTGGGGACGGCTCGCGCTGCTGGCAGCCATCGGAATGGTCGGCTTCAACCTCGCCGTGCTGGGTGCGGAACGATCTGCGGAACCTGCCGTTCCAGGGGTGTTCGTGGGCTGTGCCCCGATCTTCGTAGCCGTACTCGCGCCACTCATGGACCGCCGCCGGCCCACGCGTACGGTCCTGTACGCGGCAGCGCTCGTCGCCGCCGGGGCCTTCGTCGTCCAGGGCTGGGGCCGTACGGACCTGGCCGGCATCCTCTGCTCGGTCGGCGCGCTGGCGGGCGAGGTCGGTTTCGCCGTGCTCGCCGTACCGGTCCTTCGACCGCTCGGACCGAAGCTGTTGTCCGCCACGGTCTGCACCCTCGCCGCCGCGGAGTCGGTCTGCCTCGGCCTGGTCCTGGACGGCAGCGGTGTGCTGCGGATGCCCACCGCGGCGGAGGCGCTCGCGCTGCTGTGGCAGGCAGCCGTGGTCACGGTGATCGGTTTTGTCTGCTGGTACACCGGCATGCAGCGCATCGGCGCCGAGCGCGCCACGCTCTTCTCCGGCCTGATCCCCGTCTCCGCCGCGCTGACCGCACCGCTCGTCGGCGCCGGTTCGTACGGCCTCGCACAGGTCGGCAGCAGCCTTCTGGTCGGGCTGGGGGTTGCCCTCGGATCGGGTGTCCTGTCGCGGAGCGAAGCGGCCCGGGGTGCGGCCCCGGCGCCCGGTGCGTCGTCAGCGACTGGTGTCGAGACCGCCGAGCCCCAGCGCCAGTAGGCCGCCGAGCGAATGGCCCGCCACATGCGGTCGGTCCAGACCGAGTGCCACGCAGAAGGCGCCGAGCACCTTCACCACGGTCGGCAGGTCGTACGGCAGCCCCTCGGGCAGCTCCGGCGAGACACCGAAGCCGGGGAGATCCAGCGCTATCACGTCCCTTTCCACGGCGAGCACGGACAGCACCGGATCCCAGGCCTGGTGGTGGTGACCGATGCCGTGGAGCAGGAGCAGCGGCTCGCCGACGCCCGTCCGTTCATAGGCCAGGGACACCGTCCGGGTCCCTTGCGATGAGTCGACGCTGAACGAGACCGTGGTGGACATGCTGGTGCTCCCGGGGTGATCCGGCATGAAGGGGCCATGCCTGAAGGCGACTTAGACGTCTCGTCAATAACAATTACCGTTCAGTAGTCCGCAGTTCAAGAGTGCTGGTGATTCGCGCTGGACAGGGTGCGGCAGGTCGGCTGGGATGGGGGAGTGACAGCCGACACCGCGACCGAAGTCTTCGAGAGCCACCGCCCCGTGCTCACCGGCGTCGCCTACCGCATGCTGGGCCGGATCGCCGATGCCGAGGACGTGGTGCAGGAGGCATGGCTCCGCTGGTTCTCCGCGTCCCGTGAGGACGTGCGGGAGCCGCGCGCCTTTCTCGTGAGGATCATCACCCGCCTCGCCATCGACCGGCTTCGCCAGGTGCAGTCGCGGCGCGAGGCGTACGTCGGGCCATGGCTGCCGGAGCCGGTCGTCACTGATTTCGGACCGTCCGAGCCAGACACTGCGGAGCAGGCGGTGCTGGCCGATTCCGTATCGATCGCCGTGCTGGTCGTCCTGGAGTCCCTGTCGCCGCTGGAGAGGGCCGTCTTCGTGCTGCGCGAGGCGTTCGGCTTCCCGTACGCCGAGATCGCCGCCGCCCTCGACCGGACCGAGGCTGCGGTGCGCCAGCTGGCGGGACGTGCGCGGCGCCATGTGGAGGAGCGCAAACCGCGCTACGACGTCGACCCGGCGCAACGCCGTGACCTCACCGATCGGTTCCTCGCCGCGGCGGCGGGCGGCGACATCGAGGAGCTGCTGGCCCTGCTCGCCCCCGACGCGCGGCTCGTCGGGGACAGCGGCGGAAAGTCCAGGGCGCCGCTGCGGATCATCGAGAGAGCCGACAAGGTCGGCCGCTTCCTCTTCGCCGTCGCCCACGACCAGGCCGAGGCCCTCGATCACCGGTTGCTGGAACTCAACGGCGGGCCCGGCCTGCTGCTGTTCCTGGGCGGAAAGGTCGACTCGGTCGTTCAGCTCGACGTCGAGGACGGGCTCATCCAGTGCGTATATATCGTGCGGAACCCAGACAAGCTCACCCGCTTCACCGACCTTCCGGAGAAGTAGCCGGCCTCTGGCTGCCCGGCCCTTCGTCGCGCCTGTCCGAAGCCCCACGTCCTGCCCGGTCGTGGGGCTCTTTGCCGCGTTCGCCTCACGGCGCCACGAACGTCCTGTGAACGCTCTGCGGCAGAGACCCGTTTCCCTGCGTGACCGACCGAGGATTGGTCTTGACCAAGGGTGTGTACCGTCCTATGGTCTCAACGTTAAGACAGGAACCTTTAATAAATAACGCCGCGGAATAGCCGCTGGGTGATTGCGGAGGACAGGGTGGGGACGACGCAGCTGGAATCGGTGCAGGAGCCGAAGTACTGGCACCTCAAGACCGTGCTCAGTGAGGCACTCGACTCGGACTTTGCGGTGGGGGAGATCCTGCCCAACGAGCGCGAGCTCGCCGCCCGGTTCGGTGTCGCCCGAGCCACGCTCCGGCAGGCACTGGAACAGCTCGAACTCGAAGGAAGGCTGCAGCGCCGCCGCGGCGTCGGGACCACCGTCGCGCCGCCGCGCGTCGGGGTCGCCGTCTCCACGGCACAGCGGGACTGGTCCGGCGGAGGTCCGGCCGAGGTCTGGCAGCCGGTGGACTGCTCCACCGCGGTCGCGCCGTCGGCGGTGGCGGCCGTGCTCGACGTGGAAGCCGACGAGCCGATACACATCGTGCGCCGGATCCGGGTGACCAACGGGCAGACCGTCGCGGCGGAGCTCCTGTACGTCCCGTCGTCGTCCGTGCCCGAACTCTCCGCGATCGACGCTCCGTCCGGGCCTGCCCGGGCCCGCCGTGTTCTGCGCGAGCTGCACCGTCTCGGCCTCGACGGCCAGGACCGGTCGGTGGAGCTGGGCTCGGCGCGTGTGGACGACGCCAAGGAGCTCGACCGGCTGCCCGGCGCCCCCGTGCTCGTCGTCACCACCCGCTACCTCGCGGCGGTCGGTACCGCCGCGCTCTCCGTCGCCACGTACCGGGCCGACACCTGCCGACTCACCTTCGGTGACTCGGGAGACCTGGAGATCAGCCACCACGACCAGGAGCGTCGGGCCTCCTGACCGGGCCGGCTCCACCGGTCCACGCAGGCAGGCACCGTCCGTCGATATGCACGGCCCGTCGCAGTCAGCGGCGGGCCGTCACCGTCCCCTCCACCGCGAAGAGCTGCTCCTCCACGTGGTCGAGCGCCAGCCGTAGCGCACCGGTGGCCACCGCAGCCTCACCGAGCAGCGACAGCGTGACCCGTGGCGGCCGGAGGCAGTAGCGAGCCAGCTCACTGCGGAGCGGATCGAGCACATCGTCCAGCCCGGTGGCCCAGCCTCCCACCACCACGAGCTCGGGGTCCAGCGCCAGCGCCAGCGCCGCCACATCGTGCACCAGACGCTGAATGAAGCGTTCGACCGCGGCCTGAGCCCGGGCATCGCCGCGCCGGGCCTCCGCGAACACATCGGCGACCGCGGGCTCGTCCAGCGGATCCAGCGGGGTGTCCGTCGTGGACAGAAGCCGCTCCGGAGTCACTTCGCGGCCGAGCAGATGCAGCGCGCCGATCTCGCCCGCCGCACCGCCGAACCCGCGGTGCAGCCGTCCACCGATCAGCGAACCGGCACCCGGGCTCAGCCCCGCCAGGACGAATACGATGTCGTCGGACTCTGTGGCCGCGCCCTTCCAGTGCTCCGCGACCGCCGCGGCATTGGCGTCGTTCTCCACCAGGACCGGGCAGCGGAAGGAGCGCCTCAGCCGCTCGCCCAGCGCGAGACCCGTCCAGCCGGGCAGGGCGGTGCCCAGCCGGACCGTCCCGTCGGCCTCCACGATGCCGGGACTGCCGACCCCGACCGCGCGCAGACTGCTCCTGGCCACGCCCGTCCGCCGCAGGAGGTCGGCCACCACGGCCCTCACCTTGTCGAGCCGGTCATCGGCGCCCGCGGTCTCCGGCACCTCGCGGGCGCCTGCGCCGATGATCCGGCCGTCCAGCCCCGACAGCAGCGCGGAAACGCGGTGCGGGCCGATCTCGATGCCGAGCAGATGCCCGGCCTCGGCACGGAACCGGAAACGGCGGGCCGGCCGCCCCTGGCGCCGGGTCTCGCCCCCGTCGGGCCCCGACTCGACGACCAGCCCGGCCTCGAAGAGCCCCTCCATGACACCTTCGACCGTCGGGCGGGACAGCCCGGTGATCCGGGTCAGGTCTGTCAGGGTCGGGGAGTCGGCACCTCGCAGTGCATGCAGTACCACCGCGGAATTGATGCGTCGCAACAGCGACGGATCCCCACCGGTCAGCCGGCCCACGGTGTGTCCTCCCAGCTCTAGCGCATGTCAGGCGGATGGTACTCGCTGCCCAGGTGCGGGGCGACCGTGGGCCGCGAGGCGGTTCCCTGCAGCCGGGAATTCAGCCCGGCGCGACGAACCCGGATTCATATGCCGCGATCACCGCCTGGGTACGGTCCCTCGCGCCCAACTTGGCCAGGACGGCACTGACATGGGTCTTCACCGTCTCGACGCCGACCACGAGTTTGGCAGCGATTTCCGCGTTCGACAGGCCACGGGCCATCAGCCGCAGGACCGCGGACTCCCGCTCGGTCAGCGCTGCCCGGTCCATGACCGCGCGCGCCTTGCTCGTTCCGTACTCGGCGGCGAGCTGCCGGACCGCCGCCGGGAAGAGCAGCGACTCGCCTTCGGCGACCAGACGCACCGCATGCACGATCTCGGCGGGCCGGGCACGTTTGAGGAGGAAACCGTCTGCACCGGCACGCAACGCCTCGTAGACGTACTCGTCGTTCTCGAAGGTGGTCACCACAAGGATCTTCGGCGGATCAGGCACCGTACGCAGCACCACCCGGGTGGCCTCGATCCCGTCCATCAACGGCATCCTGACATCCATGGCCACCACATCGGGGCGCAGCTGATGCAGCAGAGGGATCACGGCGGCGCCATCGCCCGCCTCGCCCACCACCTCGATATCGGGTTGGGCCTCAAGGACCGCACGCAACCCCGCGCGGACGAGGGGCTCGTCGTCGACCAGAAGTACGCTAACTGGCATTGGGCCACCCTAAGCGCTGTGCCACACCCCCTGGTGGGCGCACGACGACAGTTGCGGCACCTCGCCGCGTCGCCGGAACGCCCGCACCCGGTCTTCCGGCGCCCCCTGTCTCGCGACCTGCCCCACCCGACACCACGCCGCCGCACTGATGGGCCAAGGGCTAAGGGGCAGCCCTCAGGCCGTCCAACGGGAGCCTGGCACGAACGCGCCACTCCCCTTCGTGCGGACCCGTCTCGGCCTTTCCACCCAGCAGCGCGGCCCGCTCCCGGATGCCCCGCAGCCCGCTCCCGCCGCCCGGCACAGCCGCCGAATCGGCTATCGCGGCGCTGAGCGGATTGGTCACCTCCAACTCCAGCCCGCCGTCGGCGACGGTGATCCGCACGCGGACGGGGACCGTACCCGAATGACGCAGCACATTGGTGAGGGACTCCTGAAGGATGCGATATCCCTCGCGGGAGACCGCGCCCGGAACCTGCTCCAGCGGACCTGATACGTCAGCTTCGATCTTCGCGCCCGAGCCGCGCGCGGAGTCCAGGAGCCGGTCCGCTTCGACGAGCGTCGGCCGTTGCCCCACGGGCGGCCCCGATTCGCGCAGCACCCGCAGAACCCGTTCCAGATCGTCGAGCGCGTCCCGGCCCGTCTCCTCGATCGCGGCCAGGGCCCGTTCGGTGAACTCCGGGTCGTGCGCAGCCCGGGCCGCGCCGGCCTGTACGACCGCGACCGTCAATGCGTGCCCGATCGAGTCATGCAGCTCCCGGGCGATGCGGTTGCGCTCGAGCAACTGCTCCGTGCGCTCCTCCAGAGCGGTCAGCCGCTGCACCGGCGAGGGGCCGAGAAGCTGCTTGGCGGCCTCGGTGATCAGCCGGCCGCTCAACACGACGACGGCGAGCAGCGGCAGGAGTGGCAGGGGGGAGAGCAGGGCATACCACCAGTGCGGCTCCACTCCGCGGACCAGCCATTGATCGCTCGGGCCGCTGCCGGAGGCGGTGAGGACGAGGTCCACCGCGGTTGCCGACAGCCATACCGTCGCGTACCCGACGGGAACGGCGAGCAGCATTCGTATCTCCAGCCACAGCACGGTTCTCCAGCGGTCACTCCAAGTGGCGGCCGTGGCCGCGGAGATGCTGGCATCAGCCTTGCCTCGTTCCTCCGGTGCGAGCAGAAGTTGTGCCTGTACCCCCTCGGCCAGCCGCATGCCGGGCACCAGACCGACCGGTACCGCGAAGACCATGGGCGCCCATGGGGAATCCGGAGAGATGAACAACCACACGCTGTAACCCGCACCCGGGATGAGGAGATGCAGCCACCGGGTGTAGGTGACAGATGCGGCGAGCGGGCGCAGAAGGCGGAACATGCAGCCATCGTGCCAGCCCGCATGCGTGCGGCGGCTCCCCCGCGAGAGGGAGACGATCCCCACGCGCGGGGGAAGCGGGGACCCGGACGCGACGGCGAGGCTGAGGACATGACCAGCATCGATGTCCACGAGCTCACGAAGGCATACGGCACGACCCGTGCCGTGGACAACCTCACGTTCAGTGTGCACCCGGGGCGCGTCACCGGCTTCCTCGGTCCCAACGGCGCGGGTAAGTCCACCACCATGCGACTTGTCCTCGGCCTCGACCGGCCCACCGGCGGCAAGGCCACGATCGGCGGGCAGCCCTACGCCGCGCTCAGCGATCCGCTGCATCGGGTGGGCGCCCTGCTGGACGCTCAGGCCGCCCATGGCTCGCGCACCGCGCGGAACCACTTGCTCGCCCTGGCGGTCAGCAACGGCCTCGGTGCGCGCAGGGTCGAGGAGGTTCTGGAAGAGGCAGGCCTCAGCGAGGTCGGCGGAACCCGGATCAAGACCTTCTCACTCGGCATGCGACAGCGGCTGGGCATAGCGGCCGCGTTGCTGGGCGATCCGGAGGTCGTGATGCTGGACGAGCCGTCCAACGGTCTCGATCCGGAAGGCATCATCTGGATCCGGGAGCTGATGAAGCGGCTCGCCCGCGAGGGACGCACGGTCCTGGTCTCCAGCCATCTGATGAACGAGACCTCGTCGTTCGCCGACCACCTCGTGATCCTCGGCAGGGGCCGGCTCCTCGCGGACCTGCCGATGCAGGATTTCCTGGACTCCCGCAGCAAGCCGCGCGCACGGATGCGGACGACCGAATCCACGCGGCTGCGCGATGTCCTCATCCGCAAGGGATATGACCCCGTGCAGAGCGAGGACGGCTCATGGGCCATCGAGGGCGCGAAGGCAGGGGAGGTCGGTGCGATAGCCGCTGCCGAAGGAATTCCTGTCCTTGAACTCGTCGATGAGCAGGTCACGTTGGAACAGGCCTACCTCGACCTCACCGCCGACGCCACGGAATTCGCATCGGCGTCCACCTCAACCGCCAACCGTCAGGAGGCCTGACCATGTCGACCACCGCAGTACTGCGTTCCGAGTGGATCAAGATCAGATCGGTCCGGTCCGTCACGGGATCTTTGATATCCGTCCTCGCCGTGACACTTGCCGTCACCCTGCTCGCGTTCTCCACGGTCGGCCAGGTCGAGGCGGACAATGCCGACGCCGAGCCGGTCTTCGACGCCTTCTACGCGCTGAACTTCGGCCAGATCGCGGCCATCAGCTTCGGAGCGACCGCGATCTCGTCCGAGTACCTCAACGGAGCCCTGCGGATATCGCTCGCCGCCGTGCCACGCCGCAATCTCTTCTACGCTGCCAAGATCGCGCTCGTCGGAGCGCCGGCACTTGTCGTCGGCCTCGTCACCAGCTTCGGCGCCTTCCTGGTGGGACAGCTGTTCATGGGCAAGTACGCGATCGACCTGGGGGAGCCGGGCGCGCTGCGGGCGGCCTTCGGAGGCGGGATATATCTGGCGCTGATGGCCCTGTTCGCCGCCGGACTGACCGTTGTGCTGCGCAGCGCCGTAGCCGTGCTCAGCCTGCTCATCCCGTTCGTCCTCATAGTCTCCTTCGTGGTCGGTGATGTCGCAGGCGGAGCCGCGCAGTATCTGCCCGACCGGGCAGGACAGTTGGTGCTCCACCAGAACCCCGAGGGCAGTCTCGGACCGTGGGGCGGGCTCGCGGTGACAGCGGCCTGGGCGGTGGCTGCCCTATTGGCGGGCTGGTGGGCGCTCCGGCGCAGGGACGCGTAGCCGGTTGCCACGATTCAATACGGATCACGGCGGCTGAAAGCACCTCAAAGGCCATGGCGAGGAGCGGCTTGTCAGTGCTGCACGGTTTACTGGCGGCATGACCACCGCACATCACCTCCGCCTCATCGACGCGATGCGCACCTCGGGCTTTCCCGCGGAGCGCATCCGGTCAGGCTCGGGAGTCAGCGGGCCCGGCTACCACACGGCGTCCCTGCACGCGGACGTCGATCACTGGGACGACGACGAGGTGCGGCGACTGGAACACCGGGCCCAGTGCCTCGCGGAGCATGACGCACTGCTGACACTGCTCGCCGGTCGCTGGGGTGAGCCGCAGGCGATCAGCCTGTGGAGTGCACAGGAGCGGATGACCGCCGGCGAGGAGATACCGGAGGCGTGGGCCGATACGGTTGCGGGCTGCGACTTTCTCCAGCTCTGGAGGATCGAGGAGCGGTGGATCGGCATCGGGCTCTACCTGGAGGAGGAAGGGCCGGGGTGTGAGTTGAACGTCGTAGTGACGGAGATCGATCCGCCGTGACCTGAGCAGGCCATCGGTCGTCGGTCGGTCGGAACGACGTTCGGGGAGACGTTCGGTGCGGTCGAGACCCGGTGCCGGGAGCGGAGGCTGTGGCGCCAGGTGTGTCAGGGGGCTTCCGCGGCCCGCGCGGGATCGGCGGGGGTAGCGGGAAAAGTGGGGTCGGCAGTGTTGTGGTTGACGCAGGCGAGGAGGCGGCCATACTCCTCCGCCATTGTCTGAGCGGTCCAGCGGGCGTTGAGGCCGCTGGGGTTGGGCAGGGCCCAGACGCGGGCGCGGCCGATCGCGTGGTCCTGCGGGCCGATCCGTGCGGTACGCCTACCGAAGGCCGTGCGGTACGCCGTGACCCCTACGACCGCCAGCCACTGCGGTCGCAGCAGTTCTACCTTGGCTGCCAGGATCTGACCGCCCGCGCGGAATTCCTCGGCGGTGAGCTCGTCCGCGCGGGCGGTGGCCCTCGCGACCACATTGGTGATGCCGAGGCCGTATCGCAGCAGTTCGCTCTGTTCGGCCGGCTTCAACTGCCGCGGTGTGAAGCCCGACCGATGGAGTACCGGCCAGAACCGATTGCCGGGGCGGGCGAAGTGGTGGCCCGTTGCCCCCGCCATCAGGCTCGGGTTGATCCCGCAGAACAGCACACGCAGGCCGCCCGAGACCACATCGGGAACGGTGCGGTCGCGGGCGGCCTGGAGCTCTTCGGGTGTCATCCGGCTGGGGTCATGGCCGTCAGAGGATGGAGCCCGGTGTGTATGCGGCGGCCTCGGGGTGCTGCTTGGCGATCTCCTCGATGCGGGACACCAGCGCCGTGACCTGGTCACCCGCAGCCCCGGTGAAGGAGAGCTTGTCGGCCATCAGCGCGTCGAGCTGCGCGCGGTCCAGCGGGATGCGGTTATCGGCGGCCAGCTTGTCGAGCAGCTCATTGCGCTCGGCGCCCTGCTCGCGCATGGCCAGGGCCGAGGCGACCGCGTTCTCCTTGATCGCCTCGTGTGCGACCTCACGGCCGACACCCGCGCGCACCGCGCCCATCAGGACCTTGGTCGTAGCGAGGAACGGGAGGTAGCGATCCAGCTCACGGGCGACGACTGCCGGGAACGCGCCGAACTCGTCGAGCACCGTCAGGAAGGTCTCCAGCAGACCATCGAACGCGAAGAAGGCGTCCGGGAGCGCTACCCGGCGGACCACGGAGCAGGACACGTCGCCCTCGTTCCACTGGTCGCCCGCCAGTTCACCGGTCATCGACGCGTATCCGCGCAGGATCACCATCAGGCCGTTGACCCGCTCGCAGGACCGGGTGTTCATCTTGTGCGGCATTGCGGACGAGCCGACCTGACCCGGCTTGAAGCCCTCGGTCACCAGCTCGTGCCCGGCCATCAGACGGATCGTCTTGGCGACCGACGACGGGGCCGCGGCCAGCTGGACCAGCGCGGTCACCACGTCGTAGTCGAGCGAGCGCGGGTAGACCTGGCCGACCGAGGTGAAGGCCTGGGAGAAGCCGAGGTGTGCGGCGATGCGCTGTTCGAGGTCGGCGAGCTTCCCGGCGTCGCCGCCCAGCAGGTCGAGCATGTCCTGCGCCGTGCCGACGGGGCCCTTGATGCCCCGCAGCGGGTAGCGGTCCAGCAGGTCTTCGAGCCGTCCGTAGGCCACCAGCAGCTCGTCGGCCGCGGTCGCGAACCGCTTGCCGAGCGTGGTCGCCTGGGCGGCGACGTTGTGGGAGCGGCCGGCCATGACCAGTTCGCGGTACTCGCCCGACAGCTTGCCGAGCCGGGTCAGGACCGCCACCGTGCGGTCGCGCATCAGCTCCAGGGAGAGCCTGATCTGCAGCTGCTCGACGTTCTCCGTGAGATCCCGGGACGTCATGCCCTTGTGGACCTGCTCGTGGCCGGCGAGGGCGTTGAACTCCTCGATCCGGGCCTTGACGTCGTGCCGGGTGACCTTCTCGCGCTCGGCGATCGAGGCAAGGTCGACCTGGTCGATGACACGTTCGTAATCGGCGAGCGCGACGTCCGGAACCTCGATCCCGAGGTCCTTCTGAGCGCGCAGCACCGCCAGCCACAGCTGGCGTTCCAGCTTCACCTTCTGCTCGGGGGACCAGAGGACGGCCAGCTCCGTGGAGGCGTAGCGGCCGGCCAGGACATTGGGGATGCGAGGCTTCGCAGACACAGCAGTCACGTGTCCGGATTCTACTGGTGGTTTGTGCAGGCCAGCGCCGCGGTCCGGTTTGTGGGTTGCTACGAGAGCGGCGCCGAGTCGATCCGGCGCCAGGTCGCCACGGGGCCGGGGGCGCCGTTGTCCTCGGGGGTGACCCAGAAAGCCCGACCCAGCTCGGAGCTGTACTGGGCGCCCGTCCGGCCGTCGCCGGACGAGCGGCCGGTCAGGCGGCGGCCGATCCACGGCATCAGGTGTTCGCGGGCGAAGCGGAGGTCGTCGACCCGCCGTCTGGCCCACCTGGGCGGTACGGCGGTAGGCAGGGGCGTGCGCCAGTCGTTCCCCGGAGGCAGTCCCAGCGTCTGCCAGACCGCCTCGGCGACCCTGGTGTGCCCGTCCGCCGTCAGATGCAGCCGGTCGACATCCCACATTCGGGGATCACCCAGGGCCGGTGCCCCGTACAGATCGACGACCACCGCTTCGTGCCGGGCAGCCAGATCGTCGACCAGGGCGAACAGCTCCTCCATCCGCGGACGGAAACGCTCCATCACCGGACCGTTGCGCCCCGGGCTTCGCATGAGCACGAGAGTGTTGCACGAGGGGGCGAGTCGCTCCACTGCCTCTTCGAGCCGTCCACGGACCATGCCCATGTCGCACTTGGGCCGCAGTGCGTCGTTGAGTCCGCCGACGAGTGTGACGACATCTGCCCGCATGGCGGCGGCCACATCGACCTGCTCGTCGACGATCTGCCCGATCAGCTTGCCCCGTACGGCGAGATTCGCGTAGCGAAATCCCGGCGTGCGGGCGGCGAGCCGTCCGGCGAGGACGTCGGCCCAGCCGCGGTACGAACCGTCGGGCAGCAGGTCCGACATGCCCTCGGTGAACGAGTCGCCGACCGCGACAAGACTGTTGTAGGAGGCATTTGTTTCCATGGCGATGCGATCGTATCGCGGCGGGTCCGGCCACTCCCTGGGGCCGGAACGGGCCGGAAGAGGCCGGAAGGCGACTGAGGAGGCCGCGGCCGGAATTCCGTGCCGCGGCCCCCACATCGGTCAGCGCGCCTTCGGGCGCCCCACCAGCTCGCGGAGCACGTCCTCCATGGTGACCATTCCGGCCAGCCTGTCGTCCTCGTCGAGCACCGCCGCCAGGTGCGTACGGCTGCGTCGCAGCGCGGTCAGGGCGTCGTCGAGCGGTGTGCCGGCCCGGACCCGCGCGATCGGGCGCATCGCCGTCACAGGGAAGGGCACGTCGCGCGGTGTGGCATCGAGGGCGTCCTTCACATGGAGGTAGCCCAGGATCCGCTCCTCGCTGTCCATCACGGGGAAGCGTGAGAAGCCGGTCTCGTTCGAGAGCCGCTCAAGCTGCTCCGGCGTGGTTCCGACCTTGGCGTACACGACCCGGTCCACCGGCATCGCCACATCACGCACCGGACGACGGCCCAGCTCCAGGGCGTGCCGCAATCGCTCGGCCGAGCGGTCGTCGACCAGCCCGGCGTCGCCCGAGTCCGTCACCAGCCGGGCCAGTTCGTCGTCGGAGAACGTGGCGGTCACCTCGCCCTTCGTTTCGACCCGCAGGATCTTGAGCAGCGCGTTGGCGAAGGCGTTGATCGCGAAGATCACCGGGCGCAGCGCCCTGGCGAGGGCCACCAGCGGCGGTCCGAGCAGCAGTGCGGCGCGCAGGGGCTCGGCCAGAGCGATGTTCTTCGGCACCATCTCGCCGAGGAGCATGTGCAGATACGTCGCCACGGACAGCGCGATCACGAACGAGATCGGATGGATCAGTCCGTGCGGGACGCCCACCGCGTCGAACACCGGCTCCAGCAGGTGCGCGAAGGCCGGCTCGGCGACGATACCGAGCACCAGAGTGCAGAGGGTGATGCCCAGCTGCGCGGCCGCGAGCAGCGCCGATACGTGTTCGAGGCCCCAGATGACGCTGCGCGCCCGCCGGTTCCCGGCCTCGGCCTCGGGCTCGATCTGACTGCGGCGCACGGAGATCAGCGCGAATTCCGCCCCGACGAAGAAGGCATTGACGACCAGGGTCATCAGTCCGATGAAGAGCTGGACGGCGATCATCGTGCGTCCTCCGTCCGCTCGTCGCCGCCGGGCAGCGGCGCGTGCAGCAGGGCCCGCGCGGCGCGGCGTCCGGATGCGTCGACCACGTCGATCCGCCAATTCGCCAGCTCGACCGTGTCACCCACTGCCGGGATGCGGCCGACCTCGGTGGCAACGAGCCCGGCGAGTGTCTCGTACGGTCCGTCCGGCACCCGCAGCCCGATCGTCTTCAGCTGGTCGATGCGGGCGGCGCCGTCGGCCGACCACAGGGTCCGCCCGTCGGCGTCCTCGCCAGCTGGTGCGAGGTCCGCGGTCTCATGCGGGTCGTGTTCGTCGCGCACCTCACCGACCACTTCCTCGACGATGTCCTCCAGCGTCACGACGCCCGCGGTGCCGCCGTACTCGTCGATGACGACGGCCATGGCGAGCTTGCCCGACAACCGGTCCAGGAGCCGGTCCACCGTGAGCGTCTCCGGCACGAGCAGGGGTTCGCGCAGCATCTCCGACACGCGGATACGGGACCGCTGCTCGGCGGGGATGGCCAGCACGTCCTTGATGTGCGCCACGCCGACGACGGTGTCCAGGCTGCCGAGGTAGACGGGGAAACGGGACAGGCCCGTCGCCCGGGTGGCGTTCGCGACGTCCTCGGCGGTCGCCTGTGCCTCCAGCGCGGTGACCTGGACCCGGGGGGTCATCACGTTCTCCGCCGTCAGTTCGGCCAGGTTCAGCGTGCGGACGAACAGTTCCGCCGTGTCGGCCTCCAGCGCACCTTCCTTCGCGCTGTGCCGGGCCAGCGCCGCCAGCTCCTGCGGGCTTCGCGCGGAGGCCAGTTCCTCGGCCGGTTCGAGGCCGAAGCGGCGCACGATCCGGTTGGCGGTGTTGTTGAGGTGGCTGATGAAGGGGCGGAAGACGGCGGTGAAGGCCCGCTGCGGGGTGGCCACGGTCTTCGCCACGGCGAGCGGGGAGGAGATCGCCCAGTTCTTCGGGACCAGTTCACCGACGATCATCAGGAACACGGTGGACAGCGCCGTTCCCAGCACCAGGGCCACCGAGGACGCAACGCTCGGGGAGAGGCCGGCCGCCTCCACCGGACCGCGGATCAGCTTCGCGATGGACGGTTCGGAGAGCATGCCGACCACCAGGTTGGTGACGGTGATGCCGAGCTGCGCACCGGAGAGCTGGAAGGTGAGGCTGCGTACGGCCTTCATGGCGCTCGCCGCGCCCCGCTCGCCCCGCTCGACGGCGCGTTCGAGCTGTCCGCGCTCGACCGTCGTCAGAGAGAACTCGGCCGCGACGAAGGCGCCGCAGGCCAGCGATAGCAGTACCGCCACGAGCAGTAGGAGCACTTCGGTCATCGGTTCACCTCCGTCCCATGATCGGGCAGGGACAGGAGGATCGCTCGGTGCCGACGATATCGACTACTGGGAGGCTCGCCCATGGACGGACGCTCACACCTTTCGGAAGGATCGAACAGGAGGGGACCATAGTAAAGGATCGGCAAAGTCGGCCGTCTCGCCGCTGATCTCCTCAGTCGCTGAGCGGCTTCACCCAGCGCCGCCAGTGATCCTCGCGGTGGTAGCCGCTCGCGGCCCAGGCGTGGTGTGCCCGTTCGTTGGCTTCGAGGACCATGGCGTCGACCCGTCGCCCGCCAAGGGCGAGGAATCGCTGTTCCGCCGCTTCCATCAAGGCGGTGGCGACCCCTTGCCGGCGGCAGTCGGGGTGCACGGCCAGCCGGTAGGCGGAGCACCGCCAGCCGTCGAAACCGGCGATGACGGTTCCCACGAGGCGGCCGTCACGGGCCGCCAGCAGCAGGGCTTCGGGGTCTGTCGAAATGAGCCGGGCCACTCCGTCGTGGTCGTCGCTGATGCTCGTACCCTCCGCGGCCTCGCGCCAGAAGCGCAACACGGTGTCGATGTCGGGGAGGCCGGCGTGGCGTATGCGGAGATCACTCATGGGGCGAGCCAAGCAGAGCGCGGATCCGATCGGCGAATGATTTCGCCATCTGGAGGCGGTGCGGCGACTCGGCGATTCCGTGACTCCGCGGATCAGCGGTTCCGCGGCTCAGTGATCTCGTGAGTCGGTGATTCCGTGACTCGGTGAACTCGCTGCTCAGTAGGCGGAGTTGACGTTGTCGATGGATCCGTAGCGGTCGGCGGCGTAGTTGGCGGCCGCGGTGATGTTGGCGACGGGGTCGGTGA
>NZ_JBIWKI010000036.1:0-67822 GCF_044765565.1 Streptomyces sp. NPDC102437 | reverse complement strand
AGGCGTGGGCGACCGAGACGAGGGTGACGTGGTGGTGCCAGCCTGGCCAGGTTCGGCCTTCGAAGTGGGCCAGGCCCAGGGCCTGTTTCATCTCGTGGTAGTCGTTCTCGATGCGTCAGCGGAGCTTCGCGGTGCGCACGAGGACGGGCAAGGGGGTGGCCTCGGGCAGGTTGGAGAGCCAGAACTGCACGGGCTCGTCCTGGTCGGCGGGCCATTCGGCCAGCAGCCAGCGGACCGGAAGCCCGCTGCCGGCCGTGGCCTTGCCGATCTCACGTCCGGCGGGCCGGACCCGCAGGGCCACGAAGCGCGAGTACATGCGCTTGTACCCGCTGCGGCCGCTGCCCGGCCGCGATCCTTCCCTCCACTGCACCGGCCGCGCGGTGTTCTTACCGGCCGCGATGACCAGGCTCTTCACCTGCTGGGCCGGCTCGGGGTAGGCAGGAACCGGCCGTGGGCCGCGGCCTGTGTAGGCCGGGGTGCAGGGCTGTGCGTCCTCGGGTTGCGCGGTGGTCGTGGTCGAGATGCCCACCACGTACTCGAGGCTGCGTTCTTCCAGGCCGAGCCGGAAGGCAGCGGTGTCCCCGTAGCCGCCGTCGGCGATGACCTGGGGCACCTCGATGCCCCAGGACCGCGTCTCGTCGATCATGTCGAGGCCCAGCTGCCACTTCTCGACATGTCCCACCCGGGCGGGAATGGCACACTTGTCACGACGGGCAACCTTGGCCCGGTCGGCCTTGGGCGAGGCGGGATCCCAGCTCCCGGGCAGGAACAGACGCCAGTTCACCGCCGCCGAGGCGCCGTTGGAAGCCAGGTGCAGCGAGACTCCGGCCTGGCAGTTGGTGACCTTGCCCGCGGTGCCGGTGTACTGCCGGGTCACGCACGCCGACGCATCCCCGTCCTTGAGGAATCCTGTGTCATCGATGACCAGCGCGGTGGGCTTGACGACAGGCTGCATGCGCCAGGCCAGACGGGCCCGCACATGCGCCGCATCCAACGGGCTGGAAGAGACGAAGTGCGCCAGGGCCTGCCGGTTCCCGTCCTCGCCCAGACGGGCGGCCATCGGCTCCACCGACTTGCGCCCACCGTCCAGCAACAGACCCCGCAAATAGACCCCGCCCCACCGCCGCTGATCCGCCCGCGCGAACGGCTCGAACGTCTCCGCCGCGAAGTCCTCCAGATCACACCGGACCGCAGCCAACTCCCCACTCAGCACGTCCTGTCAACGACACGACCCATCAAGAAGCGCCGGGCAGCAGTGGAGTGAGCGCGGCCAGCGCGGCCAGGAATCTGCGGTGCACGGCGTGGAGTTGGAGGGCGTGACCGTGGGTGAACCGCTGGATGTCGTGGTACGGACCGGGGACGGGGACGGGGACGGGGACGGGGACGGCGGGCGGCGGGCGGCGGGCGGTGTCCCGGTCACCGCGACCGCGCACGTGTCGACGATCCGGTGGGCGATGGGCGACGGCACCAGGTCACCTGCCGCGGTCCCGGCACTCCGTACACCCCTGACCGCGGCAAGTCCCCGTCCCTGGGCTGCGGCCACCGCTACGAACGCACCTCGGCCGGCCACCCGGACGGTCGCTGCAAGAGCACCGCCACCGCGACCTGGACCGTCACGTGGAGCGCCCCCGCCCTCAACGATGGCGGCACGTTCACCGAGGCCCGAACAGACCGCGTTCACCGCCGCGGTGGGCGAGTTCCAGGTCCTCAACCAGGACTTGTCCGGTCGATCATGTACGCAGCCAGATGATGAGGGCTGCGGCGGTTGCTGTGCCGAGGTAGACGTAGCCACGCTTGTCGTAGGGGTGGCCACGGCACCCAGGCCGCCAGCGTGCTCTTGCCGACTCCGGCCTCGCCGCGCAGCAGGACGGTGGATCCACTCGCGTCGTCCTCGGCCTGGACCAGCGCCGGGGTCAGCAGCTTGGTCTGCGGCTGCCGACCGACCAGGACCGGAAACCGCCTGTTCTCCGCCACTGGTTCCTCTCCCTCGCGCCGGCCGATCCGCTCACCGGGCATCCATGGTTACCGCCGCCCCAGAACTCGTTCCCGCGCGGTGGTGCGGCCCCGACCGTACGGAAGCCTCGAGTGGCCATCTCCAAATGAGATGACTGACATTCCAAAGCATCTCCTCAGGCAGGGAAGCGGCGGGGGCGCGGCATTGCTGATGTCTCCGTGACGGCAGCGAGGAGGCTCTCGTCACCGCCCGCCCGCGCCGGTGAACGCCGGCCCGTCTGTTCCGAGAAGGTGCACATGTCCACCTCGTCCGACCTCCGGACCTCTCGCCGGTCCGCGACCGCCACCACCCCGCACGGCGTGCCGGGCTGGCTGATCGCGCTGCTGGCCGTCGCCTCCGGCATGACGGTTGCCAACCTGTACTACGCCCAGCCCTTGCTCTCCACGCTGGGCGGCGTCTTCCACACCGGCACCGCCACCACCGGGGCCCTGATCACCCTCACCCAGGTGGGCTACGTGATCGGCATGCTCTTCCTCGTCCCGCTCGGCGACCGCCTGGAGAAGCGCAACCTGGTCACCGCCCTGCTGGCGGTCACCACCCTCGCCCTCCTTGCGGCCGGACTCGCCACCAGCTTCCCGATGCTGCTGATCGCCTCGCTCGTCAGCGGGGCCACCTCGGTCGTCGCCCAGATCCTGGTGCCGTTCGCAGCGAGCCTCGCTCCCGACCACGCCCGCGGCCGCATAGTCGGCCGGGTGATGAGCGGTCTGCTCACCGGCATCCTGCTCTCCCGCACGCTGAGCAGCCTGGTCTCCGACCTCGCCGGCTGGCGCACCGTCTTCCTCGGTTCCGCTGCCCTGATGGCCGTACTCGCCGTGGCCCTGCGCGCGGCCCTGCCGAAGCACCCGCCGACCACCACCATCCCGTACCACCACGTGCTGCGCTCCACCGCACGGCTGGTGCGCACGCATCCGTCGCTGCTGCGCCGCGGTCTCTACCAGGCGGCGATGTTCGGCGCGTTCAGTGCCTTCTGGACCACGGTCTCCTTCGTCCTCACCGGTCCCGTCTTCCACTACTCCGCGGTCGGGGTCGGTGTGTTCGCCCTCGTCGGCGCGGCCGGAGCGGCCATCGCCCCGTTCGCCGGGCACTGGGCCGACCGCGGTTTCGTCCGGCCCCTGACCGGTGTCGCCTTCGTGGTCGCCGCCGTGTCGTTCGCGCTCGCCGGGTTCGGCGGGCACAGCGTCATCCTGCTCGCCCTCGCCGCCATCCTCGTGGACATGGCGGTCCAGGCGACGCTGATCCTCGGCCAGCACACCGTCTACCAGCTCGACCCCGCTGCCCGTGCCCGTCTCAACAGCGCTTTCATCGCCATGTTCTTCGCGGGCGGAGCGGCCGGCTCCCAGCTCGGCTCCGTCGTCTACCACGCGTGGGGGTGGTCCGCCCTCACCGCCTTCGGCGCCGCGCTGCCGCTACTCGCCCTCCTCTACTGGCTCACCGAAGGTCGGCGCACGATGCCCGGCCCGGCCACGGAGGCGTGACGGGCGCAACCGCCGTCCGCATACGATGCCGGAACGGTCGAGGCCGCCGCCTTCGCGCCAAACGGAGCGCGGCTCAACGGGAGTGATGATGGATCTGCGGCAGATGGAGGTCGTGGTCGCGGTGGCGGACACAGGCGGCTTCACGGCGGCGGCACGGCGACTGCACGTGGTCCAGTCCTCCGTGTCCGGTACGGTCCGCGCCCTCGAACGCGAACTGGGCACCCCGCTGTTCGACCGCACCACGCACCGCGTCGCCCTCACTCCGGCGGGCGAGGCGTTCGTCCCCGCCGCTCGGGCAACGCTCCGGGCCGCCGAACAGGCCCGGGAGGCGGTAGACGCCGCCCGCGGCCAGCTGCGCGGGCGGGTCACGGTCGGCACCATGCAGGGGGTCTGGGCCGGCCTCCACCACGCCCTGGCCGCCCTGCGCGCGGAGCATCCGGGTGTGGTCGTGCAGCTGCGCCAGGCCGCCGTCGCCGACATCCGGCAGGCACTGCGCGAGGGCACCGTGGACCTGGCCGTGGTGGCGCTCGACCGCCAGCAGCAGCGCGGCCTGACGACCCGGCTGCTGTCCCGTGAGGACATGGTGCTGCTGGCGTGGGGGCGCGGGGGGGGGGCGGGGGGGGGGCCGGGGGGGGGGGGGGGGGGGGCCCGCCCCCCCCCCCCCCCGCCGGGGGGGGTTACAACCCGCGGGGGCCACCCCGAAGCGGGGGGGGGGGGCGCTCGCCCCCCCGCCGCGGGGGGCCCGCCCGCCCGGGCGGGGGCCCGGTGTGCACTGGGGGGGGGGGGCGGCCCCCGGGGGGGTCCGCGCGGGGGCGACGCCGGGCGGCGAGGTGCGAATCGCCGACATCGCCGCGCTGCCGCTGGTGGACTTCACTCCCGGCTGGGCCATCCGCTATGCGGTCGACCGGGCCTTCCGGGCCGCCGGTGTCGACCGCAGCACCACGTTCGAGGTCAACGACATCGTCGCGGCGGCCGAACTGGTCCGCAACGACCTGGGTGTCTGCGTCATGCCCGGGTCGATCGCGGACCGCTTCCCCGATCTTCCCCAGTACCGCTTCAACCGCCACGCCCCGCATTGGAAGATCATGGTGGTACGGCCGCCCGGCGAGCCGTCACCAGCGGTCGCCGCGCTGCTGCGGCACATCACCTGATACCGGGACGGCGAGGACGGCTCCGTCCCCGTGGCGCGTGCGTGCCCCCGTCGGCCCGGCGTCCCTGCGTCGGGTGCGCGGCACGCGGACGGAGTTGACCGACGCCGGTTGGCAGGCGAGGGCCAGACCGAAGGGAGAGGAGTCCTCACGGACAGGCCCTCGTCCTCGCTCAGCGCGGCCGTCGCTGGCCCAGAGACGGGTGATGTCCAGGCCGGCTCTTGGCGACGTATTCCTGCGGGTCATCGCGCACTTCGTCGGGATCCCAGCAGAGCCGGCTCAGTAGGTGCTGCAGTCCGGCCGGGGTGCGGTGACCAGCATGCTCGGCTAGGACTTGTCCGGTCGCTCATGTGACTACTGCCTGTCGGTGTCGTTGATGTGGGCATGGGGCGGGGCGATCTACAGATGCCGAGTGGGAACGGCTGCGGCCGTTTTTGCCGGTCAGTAACAGGCGTTGTGGCAGGGGGCGGGACCATCGGCAGGTGATCGACGGGATTCTGCACCGGGTGCGGACCGGGGTGCAGTGGCGTGACCTGCCCGAACGGTTCGGGCCATGGAAGACCGTCTATCCACCGGTTGTGGTCCGCGGACGGCACATGGGAGCGACTACTCCAGCAGGTCCAGGACCAGGACGACGCGGCAGGTGAGATCGACTGGGACATCGCGGTCGACTCCACCGGTCTGGGCCGAGTTTCCCGAACTCGGCCGAGAACTGAGCGAGATCGTCTCGAAGTTGGCTGGCCTACCCCCTGACCTGCAACAGAAGGTTGAGCACTTCCTGGCTCCATAGAACACCGCCGCAGGACGTTCCCCATGGAAGGAACTGCCGGCGTATCTACGGAACGTCTCGCAGGAGCAAGCGCGGGCCGGGACGCGTCGCTGGTCGGCCACGGGTGAGTCGGCGGACCATGATGCCGATCATTGCCCAGCGGATCATGGTCTCTGAGTGAGCCGTGCTGGTCTCGTAGTCACGCGCAAGACGACGGTGGGCGGTGAGCCACGAGAAGGTGCGCTCGACGGCCCATCTCTTGGGCTGGACCTGGAATCCACGCTGGTCCGGGGCCTTGCGCACGATCTCCAGCTCACGGCCGAGGACCGTGCGTGACCACTCCACGAGGCGGCCGGCGAAGCCCTGGTCCGCCCAGATCTTCTGCACGCCCGGATGGTCCAGGCGGGTCCACAGCAACGAACGCTTCGCGCCGTCGCGGTCCTGGATGTTCGCCGTGACCACGTGAACCGCCAGCAGCAGGCCCAGGGTGTCCGTGACGATGAACCGCTTCGTCCCTTCACCTTCTTGCCCGCGTCGAAGCCGCGGGTGTTGGCGGGGACGGTGTCGGCCGTGCGCACGGACTGCGAGTCGATCAGCCCGGCGCTCGGCTCCGCGCTACGGCCGTCAGCCTCACGAACCCGGCCGCGCAACGTGTCGTGGACCCGCTCAATAGTTCCGTCGTCGTGCCACCAGGTGAAGTACCAGTACACAGTGGGCCAGGGCGGAAAGTCCTTCGGCAGCTGACGCCAGGCACACCCGGTCCGCACCACATAAAAGATTGCATCCACGATCCGCCGACGTGGGTGCTTCTCCCGCCGCCCGCCCTTCGGCCCGACCCTCGCCGCCGGCAATAGCGGCTCGACCAGAGCCCGCTGCTCATCCGCCAGATCCGACCATGCCTGTGGAGGCATGGTCGGGGTGCTGACATCCCCTCTGCGCACCCCCTGCCGCCTGAACTACCGAAATGGAGAGGGTGGGGGCGGGGCGGGCGGAGCGCCTCGGGGGTCGGCGGCCGGCCAGTCCCTCTCGCGCGTCGGCGGGGCCGCGCGCGGGCCGGGCCTGGTGCCCGGCCGTTTCCGAAGCGGGGCCGGAGCGTGTAGGTGTACGGCGGCCCTGGGCGTCAGGCAGGACGTTCATCACCGTCGTGAGGATGATCAAGGAATGCGGATGCATGAGGATGACTTCGACCCCCATGACCGACCACGATGTCGTCACCGAGCCGGTGTTGGACGCCGGACGCAAGCTCGCGGCCACCCGTAAGTCCGAGGCGGTGCCGTACTTCGAGACGGCCCTCGCGCTCTACGCGCGAGCGGGCGCCGAACGGGACGCCGCACGCGTCCGTCGGCGCCTGCGGGCCGCCGGCGTCCGCCGCCGGCCCTCGACGTCCGGACTCTCCGATGCATGGCCCGAGCTGACGGCCGCGGAGCTACGGGTGGTACGGCTCGTGGCCCGAGGGCTGACCAACCAGCAGGTGGCCGAGCACCTCTCCCTCTCACCGCACACCGTGAGCTCGCACCTGCGCCGGGCCTTCACCAAGCTGGACGTCACCTCGCGCGCCGAGCTGACCCGGCTGGAGAAGCATCGCGACAGCGGAGAGTAGTTGCTTCGTACCCCACGCAGGCGTCATGGAAATGGACGATTCATGCGATGTGCCGACGTCGTCGTTTCCTCAGACTGATCAAGAACCGCGGAATGCAGAAGTCCGCGGGGATCTTCAATCGAGCGCCCACGACGTCCAAGGAGGAAGTCCGTGCCCACTGTTCTCTCCACCGAACCGCTGTCAGCTGCTGACCGGGCGGAGCGCTGGCATGAAGCGGTTTCCGGAACCTTTATGCCGATGGATGTGAATCTGCTGGAGAAGGAGCCGTCGCCCGGAAAGATCGTCAGCAGCCAGCTCGGCACCCTGCAAATCTCCCGCGTCAAGGCGGGACCACAGGTAGTGAAGCGCAACAAGCGCCACATCTCCCGCGACGACCCGAAGTCACTGATCGTCAGCCTCCAGCATCAGGGCACCGCGACAAAGGAGCAGGACGGGCGGGAATCCGTGATAGGGCCGGGAGAATTCTCCATCAGTGACTCGTCCCGCCTGTTCAGGATTAAAACCGAAGGAGAATTCGCTTTCACCTCCTTCCATTTCCCTCGCGAAGAACTTCAGGTGCGGGACGAGGATCTGCAGGCATTGACTGCCACCACCTTCACCAGCGAGGAGGGCAGCGCCGCACTCGTGGCGACCTTTCTTGCGCGCATGGCGCGCGAAGCTGAGGGTTTGGACGATGGTGTCGGCCGCCGGGTCGCCGCCACCGCGCTCGATCTGATGGTGCTGCTCATCGACGAGCGCCGCGGACGCTCTGCTTCCGAGGGCTCGCATGTCGCCGCCGCCTCTCTTGAGCGTGTGAAGGACCACGTCATGCGCAACCTCGGTGATCCAGACCTGTCACCGTCCAGGATTGCCGAAGCGCACTTCATGTCGGTCCGCTACCTGCACAAGCTGTTTCAGCTTGAAGGCACGACCGTGGGCGGCTGGATCCGGACGCAGCGACTTGAACGGTGCCGCCGGGAACTCCTCCGGCCCATGGCCAGGGAGGTGGGGGTGGCGGCAGTCGCCCAGCGCTGGGGTTTTGTGAGCCCCAGTCATTTCAGCCGGGTATTCCGCGCGGCCTACGGTATGACGCCCCGTGAATGGCAGCTCCAGGGTCGGTCCGGAGCACACTGCGGAAAAACCGACAGTGCACCGACGGAAAAGTAACCAATGGCGGCAGCCCATAGAGCTCGTAACGCGATCTTTTGGTTTAGCGCTGGGCGTGTCCGGTGTGACGATGTGAGGTTCAGGGAAGGCGCCACTGGGGTGTTCGGGTTTCCTCGCCGCTGATGCGGGGTTGTTTTTGTGCTGGTCGGTGGGTTTTTCAGGTGGTTGATCTTGGTGGTGGTGTTCCGGATTCGGTGGTGGTGTGAGATCGGGTCTGTGAGTGGTGTGTTCGTCGAATCCTCCTTTGCGGCGCGTTCTTTGGAGGGCATCTCATTTGGCTGACTCGGTAGTCTGTTGGTCATGGCGGGGATCGTTGAGCGTCTGGTGCCGGACGAGTTGTGGGAGCTCTTTCAGCGGGTGGTGCCGGAAGCGCCGTCGCGGCCTCAAGGGGGTGGCCGGCGTCGCCACGGTGACCGGGAGGTCCTGGCGGCGATCGTGTTCGTGGCCACGTCGGGCTGCACCTGGCAGCAGTTGCCCTCGACATCGTTCGGCCCGTCCGGAGCAACTGCTCACCGCCGGTTCGCCGAGTGGACGAAGGACCGGGTCTGGGCCGGGCTCCACCGCCTGGTCCTCGACGAACTCGGCTCCCGCGGCGACCTGGAATGGTCGAGATGCGCGATCGACTCGGTGAACATGCGGGCCCTGAAAAGGGGGACCTGACAGGCCCGAATCCTGTCGACCGGGGCAAGTACGGGTCGAAGATCCATCTCATCACCGAGCGGACCGGTCTGCCCCTGTCCGTCGGCATCTCGGGCGCCAACCTGCACGACAGCCAGGCCCTGATTCCGCTGGTGAAGGGCATACCGCCGATCAGGTCCCGCCGGGGCCCACGACGGCGCAGGCCCGGCAAGCTCCACGCCGACAAGGGCTACGACTACCGCCACCTGCGGCAATGGCTCTCGGGTCGAGGCATCCGGCACCGCATCGCCCGCAAGGGCGTCGATAGCTCGCAGCGGCTCGGACGGCACCGCTGGACCATCGAACGGACCATGGCCTGGCTCGCCGGATGCCGTCGACTCCACCGCCGTTACGAACGCAAGGCCGAACACTTCCTCGCCTTCGCCAGTATCGCCTGCACCCTCATCCGCTACCGCAGACTCCGTGATCTGGCCTGCGGTGCTGCCCGCATGTTCCGAAAGACGCACTGGGGCCTCCGCGAGAGCGCAGATATCTGATCACGACTTCCCGAGTGCTCACCGCCGTACTGGTTCTGCAGCAGGATGTCGCTGCCGTAGGTCAGGTCGGTGGCGGCCTTGGCCCCTACAGCCGTGGCCGGGACGGAGAGCGAGGCGGTGACGGCGGCGAGGGCCACTGCGGTGGCACAGGCTGCCAGGCGCTGCCCCATGGTACGGAACACAACATCCCCTTCATTGCTACTTGTTAAGAATTGATCACTTTAAGTGAGTGAAGTGGATGGGTTGAAGCCGCCGGACCGTAACGCTGGAGGCAGTTAGTTTCGGTGCTGGGTGGTGTACGAGCCGGGCATTGATAGTTGACTGAGACCAGCAGCCCCCGCTGCGCGGCCACCAGCTGCTCCCACCCGAACCGCTGCGCCGTGACCCAGCGTCCGAGGTCCTCGCCCTGGACGACGATGTCGCTCGCGACCGCCGGCACCGGGGCACCGGCCTGGACGCGGTTCTGGACGAGGCGGTAGCACCGCTGTCACCCAGTGGCCCAGGCAGGGCACCACCCCGGGTCGAGCGCGTCCAGCTTGTTCCGCCGCGCCTCGGCCATCGGCCCGGTCGCCGACAGCACGGGACGCCCGGCCGCACGCAGCTCCTCGTTCTCCCGCGCCCTACGCGCCGCCGCCCTCGCGTTCTTCGCCCACACAGCAATCGGATGTCCCTCCCACATCGCGGTGGTCGAGGGAGGAAGTGGCCGTGGACCGCGGCCCTTCCGTCAGGCGAGCCGGCCGCCGCCGTCAACATGCAGCACGGTGCCGGTGACGTATGGATTGTCGATGGCGTAGAGGACAGCCTTGATCAGGTCGTCCGGGGTTCCTACCCGACGTGCCGGGTTGCGCTCGGCGATGGTGCGTAGGAATGCCTCCTTGTCGGCGCCGAGGCCGTCCCAGGAGCCGGTGTCGACGATGCCGGGGGAGACCGCGTTGACGCGCACAGGAGCGATCTCCACCGCGAGGGCCTGGACCAAGAAAGCCAGTGCCCCGTTGGTCGTGGCCATCACGGTCCGGGCAGGGGAGGGACGCCAGGCAGCCACCCCGGAGAAGAAGGTGAACGACCCGCTCTCGCGGGCCTGGCAGGCCAGGTGCTTGGCGAGCAGCAGCGGGCCGATCACCTTGGCGGCGAAAGCGCGCTGCACGTCGGTGAGATCCAGTTCGGCGACCGGGCCATTGGCGGGCATCGCGGCGGTCGAGACCAGATGGTCGAAGCGGCCGACCCGCTTGGCGAGGGCGGCGATCGAGGCCTCGTCGGCAAGGTCGACCGGGACCACCTCGGCCGGATCGGCCAGCTCGCCGGCAGTCCATTCGAGCTTGCGGGGGTCGGGACCGGCGAGTACCAGGTCGGCACCGGCCACCGAGGCGGCCTGGGCCAGCAGGCGGCCGGTCCGTGAGCCGGCGCCGACGATGACCAGGCGCTGCCCGCCGAGAGTCGTTGCAGATGCAGGGGTTTCTGTGATTGCCATGCCTTGACCTTCTCCCGTCGGCATGCGATGAGTCCAAGGCTTGTTTTCGCTAATGGCGATAACATTTCTTCATGGCAACCTTGCGGCAGCTCGAGTATCTGGTCACCGTCGTCGACACCGGCTCGTTCACACAGGCGGCCGAGCTCCTGCACGTGACACAGCCGGCGCTGTCGCACCAGATCCGGGCGTTGGAGAGTTCGCTCGGCGGTCCGCTGCTGGAACGCCTGCCGCGCGCGATAAGGCCCACCCCGATGGGCCGCGCAGTCCTGCCGCACGCCCGAGTCGCACTCGCCGAGAGCGAGCGCCTGGTCGCCGCGGCGCGCCGCGCGGCCGGCCTGGAGGGCGGTGAGCTGGAGGTCGCGACCGTCTATTCGGTCAGTCTGGGAATCCTGCCGCCTGTGCTGCGGGCCTGGCGCCGCCGCCACCCGGGCGTGCGGATCCGTCTGCGCGAGTATCCGCACGCCCGCCAACTCCAGGCCGCCATGGCCGCCGGGCAGGCCGATCTGGCCATCGGCCCCTCGCCCTCCGGGTGGGAGGGACCGGTCCGTGACCTGGGCATCGAGGAGTTCGTCATCGTCTTGCCGAGCGGCGACCCGCTCGCGGACACCCCGGCCGAGCCGCTGGCGCTGGGAGCCCTCGCCGACCGCGCCTGGGTGCGTTACGCCGCCGGCAACGGACTCGCCGACCTGCTCGACCAGGTCTGCCAGCAGGCGGGATTCCAGCCGCAGACGGCAGTTCGCGCTGAGCAGACCTCCGCCGCACCACTGCTCGCCGCCGCCGGGCTCGGACCGGCCCTGGTCCCGGCCAACATCGTCCCGCTGGACTTCGACGGCCTGCTGCGCCTGCCGGAACCGCCGGTCCGCCGCACCCTCACCGCGTACACCCGCACCCGGCCGGACCCGCTGACCACCACGTTCGCGGACCTGCTCGCCCGTCAGGCCTGTGTCGTCCCCGCCCACATCCAGGCACTCGCCACAGCGCGGAACTCCGCTCCGTAACGCCGGCGCAGCGCCGGGTCGGCCGAAGCGGTCCCTACCCGTCGGCACAGGCCGGATCGGACCCCGGTGTCACCTGGATCGGCCCACATCCCGAAGACGACGAAGCGGAGATACGCATTAACCTGCCCACCCGGCTGGGCTTCTCCCGCGACGTCGTCGCCGACCTCATCACCCAGAAGCTCGCCCTTCAGGGCGTGACGTTCTCCTGGCACTCGGAGGACCGCAAGCCGTACGTGCTGGTGAAGAAGACCCGCAAGCCCCCGGCCAAGGCCGCCTTCAAGGACCCCAGGCCGCAAGAGCTGGTGGCCAAGGCCAAGGAGTCCGCGCCCATCATCAGGATCGGCGCCGGCGGGCAGATCGTCTCCGTCGACCTGGACGCAGACTCCCCGCACATCCTGGTCCACCACAGCACGGGCGGCGGCAAGTCGGTGACCCTGCGCGGCATCGCTTCCAGATGCTTCACCACGGCTCGCTCGTGTTCGTCCTCGACCCCAAGCGGATCTCACACCCTTGGGCCAGCGGCATCGACGGCGTCATGTACTGCCGTGACATCGCCGACATCCACGACCAGCTCATCGAACTCGGCACGATCGGCCGGCGCCGTACCCGACGAACTGGGCATCGACGCCGACCCGAAGGCCATCGACCCCAGGCTGCTGATCCTCCTCGAAGAGGTCAACGCGACGATGAAGCAGCTGGCCCGCTACTGGGAGAAGACCCGTGAGTCCGGCGACCCGAAGATCTCCCCGGCCTTCGACGCGCTCAACGAGATCTTCTACATGGGCAGCCAACTGCGCATGCACGTCCTCCTGGTCGCCCAGTCCGCGACCGCCCGCGCCCTCGGCGGCCCGGAGGCCCGCGAGCAGTTCTCCACCCGCATCCCCGCCCGCTACGGCGTCAACGCCTGGCGCATGCTCGCCCCCGAGGTCCACCAAGTACCCCGGGCGCGCCCAGGTCGTTCAGCGGCGGCTCCGCGCGGGAGACACAGGTCCTCTTCTTCACCGAAGCCGAAGCCCGCCACTGGGCCACCACCGGCAAGAAGGCAGCCGAATCCGCCGCCCAACCGGTTCCGGCGCAGCTGCAGGAACAGCCCGCCAACTCCTTTGCCGACGCCCGGAGCACCAGCCCCCCGAACTCTCGCCCGCCACGGAGCCACCCGCCAACCGGGACCTGCTCGCCGACGCCTGGAACCCCACCCCGGCCCCGGTCGACGACGACCAGGCGGTGGGACTGCGCGAGGCCCACCAGCACCACCTGCACGCTTCCGGCGCCGCAGCCAAGCCCGAGCCCGCCGCTGCCACTACCAACGCCGAGGCCATGACCTCCACATGCGGTTGCATTACTAGGAGAACACCCGGTTCATCAGGCACCGCACAGAAAAGGAATACCCCACCATGCGGAACGAGAACGACAAGAACACTCTCCCGAAGCTGCTGCGCTTCACCGACCCCGGCGTCCGCGAGCAGCTGGAAGCGCTGCCCGCCTCCAAGACCCTGATCGGCCTCGGCGGCGACGGGCAGCCGGTCTGCGCCCACCTGGACAGCGAATTGCCGCACGTTCTGGTCTGCTCCGCCAGCGGCGGCGGCCACCTCCACCACCCTGCGAACCCTGCCCGCCCAGCTCATGCACCACGGCGTGCACGCCCTGGTCCTCGACCTCAAGAGGGTCTCCCAGCAGTGGGCGCGTGGCCTGCCGACGGTGACGTACCGCAGCAACATCGCCGACATCCACGACGTCCTGGTCGGCCTCCGGACCAAACTGAAGCACCTATCGACCACGTCGACCGGCACGGTGGCACCGACGATCTGCCCTGGCTGACGGTCGCGTTCGAAGCTGCCGATAACACCCCTGCAGCGGGCTGGCCCGTCACTGGGTCCGCCAGGACCGACACGAAGTCGTCCCCGGCCATTGAAGCGGTCAGCCGGCCGCGATGGCATAGCCGATCGCGGCGGCTGCGTCGGCAACGCCTGCCAGGGATGCCTTGTCGTTCAAAGTCGTGACCACATCCTGAGTCAGTGGGCGGAGGGCATACATGTGGCGTACCGCGTCGATGTCGACCGGGACCTCGTAGTAGTCCTCGGCGAACTTCTGGAATGCCTCCGGCGATGGGTCGACCAGCAACTGGAACAGCCAGCCCGAGCCGTCAGGGTCGGCGCTGTCCTCGGGGAAGTCGATCTCTCCCGCTTGCCAGTGCTCGCTGCCCGCCTCACGCCACATGCAGGCCGTCACCCGGGGCATTCCGTCGTCCGTGAAGGCAGGCTCTTCGACGCACCTGCGGAACACTTCGGGGACCGAGTCCACGACGCCCGGCCAGGGCTCGTCGTCGGCATACGGGCTCATCGCCGACTCGTGGTCGAAGCCTCGGACATACGCGCCCGCCGGAGAGAAGATGATGTCGAACTCGTCACCCGAGCCGTTGCGCATGGAGGCGATCTCCTCCGTCTCGGACCAGGCCTGACTGAATGAGTAGTAGCGCTCGCCATCAGGGTTCAGCACTGTCTCCAGCATGGCCATCGACCGACACCGGTCCCGCAGTGTCGGGATGTCAGGAAGCGCCTCGGCAACGTCGTGAACGGTCATGGCGCCCATCCAAGCGCACGCCACTGACACCGTGGCCCACGCTCTGGTGATGCAGCTGGGGCAGGCTGCCGTCTGCCGTCGGTGAAACCGACCCGACTGGGCTCGACGGTCGCTACCGTCCAATCTCATGACAGTCACATCTCGTACGATCGAATACCCGGCCGACGGCCTGACAATGATCGGATACCTTGCGCTCCCCGCCAGTGCCGAGCGCCGGCCCGCAGTTCTGATCGGGCCCGAGGGGATGGGGCTCAGCGACGTCGAGCGTCGCCGAGCCGATGCGCTGGCTGAGCTGGGGTACGTGGCGCTGGCCTTCGACCTTCACGGCGGACGCTACTTGAGCAGTCCAGGGGAGATGCTGGACCGTTGCATGCCGCTGCTTGCCGATTCCGACCGGATGCGGGGCATCGGCCGTGCGGCGCTCAACGTGTTGCTTGCCGAGCCGCAGACCGACCCCGACCGGGTCGCCGCCGTTGGTTACGGCACCGGCGGCGCGATCGCGCTGGAACTCGGACGCGATGGCGTCGACCTGTGTGCGATCGGGACAGTCAACGCATTGACCACGGGCCGACCGGGCGAGGCGACGCGTATTCGCTGCCCGGTGTGGGCCGGGGTCGGATCGGAAGACCCGATCATGCCGCCCGCGCAACGGGAGGCGTTCACTGCGGAGATGCAGGCCGCGGGCGTTGACTGGCGCCTCGTGGTCTACGGCGGAGCTCTGCATGCCTTCCACCACTCGCCGGTCGACCATGCCGTGGTTCCCGGCGTCGGCTATCACCAGCGGCACGCGCAGCGGGCCTGGCGCGACATCGTCGGCCTGCTCTCCGAGTGCCTGCCCGTACCGGAGTGATCTGACCGGCGCTCGACGCTTCACCGGAAGGTGCAGGTCGGCGACGGCGCCTTGGATGATCTGGGGCCGAGTTCATCCGCGAACTCATCGTCCGGGGCGCCCGCGAGGGCCTGGCCGTTGCCCGCGCCCGAGGAGGTACCGGCAGGTGCCTCACCCTCGCCACCGACGAAGTCATCAAAGCCGCCGCACAAAGGCGGCGGCGCCGGTCAAGGCGTCGAGGATCTGCTGGAGGTCCTTCCCGAGCAACTGTGCATGACAGCCGAAACCGGCCGGCCCGCGCCGGGTCCTGGGTCCGCTCCTACCTGCCCCGCGCCGAAGGGGAGCCGCAGCGCTTCCGCTATGCGATCCGGCTGCTGCCCCTCCTGTGGATCGCCGGCAACACGCCCCGGCGGCGCTCTCGCATGCGTTTTCGCAGGTCAACCCACAGATTCGTGACCTAGAGCGCAGAGACTTCTACGGAACTCGAGCCTGACGCTGGGCCACGGACCGTGCAGCGACACCGTTTTCGCGTTGATCGACAAGGTGTCCTGAACCCGAACAGAGGGGCGACCGCATCCGCAGCCGCCCCTCTGTTCAGGTTCAGGACACCTTCGGAGTGGCTCGCACCCCGTAGTGCACGTACGGCTCTCCCGTCGGCAGTGTGTAGAACATCACCGGCGTCCAGAACTTCCCGCCCGGTTCGCGGCACAGGAACAGCGTGTCCGAGATCGGCACCAGGTCGAACTCCTGTGTCTTCTTCGGCATGAGTTCCGCCAGCTCGCCGGTGGTGGTGTGCACCAGGCGCAACCCGTTCGGACCCTCCGACACCTCAGCATGGACGCCGGCCCGTTCGTAAACGCCGAGGTGCCGGCTCGCGTCCACCGTGACCGGGGTCGCCGGCGGTTCGAGCGGGCGCGGCATGGCCACGTCGGCGAGTTCGGCGAAGATTTCCTGGTACAGCTCCACATACAGGTCGCGTGCGTGCCCGCCATTCGTCAGCAGTGCGACCGCGAGGCCCTGGTCCGGCAGCAGCCGCAGGAACGCGGACTGGCCGATCGTGTTGCCGTCGTGGCCGATCACGCGGCGGCCGTTCCAGTCGTCGCGGATCCAACCGAGGCCCCACGAATCGCCGAGGGCGTGCGGGTTCGGCACCTCAGCCTGCTTCTCCGCCATCGCCGCGGCCGATTCTTGCGACAGGATCCGCGAGCCGTCCGCGGCCAGACCGCCGGTGAGGTGCAGTCGGGCGAACGCGAGCACGTCCGCGCTCTGGGCAGTGATCAGGCCGGCCGGACCGGCCGAGCGCGGCAACTGCCAGGTCGACGCCGGCTCCGGATCGGCGTCGCCCAGGGCGATGTGGCCGACCGCGGCGCGGAACAGCAACGCCTCTTCCGGCAGCGTGACGGTGTGCGTGAGCCCGAGCGGAGCGAACAGCTTGTCCCGCATGGCGGCGTCCCAGGTCTTCCCGGTGAGTTTCTCGATCACCCGTCCCATGAGGACGAAACCCGAGTTGCAGTACGAGAACGTGACGCCGAGCGGGTGATTCTGCGCGGCGTCTTCCAGCAGGTCCACATACTTCTCGACACAGTCGTCGCCTCGGCCGGTGTCGGTGAAGATGTCGCCGTCGATGCCGCTGGTGTGGGTCAGCAGGTGCCGCATGGTGACCCGCTTGGCCACCTCGGGACTGGCCAGCCGCAGTTCGGGCAGCACGTCGGTGATCGGCGCGTCGAGGTCGAGCAGATCCTCGTCGACCAGCTGCATCACCACCGTGGAGGTCCATACCTTGGAAATCGAGCCGATCTGGAACAGCGAGTCCTCGGTGACTTCGACTCCGGTGGCCGTGCTCAGCACGCCGTGGGTCGCGAGCGCCTCCTCGCCGGTCTCGACGCGCAGAATCCCCAGCGACGCGCCGGGAACGCGGTGCTTGCGCGCCAGCTCCGCCAGCCGACGGCTCCAGTGCGCGGCCTCGATCGGCACCCGCGAAACCCCGCCGACCGCACCCGCGTACTGCTCGACCCACTCGACGACGCGCCGGTTGTAGTCGACGCGGTGCGATGGCGGACCGTCCAAAATGAACAGATGCGCGCCGCCGGGGTACAGCACCAGCCGCGACGGCACATCGCGTTCGCGCAGCGCGGTGAACCACTGCTCCGCCTGCCCGATCGGGCACCGGATGTCCTCGGCGCCCTGCAGAATCAGCGTCGGTGTGCGGACCTGATCGACCTGAGAGTGCGGGGACGACCTCTCGTAGTTGCTCGTCGAGACGCCGGAGAGCTCGTTTACCGCCAGGAAATGTCCGCCGTCGGAGGTCCCGGCCAAGCTGGTCAGATCGCTGACCACACCACCGGCGACGGCGGCGGCGAAGCGGTCGTCCCGGCTCGTCAGGTAGCAGGTCATGAAGCCGCCGTAGCTGTACCCGGTGACGGCGAGCCGGTCCGGGTCGGCGAGGCCCTCGGCGACGAGCTGGTCGATCGGCTCCAGGAAATCCGCGGCGTCCGCGTGGCCCCACGCGCCGACCGTGGCGGCGTAGAACGCTTCGCCGTAGCCGTCGCTGGCACGCGGGTTGAGCAGCAGCACCGCCCAGCCGCGCTCGGCAAGCGCCTGGTGGTAGAGGTGAATGGAGTCCGCGGCACCGTTCCAGGCGTTGTGCGGACCGCCGTGGATGTCGATCAGCAGCGGCTGCGCGCCAGTGCGCTCGGGGTCGCGGATGAGCCAGCCTTGCACGACCGTGCCGTCGCTGATGGTGAACTCCCGCGCCTCACCGGAGAACAGTTCCGCTTCGGACACTGCCGCACCGTGCTGTGTGCGCACGTCGAGCGAACCCGTGGCGCGGTCGAGCACCGCGATCTCGCCAAACGAATCGGCCGTGGCCAGCACGATGGCCGCCTGGTCGCCGACCAGGCTCATTCCGGACACCACGTTGTCGGCGCCGGTCAGCACCGGGCGCGGCTCCCCACCGGCCAAGTCCGCTTCGTACAGATGGCTGCACCCGCGGTCGCGGATCGCGAACAACACGACATCGCCCGCCGCGGTGAGCTGCGGCAGCGCGCCCGGATAACCGGGGCCGCCGGGCACCACGTTGCGGTCGAGGGAAGCGGCCAGGTTGACCGGTTCGCCGCAGTCCAGCGGGACGCGCATCAGGCCGAGGTGCCCGGTGGCCGTGTCGGTGCGGCCGACCACCAGCAGCGCCGTGCCGTCGGCCGTCCAGCTGACGGTGCCCGCCATGCCCTCGGCGGAACCGACCAGCTTCGGTTCGGAGCTTTGCTCGGTGACGTCGAGGATGTAAGAGGCGGACCGGAAGGTGAGGTCGGCATCGTCGTCCTGTGCCGCGGTGAACGCCACGTGCGTGCCGTCGGGCGACCACGCGGGTTCACCCGCGTGCCAGTCGCCGAAGGTGAGCTGCCGGACTTCGCCAGTGGCGACGTCGAGGACGTGCAGGTGGCTGCGAAGAGTCTTCAGCAGGCCGGGACCGTCGGACTTGTAGTTCAGCCGCTCGGCCACGATCGGCGCGTTCGCCGCGGGAGCCTCGACGGTCGCGGCGAGATCGGTCGCCGCGCAGAAGGCGATCTTGCTGCCGTCCGGGCTCCACACCGGTGCGCCCGCGCCGAGCGGGAGCGTGGTGATCTGCTCGGCTTCGCCGCCGGCCGCCGGGAGGAACCACACCTGTGGCGGACCGTCCTGGGCACGCAGGAACGCGAGCCGGGCGCCGTCCGGAGCCCACTTCGGTGCTGCGTCAGCGTTTCCACGGGTGAGCTGCCGGGCCTCGCCCGACTCCGTGGGCACCATCCAGAGCGCGTCGACGTTGCGGTCCTCCTCCCGGTCCGCGGTCCTGAGCACGTAGACGATCCGGCTGCCGTCCGGCGAAAGCGCGGGCTGGCTGGGCACGGCGAGGCTGTACAGGTCTTCGATGCCGAGACGGCGGGTCATACGCTGGCTCCTCTGGAGATCGCGGGCTCGTGGCCCTCGGATTCGCTGAAGTGGCAGGCCGCGGCGTGTCGTCGGGGTGCGGCGTCCTTGGCCGGATCGGCGCGAAGACAGATGTCGCGGTCGGTACGCACGAGCGGGCCGACCGGGCAGCGCGGGTGGTACCGGCATCCGGCGGGCGGGTAGTGCGGGTCCGGCGGATCGGCGTCCACGGTCGCGTTCGGCTCGAGGTCGAACAGCGACTTGTGCGCCGACGGGGCGGCGTCGAGCAGGTCGCGGGTGTAGGGATGCTGCGGATCGGTGAGCACCCGCTCCGCCGGGCCGGCCTCGACGATCCGGCCGAGGTACATCACTGCGACGATGTCGCTGAGATGGCGCACGACGGCGAGGTTGTGCGAGATGAACAGCATCGACAGGTCGAGCTGCCGCTGCACCGACCGCACCAGATTGAGCACCGCGCCCTGCACCGAAACGTCCAGCGCGGAGGTGATCTCGTCGGCGATCAGCGCCTGCGGCCGCCCGGCGAGCGCGCGGGCGAGCGCCACGCGCTGCCGCTGCCCGCCGGACATCTCCCCGGGCAGCTGCCCGGCGCGGTCCGGATCAAGATTCACCAGTTCCAGCAGCCGCGCCACTTCCGCCCGCCGAGCCGCCTTGCTGTCCCGCGGCATCGCTTCGGTGATCGACTCGCCGATGGTCATTCTCGGGTTGAGCGACGAATACGGATCCTGGAACACCATCTGCAGTGGGCGGCGGCGCGGCAGCTTCCGCACATCCACTCCACCGAGCAGCACCCGGCCCGCGCTCACCGGCGACAACCCGACCGCTGCCCGAGCGAGCGTCGATTTGCCCGAACCGGACTCGCCGACCAGGCCGACGACCTTGCCCGTGGGAACGGTGAGGGAAACCCCGTCCACCGCGGTCAGTCCGCGCCGTCCGCCGTACCGCACGCTGACGGAGTCGAAAACCAGCTCGCTCATTCCGCGCCTCCCGCCACGACGACGGCACTCACTGCTTGCGGTATCGCCCCATCCGGATGCCAGCACGCCACCCGATGCTCCGGCGCGATCACGGTCAGTTCCGGGTCCTCCGTGCGGCACTGGTCCGTCGCCACCGGACAGCGGTTCGCGAACGCGCAGCCGGCCGGCATCCGGTGCGGTTCCGGAGGTCGGCCCGGGATCACCGCGAGCGGCGCGTCCGGGTCGGTGTCCAGGTCGAGCGTCGTGGCCAGCAGCGCCCGCGTGTACGGGTGCTGCGGCCGGATCTGCGGACCGGCGGCAGGCAGGTCCTCCACGATCCGCCCGGCGTACATCACAAGGATCCGTTCGCACGTCTGGGAAACGACCGCGATGTCGTGGCTGATCAGGATGATCGCGGTGTCCCGTTCGGCGCGCGTCTGCGCCAGCAACCGGAGCAACTGCCGCTGCACGGTCACGTCCAGCGCCGTCGTCGGCTCGTCCGCGATGATCAGCCTAGGATCGCCCATCAGGCCCATGCCGATCATCGCGCGCTGGCGCATGCCGCCGGAGAACTCGTGCGGGTACTGCCGCGCCCGCCGCTGCGCCGCCGGGATGCGCACAGCGCGCAGCCGGTCGACCGCCCGCGCGAGCGCCTGGGTCCGCGAAAGCCCTTGGTGCTGTTCGGAAACCTCCGCGAGCTGCTTGCCGATCCGGCGGGCCGGGTTGAACGACGTCATCGGGTCCTGGAACACCATCGCCAGCGACGTGCCGAGCAGCGGCCGCAGTTCGCGTTCCGGCGTGGTGAGCACCGGCGTACCGGCGAATTCCAGCCGGTCGGCGGTCACCGAGCCAGGCGCCTCGATCAGCCTCGACACCGCGAGTCCGGTCAAGCTCTTGCCCGAACCCGATTCGCCGACGACGCCGATCGCCTCGCCCGCCCGCACGGTGAAGCTCACGCCGCGAACCGGCACCGTCCAGCCGGACGGCTGCGGGAAGGCGACTTCCAGGTTCTCGACCACCAGCACGGTGTCGTCCTTCGCCACTGCCGGCTCCACTGTGGACTTTCGGACCGGCCGAGGGGCCGGCCGCGGCAGCCGGGTCCGGACGCCGATCACCCCGGCGACCGTCTCACCGAACAGGTTGAACGCGAGCCCCGCGACGACCACCGCGACGCCGGGTGCGAGCGCCGCCGCCGGGTTGACGTAAATGCCGTTGAGGCCCTCGTTGAGCAGCCGTCCCCAGTCGTAGTCGGGGGCCTGCACGCCGATGCCGAGGAAGGACAGCCCGGAAAAGGCCAGCAGGGCACCGCCCGCGCCGATAGTGGCGTTGATCGCCAGCGGCTCGCCGATGTTCGGCAGGACGTGCCGGAACAGCAACCGGATCCGGCCCACTCCCGCGACCCGCGCCGCCAGCACGAAGTCCCGGCCGGCAACCGACGCGGACAAGGTCTGCGTCAGTCGCGCGAACTGCGGAGCCAGTGCGAATCCGATCGCCATGACCGCGCCTTGCGTGCCCACGCCGAAGATCACCGCGAAGAACAACACCAGCAGCAGCCCGGGGAACGCGACCGCGATGTTCACCGCCGACGCCAGCAGCCTGCCGAGCGGGCGCGGCAGCACCGTCGGCAGCATGCCCAGCACGAGTCCCGTCGCTACGCCGATCACCATGGCGACCAGCGCCAGCAGCACCGAAAGCCGGGTCGCCACCAGCACCCGGTAGAAAATGTCGCGACCCAGTTCGTCGGTGCCGACCCAATGTTGCGCAGACGGCCCCTGGCCGATCGCGTTCGTGTCGACCGCCGAAGCCGCGTCCTGCCACAGGATCGGGCCAAGCACCGCGACCGCGAACACCAACAGGAGCAGGGCGGCCGCGAACCCGCCCAAGGGAGTGCGCAGGGCCGCGAGCCACTGCGCTTTGCGCCGTTTCGCCATCTCAGTTCTCCCGGATCGTCGAACGCGGATCGAGGACGGCCAGCAGCAGGTCCACCACGAGGTTCACCAGCAGCACGCCGATGCCGTACACCAGCACGATCCCCTGCACCAGCGGGTAGTCCTTCTGCAGGATGGACTGCGAGATCGTCGAGCCGAGGCCCGGCCAGGCGAAGACGTTCTCCACCAGCACGGTGCCCGCGACCATGGTGGTGAGCATGAGCCCGCCGAGCGTCAGCGTCGCGGTGAGCGCGCTCGGCAGCGCGTGCCGCAGGTAGACCAGCCGGGCAGGCAGCCGCTTCGCTCGCGCGGTGCGGATGAAATCGTTGCCCAGTACGGAAAGCGTCTCCACTCGGACAATCCGGGACAGTGTCGACGTCGGGCCGAGCGCCAGCGCGACGACCGGGAGAACCAGCGAGCCCGCGCCGTCGTGCCCGGCCACGGGGAACCAGCCGAGCTGCACCGCGAAAAACGCCACCAGCGCCACCGCGACCAGGAACTCCGGGATCGCGGCGAACAGCACGGTCGTCGAGGTGAAGGCCAGCTCGCTGCCGCGGCGGCGGCCGCCGCGGGTCAGCACGGCGAAGGTCAAGCCGAGCGGGATCGCGAGCGCGACGACCACCACGAAGGCGGGCAACGCCAGCTGCAAGGTCGCGGGCAGCCGGGTGGCGATGATGTCGCCGACCGGTTGCCCGCTCAGCATTGACGTGCCGAAGTCGCCGTGGAACAGCCCGCCGACGTAGTCCAGGTACTGCTGCCACAGCGGACGGTCCAGCCCGAGCGCGGCGCGGCGGGCGTTCACCAGGTCGACCGGCGCGGTCAGGCCGAGCGCCGCGCGCACCGGGTCACCCGGGATGAGATGGATCATCAGGAACGCCATCGTCACCAGCGCCCACAGCGACACGACGAACCGCCCGAGGCGGCGGGCGCCGAAGGTCAGCCAGGGGTTGACCTTCGGTCCCGCGACGGCGATCGCGCCGGTCATCAGGAGTACATCCGGATGGAGGACGGCTTCAGGAAGCCGTTCGCGATCTCGAACCGGACTTTGTTCCCGAAGGTCGGAATCACCGAGTTCGCGAACTGCACGACGTCCTGCCTCTCGAACAGTGCCGATTCAGCGGACAGCCAGTCCCTGCAGCCCGCTGTCCCGGGCTGCGAAGCCGCCTTGGCGACCAGCGAGTCGTACGTGGCGTTCTTGATGTGCGCGAAGTTCGTGCCCTGCGGGGGCTCTGCGCCGGAAGCGAACGGGATCAGCTGGCTCGGCAGGGTCAGGCCGAGCGGCGCCATCGAGATGTCCCACTCTCCGGTGGCGAACAGTGCCTGGCTGAGGCCCGGACTGTCGACTCCCTTGAGCGTGACGTCGATGCCGGCGTTCTTCCAGCCCTGCTGCATCAGCTCGGCGCCAGGGGCCATGGTCGGGCCCAACCGCGCGCCGTAGACGGCGGTGAGGGCGAGACGCTTCCCGTCCTTCACCCGGATGCCGTCCGGACCCGGCTTCCAGCCTGCCGCGTCGAGCGCGGCCTTGGCCGCGGCGACGTCGAATCCGGGGACCTTCCCGGTGACCGAATCGCCGTCGCACGGCGGGGGATTGCCGGTGACCATGCCCTTGACCGGGGCGCTGCCGTCCCGGGTCAGCACCTTCCCGACCTGGGCGAGGTCGAGCGCCTGGACCAGCGCGCGGCGCATCGCCCGGTCGGCACCGAACCGGCCGGGCGCCTGATTGAAGAACAGCTCCCCGAACGGAACGGTGAGGTCGCTGTGGAACAGCCGCTGCGCCCGCAGCCGCTGCTGGTCCTGCCCGGTGACCGAGGCGGCGTTGACCTCGCCGGACAGCAGCAGGTTCGACGTCGTCGTCATGTTCGGGATGACCCGGATGACCACCTTGTCCGGCAGGCCCGGCTGCTTCGAGTCGAACTGGCCGGGACCCCACGTGTAGTCCTTGCGCCGGGTCAGCGTGTAGTGGTCGTTCGGGACGATCTCGGACACAGTGAACATGCCGGTGCCGTTCTCGCCCTTGGCCAGCGTCTTGCGGTCGGCCAGCCCCTTCGCGCAGACGATCGGCACGTTGACGAGATTGCGGAGCAGGAACGCGTCCGGCGCCCCGCTGGTGACCTTGACCGTGCCCGCGGCCTCGTCGGCGACCGCCTTCGTGCCCGCCTTCACCGTGACGCCCGCGATCGGCGACTTGTTCGCCGGGTCGCCGACGAAGTTGATGCTCCCGGCCACGTCCTTCGCGGTCAGCGGGCTGCCGTCGGCGCAGGTGATGCCCTTGCGCAGGGTGAAGGACGCGGTGGTCGTGGAGGCTTCCCAGTTCTCCGCGATCGCCGCCTGCGGCTGCCCCTTCGTGTCGAGGTTGATCAGGCCGTCATAGAGGAACTGGTCGACGCCGCGGGCGATCGAAAGCACGGTGATCGCCGGGTCGAGCGTTCCCGGATCCGAGGAGATGGCATAGGTGAAGGTCTTGCCGTCGGTCAGTTTCTGATGCGCGGTCGGGTCCTGCCCGGATTGCGCTGATCCCCCGCACGCGCTCACGGTCAAGGCCACCACGCACGCCATCGCGGCGGTGAGCCGAGCAGTTTTCATGGGGTTTCCTTAAGAACGTTGGGCGGTCCGGGAGGACCGGGTGTGGCTGATGGGGTGTTTGCCGTTGATGGCTCCAGGGGAATGGCCGCCCGGTCCTCCGGGACGCTTTGACTGCTGATGGAGAACTGCGGGCATCGCCGGTCAAGGACCTGTCGGCACAGGGCTCCCCGGGCCGCGGAAGTGCTGGTCACGGAGGAACGGAGCAACACGGTTGACCCGGCGTCACACCCGGATACGGGCCGGCAGCGACGCCGGCAAGGGCCACCACTGGGCGGTGGCGGTGAACACCGACGGCGAGACGCTGTTCTCGACGAAGGTGATCAACTACGAGGCCCAGGTCCTGACGCTGACCGACACCACCGGGCAGAAGGCCGACGAGGTGCGGTGGGCGGTGGACAGACATCGTCGGTGACCTGTCCGGCTACCGCGACGCCGGCGCCCGGCCTCCCACGCGGCCCGGCGCCGGTGCCCCGCGACTGCGGCCGCCGAACCGGCAACTACCAGCGGCCCAAGCGTGGCAACCGGCGCCTGCGCCGGCTGTTCCACACGTTCGCGCAGTCCGCAATGATGCGACCGGGCCCGTCGGGGGACTACTGCCTCAAGAAACACACCGAGTGTCCGATCCACGCCCGGGCGTTGCTCGCGCTCGCCCACCGCCGGGTCGACGTACTGTGGGCGATGCTGCGTGAGACATTCACCTCCGCCCCGCCGGTCACGCAGACGGCTTGACACGATCACTCCCAGCGGGTCGCGCTCTGCGCGTGGAGGTGGTCGACAGCCAGCCGGGCGGCGGCGCCGATGGACGCGTCGACCGCGGGAAGGCGGTCTTCGAGGGAGTGGGCGCGGGTGAACACCGCTACCGCGAACTGGCGACCGTCCCCCAAGGTCACCACTCCCGCTTCGTTGCGGACGCCGGGCAGCGTCCCGGTCTTCGCCGCGATCCGCACTCCGGACGGGAATCCGGACGACAGCCGGTGCGGCCAGACCTGCTGGGCCATGATCTTGCGGACCCGTTCGCAGGCTTCGGGTTCACCTGCCCGATCGGTCCAGATCGCGTCGAGCAGCGCCGTCATCTCGCGCGGCGTCGACGACGTCGTACGTTCCGGGTCGCGCACCGAGAGCTTCAGCATCTGCTCCGGCGTGGCCTCGCCCAGCAGCGCTTCGAGGTCGGAGTCCGAGTTCCCGCCGAGGTCCGCCACGACGGATGCGAACAGGTCCTCGCAGCAACCGATCAGCCGGGTGCGGACCAGCCCGAGGTCGGCCAGCACCCGGTCCACCGCTTCCTGGCCCACGCGGTGGAACACCAGGTCGGTCGCGGCGTTGTCGCTCATCGTGAGCATGAAGTGCGCGAGGTCGCGCCAACTCATCTCGACGTCGTCGGCGCAGCCCGCAGTGCCGATACCGCCGATCCGGTACCGCGCGGTCACCAACGTCTGCTCGGTCTCGTCGAGCCGTCCCGCCGCGACTTCGCGGGCGTAGGCGACGGCCACCGGAATCTTGAACACCGATGCCAGCACCACCGGGTCGTCGCCGCCCGTCGACACGTCGGGTCCGTCCGGCACGCCGACTTCGCGAGCGTGCAGGAACCCTTCCGCGCCGGCTTCGGCGAAGACGGCTTCGATCTGTTCGCGGATCTCGCTCACTGGGTCCTCCGCCGGTCGGCGCGTCCGGTGTGGAGGAACTGGGCGCGGCCCGTGCCGTCGTCGCCGACGAACGCGTGTGCCATATAGACACCCGGGACCTCCGGGACGTTGGCGACGAACGAGTCGCCGAGGTAGGGCAGCAGTTCCTCCTTTGCCGGGGGCGCGCCGCCCAGCTCGGCGAAGATCCCCTTCGGGGTGCGCTCTATCCACAGCTTGCCGTCTTCCGCGGTAACGACGGTATCGGCGACCATCGACGAGTATTCGCCCACGTACCGGGACAGGTCGGCCGGGGCGGCCGCGGGGTTCGGCTCCGGCAGTGCCGGGAGCTTGACGCCGGCGAGTTCGTCAAGCAGCTTGCCGAGGACCTGTCGGTAGACGTGCAGCGGCTGCCCGCCGTTGGTCAGCAACGCGACCGCCACGTTGCGCTCCGGCACCACGCGCAGGAAAGCCGACTGGCCGATGGTGCCGCCGTCGTGGCCGATCACCTCGTCGCCCTCCCAGCCGAAGAGCATCCAACCGAGACCCCAGTGGCCGGCCATGATGCCGAGCGCGGGCACCTCCACCTGCGGCTCGCGCATCGCGGCCAGCGACTCCGGCGACAGCAGCTGGGTGCCGTCGTCGGCCTTGCCGTCGTTCAGGTGCATTCGGACGAAGGTCAGCAGGTCCCGCGGGCGCATCGTGAGCGTCGAACCGGCCGGGGCGTTCGAGCGGGTCAGCGCCCAGATCGGCGCGGGCACCGGTTCCTCGCCCGACTTCGGGGCGATGTGGCCGATCGCGACGCGGTAGCGGATCGCGTCGTAGGGACCAGATGCGGCGTGGGTCAGGCCGAGCGGCACGAAGAGGTGGTCGCGCACGCAGTCGTCCCAGCACTTGCCGCGCAGCACCTCGATGATGCGGCCGAGTACGCAGTAGCCGGCGTTGTTGTAGGAGAACCGCTCGCCCGGCGGGAAGAGCTGCGGCGCGTCGGACAGTGTCGCGATGAGCTTCTCCACCGCGTCGTCGCCAGGCCCGGTGTCGGTGAAGATGTCGCCCTCGAAGCCGGCGGTGTGGCAGGTCAGCTGCCGGACGGTGATCGCGGCCGCGGCCTTGTCGTCGCCGAGCGCGAACTCCGGCAGGTAGTCGCGCACCGGCCGGTCGAGGTCGAGGCGGCCCTCGTCGACCAGCTGCATGATCAGGGTGGTCGTCCACACCTTGGTGATCGACCCGATCTGGAACAGCGAGTCCACAGTGGACTGCACCCCGGTGGCCTTGTTCAGGACGCCCGCCGCGTGGTCGATCACCTCGCCTTCGGCGAGCACCGCGATCGCGGCGCCGGGAACCTGATGCTCGGCCAGCAGGGCGGCGAAGTTCTCCTGGAGCCAAGTCTCGATTTCAGAAATTTTCGACATGTGCACCTTCTGCCCGGGTGAGGATGGCGTTTCCGGAATGCTAGGTCCGTGGCCTGCGTCACTTGTTCGTCCGGACCGAGGAGAGCGCGGGGAAAGTTCCTCCGCCCGGACGAATCAGGCCGTGCGCAGCGACTCCACTGCCATCACCGCGGCGAAACCGATGAATGCGTCGCGCTCGGGGACCCGGGAACGCGTCCGGGGAGCAACCGGGACGGCGGTCAACCTCTTCAACCCGAACGGCGGTCAGGCCTCTTCAGCCGGAACGGCTTTCCCTCTCCCGCGGCAGCAAATGCAGCTGCACCATCGCCGCGAACCGGTCTCCCGGGTCGTCGAGATCGATTCCGCCGACCTCGGCGAGTCGGCGCAATCGGTACCGGAATGTGCTCGGATGCACGTACGCGGCGGCCGACGCGGCGCCGATGTCGCCGAAAGAATCGAGCCAGCACCGCAGCGTGTGCACGAGCTGCGATTGGTGTTTCGTGTCGTAGGCCAGAAGCCGCGCGATCGGCCCGGTCGCGCCATCGCCGCGTGCCGCGCAAAGGTCCGCCAATTCGAGCATCAACGCTTCGATGTGCGCGTCCTCGGCGGTGATCACTCGCTTTGTGCCGCCGTTGGTGAGCAACACGCGCAACGCGCGGTCGGCACCGTCGCGGGAGGCACGCAGGCCCGAGCCGTCGAGCGCGAGCGGTCCGACGCCGATTACGGCGGCGCCCCGGCGTCCGGTGCGTTCCAGGAAGGTCGACGCGACGCGCACCGAGCGTTCGCGGCAATCGCCGTGGTTCCCGGGCATCGGGACGATGCCGTACGCGACATCGCCGACAAGCGCTACCGCCGACCGGGGCTGGACGGCGCTGAGGTGCATGGCGAACGCATCGGCGACTCGCTGGCGTTCCGCGACGAGCCGGAGGTCGTCGTCGGGGACCTCAAGGAGTCCCATGGCGAGCACGATGGTGGGCTGCCCCAGCAACCCGAGACGCGCGATGGCTTCCGGCGCGCCGGAGCCGCCTTCGAGCGCGGTGCTCACCAGATCGGCCCGCAACCGGCGCTCGACATCGGCACCCGCGCGCAGCCGAAGCATATGCAGTGCAACGATCTTCGAGGTGTCGACCATCGCCGCGGTACGTTCTTCGCTGAGCTCGTTGTCGACTGCGGCCCAGATCGAGCCGAGGACCTCGTCGCCGGCTCGGACCGCGACCGCGACCCGAGGCATGGCGATGTTCTCGTCGTAGCCGTCCGGGTAGACGTAAACCGGCCCGTGGTCCCGGTAAAGGCGTTCGAAAACGCCTTCCTTCTCCAGTTCGCGGGTGAACCGTTCGGGCACCTGACGGCCGAGAATCGTTTCGACGCGGGAAGGATCGGCCTCGTCCTGGCGGCCGGAGAACGCGAGCACGCGCGAGTTGCGGTCCTCAATGGTGACCGGCGCGTTCAGCAGCGCGGCGATCGCGTTGGCGAGCGCGAACAGATCGCCGGACGGCATTCCGCCGAGCGTCTGCGGGGAAACATCGCCGACGTCGCCCTCGGCGAGCAATGTGCGGAGCATCGCGGCGAGCTGCGTCCACGACGCACCGCTGGCCAGCCCGAGCAGCGCGACCCCGGTGGAGTTGGCCGCCCGCACCAGTTCCGTCGACGCGGAGACCGGAGACCGCACGACCAGCGCGGCGGCCCCTCGTTCGCCGACGGTGCGCAGCAGCTTCGCGATCTCGTCGGGTTCGCGCACGCCGACCCCGAGGACGACCGCCTTGGCGGGGAACTCGGCGTCGTCGTGCGGATCGTGGATCACCACGCCGCCGAGTTGCCGCCGGGTGTCCGGCGCGGCGGCGACTGGCTCGAGGAGCACGCCCCCGAGGGCTTCGAGGACGCGGCCCAGACTCGTGTTCGGCTTGCTCGGCACGGGTGTCAGCACTCCCCGAAGGTAGATCCGGCCTGGGGCGAACCGGGTGGTTCGATTCGGCCGAATCTATCCCCGGAATTCGTGCCAGGCTACGAACCGATCCACACCTTCGCGGTGGTCACCTCGTCGAGCAGCTCCGGAATCGGCGCCACGCCGAGGCCCGGACCGGTCGGCACCGGCAGGTGCCCGTCGGACAGCACGAACGGCTCGGTGATGTCGGTCTGGTAGAACCGGTCGGACGCGGAGGTGTCCCCGGGAAGCGTGAAGCCCGGCAGCGAGGCCAGCGCGACGTTCGCCGCCCGGCCGAGGCCGGTCTCGATCATCCCTCCGCACCACACCGGAACCGCGTGCGCCGCGCACACGTCGTGCACCCGCCGCGCTTCGAGGTAACCGCCGACCCGACCCGGCTTGATGTTCACGATCTGGACTGCGCCCAGCTTGATCGCGTCCGCCGCCGCGCGCGCCGACACGATCGATTCGTCCAGGCAGATCGGCGTCTTGATCCGGCGCGCCAGTTCGGCGTGGCCGAGGACGTCCTCCTCTTCCAGTGGCTGCTCGATCAGCAACAGGCCGAACGGATCGAGGCGGGCCAGCTGCGGCGCATCGCCCAGGGTGTAGGCGGTGTTGGCGTCCACCTGCAGCAACACGTCCTCGCCGAAGCGTTCGCGGACCGCGCGCACCGGCTCGACGTCCCAGCCCGGTTCGATCTTCAGCTTGATCCGCACGTAGCCGTCGTCCAGGTACCCGCCCACGACGTCGAGCAACTGCGGGATCGTGTCCATGATCCCGACCGAAACACCGCACGGCACGGTGTCCCGGACCGACCCCAGCTCGGCCGCGAAGGATCGCTCGCTCGCGCGGAGCTCGGCGTCGAGCACCGCCATCTCCAGCGCGCCCTTCGCCATCCGGTGGCCCTTGAACTGGGCCAGCAACGGCGTCACCTTCGCCGCGGTCACCTCCTCCGCGGCCAGCAGCGCCGGGACGAGGTAGTGGCGCAGCACGTGCTCGGCGCCGTCGTTGTACTCCGACGAGTACAGCGGGCCGGCCATCGTCACGCACTCGCCCCAGCCCTCGCCCGCCGGCGTCACCGCCCGCAGCAGCAGGAGTTCGCGCACGGACTGGGTGCCGAACGAAGTCCGGAACGGGGCGACGAGCGGCATCTGCACCCGGCGCAGTTCCACACCGCTGAGTTTCACTGCTCCTCCTTGGAAATCACGTAAAAGCCGGCCCGGTCGAAGCCGGTCACCCGGCCCCCCGCGGACATCAGTCCGCCGAGAGTTTCGCGCAGCGCGGCCCGCCAATCGGCTGCTTTGCCGGGGTCGGTGCCGCGCAGGCCTTCGATGTCGGCCGGGACGGCGACCACCACCACCGGGGCATCTGCCGAGCCCGTCGCCGGACCGCCGTCGGCGTCCACCGAGAGCGCCACGGCAGCGCCCCGCTCGAGCAGGGCTTTCGCGTCGGTCCGGATGGGCTCGCCGAACGCGGCGGCCCGCACTGCCGTGCCGGCCAGGTCCCAGGACACCATCAGCCGGTCGGTGTCGCCCGAACCGTTGATGCCGTCCGCCATCGGGCCGTAGAAGTCGCGCAGGTACAGCACCGGGAGCGCGCCGAGTTTGCCGAGGTTGAAATAGGCGTTGCGGCGCACCAGTGGGTCGAACGTCCACTTGATCGCCGAGACGTCCTGCGCCAATGCCCAGCCGCGCTGGTGCAATTTCAGCGCATACCCGATTCCACGGCCCGCACCGGCCTTGGCGACTCCGGCGATGTGACTGTGCAGACTGCCCTTTCCGGGATTGCCGAAAAATCCGACGCACGCGCCGAGCAGCTCGCCGCCGGAAAACGCGCCGGCCACGTAATTCCCGGCCGCCGACAGCGCGCGCAGCAGCTCCGTGGTCACCGGCCGGGCCGACCGCCAGATCGTCTCGAAGAGCACTCCGACCGCGGTCAGTTCGGCGATCTCGGTGATCTCCCGTACCTCGACCCCCGACGCGGCGGCAGCCGCCCGCGCGGCCGCGACCGCCTCGTCGCAGGTCTCCGATGGGACCGGCCGTTCCGTGTTTATCGCAAGATTCGTCACGGGATGATCCTTTCCCGGCTCGCCCCGGAGAGTCACCGTCGGGCTCGACCAGAATTGTCCGCCGGATTCACCGGAATCGACGGACTCCCCTTCGCCAACACATTTTCCACCAGCGCGAACAGCAATGTGGTCCGCCACGGCAATTCTTCGATCAGGACATGTTCGTGATCCGAGTGCGCCCCGCCGCCGACCGCGCCGAGACCGTCGAGAGTCGGCACTCCCAGACCCGCGGTGTAGTTGCCGTCCGAAGCACCGCCGACGGCAGCCTCGGTCGGTTTCCGCAGACCCATTTCCGCGGACAATTCCCGCGCCAGCCCGAACAACGCGGCCGAAGAGGCGGCGTCCAGCGATGGACGGTTGATCCCGCCGCTGATCCGCACCTGTGCGTCCGCCAGCACGGGCTGCAACGCCCGCACCGCCCGGTCGACGCGGAGCTGTTCCTCCTCGTCCCACACCCGCACGTCGATGTCGACCGCGGCCGCCGCCGGCACGGTATTGACCGTCGTGCCAGCCGAAAGCACGGTCGGCACCACGCTGGTCCCGCACTCCGGATCGGCGAGCGCGGCGACCGCGAGTACCTGGTGCGCGATCTCGATCCCGGCATTGATCCCCTTCTCCGGTTCGAGCCCGGCGTGTGCGGCGCGGCCGGTCACCTCGATCCGGTAGTGGGAAACGCCTTTGCGCCGGGTCTTGATCGCGCCGCCGTCCGCCGAAGCCTCCAGCACGAACGTCGCCTCGCAGCCGCGCGCCTCTTCCTCGATCAGCGCTCGCGACGACGGAGAGCCCAGCTCCTCGTCGCCAGTGACCAAGATGGACAATCCGGCCCGGTGCGGCAATGCCGCGGCCGCATGCAGCGCCATCACGACGCCCGCCTTCATGTCGAAGCAGCCCGGCCCCCGCAAGACCCCGTCTGCCACGGAAAACGGGTGCGTTTCCAGGGAACCCATCGGCCAGACGGTGTCGTGGTGGCCGAGCAGCAGCACGCGCGCCGGGCCGTCGCCGAACCGCCAGCGCAGATGCGTCCGGCCGTCGAGGACGATCCGCTCCGGCTCCACGCCGAGCAACGCCTTGCCGAGGTCCGCCAGCACCTCAGCGCTGTGTGCCACCGCGTCGAGGTCGGACGACGGGGATTCGCAGCACACCAACGTTTCGATGTCGGTGAGCAAAGCTTCCAAGCTGAATTCCGTCATCGTGGTTCCCCCCGCAGCGGCCGGCCAGGGTACGCGTCGGTGAGCAGCTGCCCGTCGCGGACCACCGGGGTTCCCGCGACGAACAGGTGCCGGACGCCGACCGAGGGCCGGGTCGAATCGAAGTACGTGGCAGTGTCGGTGATGGTGGCGGGGTCGAGGACGACGATGTCCGCGTCCGCGCCGACGTTCAGCCTGCCCTTGGTCCGCGCGCCGGGCGCGACCTCGTCGAGCACCCGCGCGGGCAAGTAGGAGCAGCGCCGGAACGCCTCCAGCCAGGTCCAGACCCCGGCCTCGCGCACCATCAGCCGCAGCGACTTGGAGAACGTGCCCGCCGTGCGCGGGTGCGTCGCACCCCCAGGGGGCAGCGGCCATTGGGTGGATTCGCTGCCGGCGTTTCGCCAGTACACCGGCATGGCGTCGCTCGCGACGATCGAATCCGGGAAGGCGAGCGTCTGGTGCAGCAGGGCCCGGTCCTTCGGGTTCTCCTCGTCGAGGAACTCGAGGATGCACGGCGCACCCGGGTCCTCGGCGCGGACCTGCAGCAGCCGGGCCTCGTCGGCGATCCGCTCGCCGGTCTCCAGCATCAGCACGCGCGTCGGGTCGAGGCCCTTCATCTTGAGCCGTTCGGGCGAAAGGAAGGCCGCGCCGATGCCGGTGCTGCCCGCACCGTAGGGATAGGCCTCGACCGTCACCCGCGACCCGGCGGAACGGCTCGATTCCAGCGTGGCGAGCACCCGGTCGACGTGCCGTCCGGACGTGCTGTTGACGTGACAGTGGTGCATCGCGGCACCGGTCTCGGCCGCGACGATCGCGATCTCCTGCGACCCGTCGACCGGCGTGGCCGGGTCCATCTCGACCAGCTCGCGGACGTGCGCGTACGTGGGCGCTTCGGCCTGCTTGGCCAGCTTCGCCAACGCCAGGAACTCGGCCGGATCGCTGGCCGGGGCGTACCCGAGCAGCACGCCGACGCCCAGCGCGCCCGCCGCCAGCTCACCCTCCACAAGGGACAGCCAGGCGGCCAGTTCGGCCTTCGACGAGGTCCGCTGCCAGGCCGGATTGCCGAGCACGGCGAGTCCGGTGTTGATGTCCGCGTCCGGCTCGATGCCGGCGAGCACCTTGGCCCGCGCGGAACCCCAGGAGGCCGAGAAGCCGTAGTGCAGCGGGCGTCCCGCCGCGGCCGCCTCGGCGTAGGCCCGTTCGACGGGCATCATCCCGGCTTCCAGGTCGAGCGCCGTCGTGACGCCGTCCATCGCCTGCAGCCGCTGGCCCGCGATGGAGTGCACGTGGCTGTGCAGATCGATGAACCCGGGTCCGACGATGTACCCGGCGACATCAATGTCGACCTGGTCGTCGGCGGTCGGCAGCCCTGGTCCGACGGCGATGACCTCGTCGTCGGAGACCAGCACGTCTGCCGTGCCGTCAAAGCCCGTAGCCGGGTCGATGACGCGACCGCCCCGCAATAGTGTCCGCATGCTTCGCCTCCTAGCCTCGCTGCTGGCGACCCTAGGAGCTTTGCCGGACGGTCCGTTCGTCTCACGCGACGAATCCGGGGAGGCAGATCCGTCCGGGTACACGAATCTGAACGCCTCGACCGGTCCGCCGACGGCGGTGGCCCCGGCCTCCGGTACGGGTTACCGCCGAAGCCAGTCCACCGCCCGGGCGGCGGCGAACCCGATGAAGGCGTCACGCTCGGGAACTCTCGATCGGGCATCGACGGCCCTGGTGAAGACACCGACTGCGTACCGGCCGCCGTCCGGGTACTCCACCACGCCGATCTCGTTGCGCAGCGAGGGCAGCGTTCCGGTCTTGCCGCTGATCCTGACGTCGTCGTCCGCGAAGCCGGAACGCAGCCGGTGCGGCCACACCTGCAGTTCCAGCCAGCGCCGGACGTCGGCGCACGCCGCCGCGGGCGCTGCCTCATCACGCCAGATCAGGCCCAGCAACCGGGTGCTTTCCGCGGCGGTGGTCCGGCAGGTCTCTTCGGGTGTCAACGCACGCAGTCTGGCGAGTTGTTCGGCCGGCAACGCGGCCAGGATCCGTTCGTCGTCCTGGTAGTCGATCCCGAGGTCCTCGCCGATCGTGCGCAACAGCTCCCCGCAGTCGTGCGGGACGGCCGTGTGCGGGAGGCCGAGCCGCCGCAGCGTCCTGGCGACCGCGGCCTTTCCCACCTTCCCGAGGATCAGGTCTGTGGCGACGTTGTCGCTGATGCCGATCATCAGGACGGCCAGGTCGTACCAGGACATCGTGACGTCGTGGCGGAACGTCGCAAGACCGTACGGGCTGGCGGTCGGATGTCCCGGTGCCACCGCGATCCGCTCGGCGAGTTCGAATTCACCGTCGGCCGCCTGCCGGGCAAGTTCCACTGCTACGGGGACCTTGAACACGGACGCGGTGACCACCGGCTCCTCGGCGTCGATGCCCACCTGCCGCGGGCCGTCCAGATCGGCCGCGTGCAGCCGGACCTGGACGCCGACTTCCGCCGCCCGGGCGCTGATTGTAGCGACCAGTTCCGATTCGGTGACCATGGGGTGATCCCTTCTGTCTGTCCGGTATGGACTTTCTGTCCGCACCGGATCTGTCTGCTGGTGCGCCGGCCGACTACTTGGTGCCGGTCGACGGAAAGTTGAACTGTTCGGCGCGCTGTGGGACCCAGAAAGCGATCACCGCGGTGAGCAGCGTGGTGCCGATGAGGAAGCCGAACGCCGCGGTGTAGGAGAACGCGTCCGCCAGCCAGCCCATCGCCAGCGGCGCGATGACGCCGGCGACCTGGCCTCCGAAGTTCGTCATCCCGGAACCGAGTCCGGCCACCGCCGTGGGAAGCACCCGCAGCGGAAGGCCGAAGACGCACATCGTCGCCATCCCGAACACTCCGACGGCCAGCGTCTCGTAGACCGTGAATGTCGCCGCGCTGCCCGCCGACACCATCAGGACGAGCAGTACCGAGGTCACCGTCGCGATGGACACCAGGTACCACCTGGCCTTGTCATGGAAGTACCGGTCGAACAGCCAGCCGCCGAAGATAGTCGTCGCGAAGCCCACCAGACTCGGGATCGCCGACAGCACGCCGGTCTCGTTCAGCGACAGGTCTCTGGCCTCGAGCAGATAGCTGGGCACCCAGGTGACCAGGCCGTAGCTGAGCATGTTCATCGCGCAGAACAGCACCGCGAACTTCCACACGCCCGGGGACTTCAGCACTTGGGCACGCGAGACTTCGGGCATCGTCACCGCCGCCTGCGGCAGCCGGCTGAGCCGGTCCGGCAACGCCTTGGGCAGGAGCGCCCACAGCCCGATGCCGATGGCCGCGCCACAACCCGCCATCCAGAGGAAGGTGTGCCGCCAGCCGATGGCTGTCAGCAGGGGGGCGACGAGCAGGGGTGCAAGGCCGGCGATCCCGCTGGCGGACAACATCACGCTCGTGGCGGTCCCCCGTCTCTCCGGTGTCGTCCGTTCCGCGATGGCTTTGAACGACGCCGCCGGGAACGCGCCCTGACAAGCACCGAACAGGCCACGGAACAGCAGGAGCAGACCGAAGGTGCCGGCCATCCCGGTCAAAGCGGTGAACAACGACCACAGCACGAGCGTGATCAGCATCGGTTTGCGAGAGCCATACCGATCGGCCAGGTAGCCAGCCGGTATCTGGCAGATCATGTAGACCAGCGCGAAGACGGTGACCAACGAGCCCTGCGCGGTCTTGCCGAGATGGAACTCCTCTCCGATCGACGGCAGAGCCATGCTGATGGAGAACCGGTCGATGTAGTCGATCGACCAGGCGCACAGCATGACCACCATCGTGATCGTCGCTGTCCGGTTGATCCGCTCAGATGTCCAGGTGTCCTCGGTGACCACCGCGGTCATGGTTACCTCCGTACGGCTGCGTCGGGGTTGACGGCTCATCCTGGACATCAGGTGGCGCAGCCGATTCGTGGAGTTCCACGAATCTTCAGGTGGTGTTCGAGCGGTGCGGACGAATGTTGACTCGTTGCGGTGCTTCTCCTCATGGCGCCGGGCGGGTGGAGCCGGAGTTGCAGCATCGCCGCGAACCGCTCGCCAGGGTCGTCGAGGTTGATCTCACCGACCTCTGCGACCCGGCGCAGTCGGTACCGGAAGGTGTTGGGGTGCACGTACGCCATGGCGGACGCGGCACCCACGTCACCGAACGCGTCCAGCCAGCACGACAGCGTGTGGACGAGTAGAACCCTGAGGTGTCTCACGGGGCAATACACCAGGTCGACACAGGTCTGGAAGCCGACCGGAGTGCGAAGGAAGGAAGTGCTGAGGGCGCTGGCCGCCTTCCAGAGGAACAGGGCGAATACGCCGCCGTGTGGAAGGCGCAGGTGCAGTGAGTACCGTCTTCCCGTGTCTGTTGTTGGCCGCTGTTGGCCACCCCTTCTGGCACGATGTGGCACGGCTAATTGTCGGAGACCCATCGGTCCTGTCAGACGTCCGCGACCGCCTCCAGAGGGCTCAGGGCCGCTGCCCGGCGGGCCGGTACGGCGGCGGCGAGAGTGCCGATGGTGAGGGAGAGCAGGCAGACGAGGAGCAGGGTTCCCCAGGGCAGGGCCAGGGTGTAGTCGTCGATCGCGCCGTTGGCGAGGGAGCCGACCGACCAGGCGCTGAACAGGCCGCCCGCCACGCCGAGAAGGGTGCCGAAGCCCGCCACCGTCAGCGCTTCGAGGCGGATCATGCGGCGGACGCCGGAGCGGTCCATGCCGAGCGCCCGCAGCGCGCCGATCTCCCGGGTGCGTTCGGCGACCGACATGGCGAGGGTGTTCACGATGCCGAGCGCGCTGATGACGACGCCGATGCCGAGCATCCCGTACATCACGCCTAGCAGGTCGCCCATGGTGCCCGCGGCCTCGCGGACGAGCTGGTCCCGGTCCTGCACCTTCAGCAGCGGGTTGTTGTCCACGGCGGTGCGCAGCCGTGTCTCCAGTGCCTTCGGTTCTGCGTCGTCGGTGCGCAGCAGGACGCGCTGGACTGAGCCGGGCAGGAAGCTGTTCCGCGCGACCTCGGTGCGGGCGCCGAGCGCGTCGCGGGCGATCGGGCTGTCCTTGTAGACGCCCACGATCTTGTACCGGGCGAACTCGCCCTCGCGGCCGAGGCGGGCGTTGAGCACTCCGCCGGTGGTCACCCCGTGTTCCCGGGCGAGGGTGCTGGAGAGGGCGATCCGGCCGGGCGCCAGGTCGTCGATGGAGCCGGAGAGGAAGTCGAGCTTCATGGTGTCGCGGACGGTGGCGGGGTCGACGCCGGATATCTCCCGTACACCGGTGCCGGTGAACAGGGTGGAGTCCGTGATCGCGGTGGTGGTACGCACTCCGCTGGTGTCGGCCAGGCGGCGCACTGCGCCCGGGTCGATGCCTGTCGTGGTGGAGCGTGTGCTGACGACGTAGTCGGCGCCGAGACCGGCGGCCGCCTGGCGGTCGAGGGCCTGGCCGGTGGAGTTCCCGATGACGGCGAGCCCGGTGACGAGGCCGGTGCTGAGGAGCAGGGTGGCGGCGGTGGCGGCGGTGCGGCGCGGGTCGCGCAGGGAGTTCTCGCGGGCGAGGCGGCCGGTGACGCCGAGGCGTCCGGTCAGCCGTCCGGTCAGCCGGATCACCGGCGAGGCGAGCAGCGGGGCGAGCGCGATCAGGGCGGCGACGAGCAGCCCGCAGCCGATCATGGCGTTTCGCAGGTTCTCCTCGGAGGCGTCCTGTGCGTCGCTGAGCGAGACGAGCCAGGTGACTCCGAGCGCGAGGAGGCCGAGGCCGATCGCGCCGCGCAGCCGGAACCGCTGTGCGGCGGGCGGCTGTTCCGCCGTGCGCATCGCCTCGACGGGCGCGGTCCTGGCGGCCCTTCGGGAGGGCAGCCAGGCAGCGAGGACGGTGACACCGACGCCCACGCCGAGCGCGGCCACGACCGAGCGCGGGCCGATCTCCAGAGGGCCGCTGGGTAGTGTGTGCCCGTCGGCGCCGAGGACGTGGGGCAGGGCCGCCGCGATGCCGAGGCCGAGGAGGAATCCGGCTGCCGAGGCGGCGAGGCCGATGACGACCGCTTCCAGGAGGACAGAGCGGGACACCTGGCGGCGCGAGGCGCCGATCGCGCGGAGCAGGGCGGTCTCCCTGCTCCGCCGGGCCACGGCCATGGTGAAGGTGTTCACGATGAGGAAGGAGCCGATGAAGAGCGAGACCCCGGCGAAGACCAGCGGGATCTTCTGGTAGCCGCGGGTCAGGGTGTTGACGAGGGTGGCCTGCTGGGCTGCCTGGGCCTGGCCCGTGGTGGCCTCGGCGCGGTCGGCGGGGAGGACGGCTGTGACCCGGTCGGCGAGTTCGTACGCGCTGGTGCCGGGCGTGGCGGAGAGATCGATGCCGGTGTAGTGGCCGGGGGTCAAGAACAGCTTCTGAGCGGTCGCCTTGTCGAACAGGACGAGGGTGCCGCCCGCCGTGACGCGGGTGTCTTCGGTGGTGACGAGACCGACGAGCCGCGCGGTCATGACCGGGCCGTCCGTGGCCAAGGTGACCGTGTCGCCGAGGTGGAGTCCGCCGGCGTCGGCGGTGCCGCTGTCGACGGCGATCTCGCCCGCGCGGGCGGGGGCGCGGCCCTCGGCCAGCGGGTGGCGGGTGTCCTCGCTGTCCTCGCCGGGGATGTACGCGGAGGCCACGTTCGACCAGGCCCGCTCGGCGCGCAGCGGGATGCCGTCCGCCGCGTTAAGGGTCGCCAAGCCGTCGATGGAAGGGCGTACGGCGGCGACGCCGGGCACCCGGGCCAGCTTCGTGGCGAGCGCGTCGTCGAGCACGCCGACCGGCGGCCCGTCCTCTTGGGCGCCGGGCTCCGGTGCCTTCTCGGTGACGGTGACCGCGATCCCGGCGAAACTCTTCGACGAGGCGGCGCGATGGGCGGCGGCGGTGGTGTCCGCGAAGACGAGGGTGCCGCTGACGAACGCGACCCCCAGGCAGACGGCGAGGACGGTCATGGCCAGCCGGGCCTTGTGGGCCAGCAGGTTGCGCAGTGTTGTTCTCAACATGGGGGTCTTCCAGGACCTTTCAGGGCCTTCTGAGGTTGGCCGAGGTGCCGGGGTGCCGGGGTGCCGGGAGGGTGTGGATCAGCCATCGTGCGAGCGCGCGCCCAGGCTCTTCATCAGGTCGAGGACGCGGTCCGGGGTGGGGCGGGCCATCTCCTCGACGAGCCGTCCGTCGGCGAGGAACACCACGCGGTCGGCGTACCCGGCGGCGACCGGGTCGTGGGTGACCATGACGACGGTCTGGCCCAGCTCGCGCACCGAGTCCCGCAGGAAGCCGAGGACCTCGGCGCCCGCGCGTGAGTCGAGGTTGCCAGTGGGCTCGTCGCCGAAGATGATCGCCGGGCGGGATGCCAGAGCGCGGGCGACGGCGACGCGCTGCTGCTGGCCGCCAGAGAGCTGGGCGGGGCGGTGGCCCAGCCGTCCGGCGAGGCCGACCATGGAGACGACGCGGTCCAGCCACTCCCGGTCGGGGCGGCGCCCGGCGATGTCCAGCGGCAGCGTGATGTTTTCCAGCGCGGTCAGCGTCGGCAGCAGGTTGAACGCCTGGAAGATGAACCCGATCCGGTCCCTGCGCAGTTGCGTGAGCTGCCGGTCCTGGAGGCCGCCGAGTTCGGTAGTGCCGACGCGTACGGAGCCGGCGGTGGGCGAGTCGAGCCCGGCGGCGCAGTGCATCAGGGTCGACTTGCCGCAGCCGGACGGGCCCATGATCGCGGTGAACTCGCCTTCCCGGAAGGCGATGCTGACCCGGTCCAGGGCGACGACTCGGGTGTCGCCTTCGCCGTAGATCTTCGACAGGTCGGTGGTGGAGGCTGCCACGCCGGTCATGGTTGGCGTCGACCGGAGGTCGGCGGTCATGGGACTCCTCTTCTCGTACGGAAAGACGCACAAGAAGGGTGTCGGGAGAACGTATCGGGGCCTGGTCGGTCGTGTATCGGTGCCCGCTCGGGCGTGTATCAGTCGGTCGGGCCGCCGCCGGCCGGGCGGCGGCGATGGCTCTGTTCCTCCCTCAGCCGGGCAGCCGCAGGGTGGCGACGGCGCCGCCGTCCGGGGCGTTGGACAGCCGAAGTCCGGCGCCGAGGACACGGGCCTGTCCGAAGGCGATGGTGAGTCCGAGGCCGTGGCCCGTGCCGCGTTCACGGACGCCGGTGTGGAAGCGGCGCGGACCGTGGGCCAGCAGGTCGGGCGGGAAGCCGGGGCCATGGTCGCGGACGACGACCGTCCGCCCGTCGACGGTGACCTGGACGGGGGCGCCGCCGTGCCGGTGGGCGTTGACGACGAGGTTGCCGACGACCCGCTCCAGGCGGCGGGGGTCGGTCTCCACGGTTCGCTCGGTGCCGTCGTCGGTGACGTCGGTGACCTCCGCGCTGAGGCCAGTACGGGAGACTGCCTCGGTGACCACGGCGCCGAGCGGGATCCGGGCGTGGACCGGCTGTTCGGCACCGGCGTCCAGCCGGGAGATCTCCAGGAGGTCTTCGACCAGATCGCGCAGGCCGCGGATTCGGGCCCGCAGCAGGTCCTCGGTCTCACCGGGCGGCAGGAGGTCGGCGGCGGCCAGCAACCCTCCGACGGGAGTGCGCAGTTCGTGGGCCACGTCGGCGGTGAAGCGACGTTCGGTGCGTAGCCGCCGTGCGAGGGTGTCGGCCATGAGGTCGACGGTGGCGGCGATGTCGGCGACCTCGTCATTGCCCTTGGTGGGCCCCGAGCGGGCGTCGAGGTCCCCGGCGGAGATCCGGGCCGCCGTCTCGGCGACGTGGCCCAGCCGCCGGGCGAGGAGTCCGGCGCCGTACACGGCGAGGGGGGTGGCCGCCGCGAGTGCGAGGAGCGAGGCGACCGTCATGGCCGCGTCGAGGCGGGAGAGGTTGGCGTGTTCCGGGCCGAGATTGATCTGGATGGCGAGGACGGGGCTGCCCGGCCCGCCGGTCCGTTGGGCGGCCCAGGCGCTCGGTCCGACGTTTCCCTCGACGTGGTCGTCGTAGGCCGTGTGCCGGGCGCCATCGGCCGGGGCACGCAGCTCGGCGGGCAGGTTGTCGGGGTCCAGCGTGGCACTTTCGGTGAAGACGCCGGTGCGCCGGTAGACGTCCATGGCCGTGTACACGGCGTTGAACGCCCGCGCCTCGCCGCGCCATCGGATGTCGTGCGCCGTCCACAGGTGGACGAGGACGCCGACCGCCGCCACCACGAGCAGGGCAGTGGACGCGGCTAGCGCGGCGATCTTCCAGCGCAACGAGGAGTGGCGCGGCCGGGTTCGGGGTGCGGGGGGCACGGTCACCGCCGGAGCTTGTATCCGAAGCCCCGGACCGTCTCGATCCGGTCCCGGCCCAGCTTGCGGCGCAGCCGCTGCACGCACAGGTCGACGACCCGGCTGTCACCGTCCCAGCCGTACTCCCAGACGTCCCGCAGGAGCGTGTGCCGTTCCAGGACGACGCCGGGGTGGGCGGCGAACTCCAGGAGGAGCTTGAGTTCGGTGGGGGTGAGGGCGACCGGGTGACCCGAGACGAAGACCTCCATCCCGGCGGTGTCGATCCGCAGGTCCCCGAACTCCAGCACGTCCTCCTCGGCCGGACGGTCCCCGCCCGCGGTCGGACCACTTGGGGGAGCGGGCGAGTACGTGGCGCGCCGCAGCAGCGAACGCATCCGGGCCACCAGGACGTACGTCTCCACCGGCTTGACGACGTAGTCGTCGGCGCCCGCCTCGAGACCGGCGACCACATCGAGGCCGTCGCCCCGGGCGGACATCATCAGGACCGGGACCAAACTGGTCTCCCGGACCCTGCGACACAGCCCGATCCCGTCGAGACCGGGCAGCATCACGTCGAGGATCAGCAGGTCGAACGTGTACTCATAGAAGGCTTCCAGCCCGGCGAGCCCGTCGGCGGCGGCCCGAACCTCGTAGCCGTAGCGCTCCAGGGCGACGGCGAAGGACCGGCGCATCAGGTCGTCGTCCTCGACCAGCAGCACGCGCGCGATGGACGCGGGGGACTCGGGCGAGGACAAGGGGACGACTCCTGTTCGAAGCGGCAGACGGTCGGACGGCCCAGGCGCACGTTCACGACGTGCGCGCGGCCACACCACGATCGGAACGATACGGCAGACAGCGGACAGCGCCCCGTACCCAGAAGCCCTTCAACGTGCAGCGCCGTCCCACGGACACCCTGAGAAACACCAGGTGGGACTCCGTGCGTTCATCCGCTCGGTGGCCGCGCGCCACCCTCCTCGCTTCTTCTCCTTCGACGTAATCCCGAGTGCCGCCCGACACACTCCGGATACATAACCGGGCGTGCCGGCCGTTACCGCGTTGACTGCCAGGGGAACATCTACGTAAAGGCGACAGTGTGGTGCAAGGACGGCAGCATGAGCGTCAGCGCCTGGCGCTACTCGTACGCCAAGGCCGAGTGCCCCTACGGTGTGAAAGCGGCGTCGGGAGATTTCGACACACGAGTGTGAACCACCGGCACCACCCTGATCGGCCGATCTCGACCAGGCGCTCGCGGTGCCCCTCGGTGAACGCCTCCAGACGCTGCGTGCATCCAGTTCGTCCCCGCGCACCGCGCTGAGAGCCATGGACAGGAGTTCGTCCGATGCCTCGGGGAAGGAAGCTTCCCGGGGCGATCAAGGCACACGTGCACTGCTGCACGGTCGGGAGGATCTCTTCCACGATGGGCCGAGGACCTGCCGCATCTCCCCTGCTACCACATCAACCCCGGCTGACACGCCGCGCGGTGCGCGGCACTCGCCGAACTGGGTGGGGCTGGAGCAGAAGAGACTGAAGACCCAGTCGATGCCCGTCCGCAGCGGGTCCACCTGAGCCTCGAGGTCTGCGGCCACGGGACCGGCCAAGACATCGCCGGGCCCGTTGTCGGGCCGCCGCTCACCGAGGAGCAGGCACGGGAGGCGACGGCCGGGCTGCGTGCGGCGATGGACGATGTCCGGCGTTCCGTGGCGGTGCTCGCCGTCCGGGTCCGTGACGCGCACGCCGTCCGCGTCTGGGTGCCGCTCGGCTACGCCTCGTGGGAGTCGTACCGCGGCGCGGAGTTCGGGATCAGCCGCGGGCAGGCGTACCGGCTCCTGAACGTCGCCCGCGCCCTGGCCGCGATCCACGGCGCCGTCGCCGCCGGCACCGAGGTGTCTCGCACGCGAGACACCGACCAGGCCACCGCAGCCGCCCTCGACTACGGCCTGTCCCAACGCGCACTGATCGCCGTCTCCGCCCGTTCCAGCGACATCGCGGAGCTTCATCCACCCACCGACTCACCGCACTCGCCGACAGCGGCCTCCAAGCCCTCGACGAGCCCACCGTGCGCGCCGTGGTCCGCCAGGCCGTCCGCGACATCCGCACCGCCCCGCCACCGCCCCCGCCGACCCGCCGGCAGACCCGACCCTCGCCGGGCTGCGCCGTGTCGTCGACGACCTCGCCGCCAGCACCCACGCGATCGGGGAGCTGATGCTCGAAGTCGCCCCGGCCTACCTCTCCGACACCGACGCCGCCCACGTCCTGGCGCTGCTGTGCGAGGAGATCGGCGAGCCCCTCGACCACGGCCTCGCGGCCCGCCGCTACGCAATGTCCGGCGACCGTCGCGCCCTGCACGGCACTGTCCTCTGACTCGCTCCTGCCTATTTCGCTCGCTCCTGCCTATTTCGCCGGATGCAGAACCGAACGCTGATGGGGATCTCTGAAATTCATCAAGCCCACTCATCGCAAATGAACGAACGCCGCATGGTCGCAGCCCAGTTGCCCCGGTTGGGCCACGGGCCCCGAGCGGGAGGTCTGCTACAGGCAGGGAGTCCGTCCGGGGCAGCGGCTACTCCAGCCAAGCACCGTCACGCATGATCACCCTGCCGCTCAACTCCGGCTCTCCGCGCCAAGCACGTACCACCTTCGGCGCTATGCGTAGATACACAAAGGGACCGTCCTCCATGCGCGGGTCCCAGCCAAACTTGCCGGCGAATGCGTCCGCAGCGTCCGCCGGCACATTCTGGTCCGTGAAGCACTGCGCCGCCCCTTGGAGCAGCACGACATCGAAGGCGTCCGGTAGTGACAGGCGCACCCGCGGGTCCTTGTGTACGTTCCGCACCGTCGCGGACGTCGCGCTCGTGCACACCCAGACCGCTTTCCCGTCCCATGCGAACCACAAGGGGACCTGGTGGGGGCCGTGATCGGGATGAGCTGTCGCCACCCAGACATCCCGCTCCGTGGCAAGGCGGTCGAAAGTCTCACGCCTACGTTCGGCCACCGAGCGGTGAACGATTCTTCTGTTCTGCATAGTCGCCGACGCTAGTCAGCAAGATCGGAAAGCACATGGGGCTGTGGCCCTACATCCCTTGACCGATACCCACGTCCGTCTCGGATGGGAACGAAGGTGAGCAAGTCTGGGGAACCTGTGAGCGTGGGGTGGGGAGATTCAAGGTTCTGTCCGCACTTCCGTGAACGAGGTCCGGCCGCCTTGAATGACGGATCGTTCCTCCTGGGCACCTCTTGGGGGTGGGGGCTACTGCGCGATCGATCGAAGAGCTGCTGTACCCAGGCGCCGACGGCGTTGTGGTGGAGGATTTCACGGCTGATGACTGTCTCGTCATAGTTCGAGCTTTCAGCCGAACACCACTCCGCTCATGCTCTGCCTGCGGCGTCCCGTCGAAACGCGTCCACAGTCGGTACGGACGGAGGATCTCTGATCGCCCTGTTGCCGGTCGGCCGACGATCATTCTGCTGACGGTTCGTCGGTTCTTCTGTGACAACACCGAGTGCATGCGTCGTACGTTCGTTGAGCAGATCGCCGGGGTCAGTGAGCGATACCGCCAGGCCAGCATGGGGCTGCGTCAGTTGTTGCATGCCATCGCGACGGAGCTCGGAGGGCGCCCCGGATCCAGGTTGTGTCGGAAGATGGGTGTGCCAGCAGGGAGGATGCGGCTGCTGAAACTCCTTCACGCTCCACCCGTTGCACAACGGGCACCGCGCATTCTGGGCGTGGACGAGTTTGCCTTCAGACGGGGACGTACCTACGGCACGATCCTCGTGGACGTGGAAAAGCGTTGCCCCGTCGATGTTCTTCCCGATCGCACGTCTGAGACGCTCGCATCCTGGCTCGTTGCCCATCCTGGAGTGGAGATCGTCTGCCGAGACCGGGTCAGTGCTTACACGCGAGCGATCAAGAAAGCGGCGCCGCATGCGGTGGAGGTTGCAGATCGCTGGCACCTGCTGCGGAATCTGTCGCAGGCAGTGGAGAAGACCTGCCAGCAGCACCGATCCTGCCTGCGGAAGTACGCGGTCATGAATGGCCGGCCACTTGATCGGATTCGTACTCGGACGGAAGCTGAAATCCTCGTAGAAACGGTCCCATACACGCCGGTACTCGGCCTCTGGCAGCACGACTACGGGATCTCCGATCATGCCGCGATCCTACCGATCCGCCTGGTGGCCGCAGAAAGATCGTTCACGGAAGTGCGGACAGAACCAGATTCAACGAGCCCCAACAACGCTCAGCGGCGCAGCATTCTCCTGCGTTTTTGGTGCGTTCCGAAGGTTCTCCACGTGCGGGGATGCATCAGCAGCCGGCCCCGCGATCCAGACGTCTACGGCGGACCACGTCTCGCGACATGCAGTCCCGGACCCACGCATACCCGTCGGCGTCGAAAAAGGTCACGGCCAGGGGGAAACTTCCGACGAGGCGCGAGCGTCGGGCACCCGCATCACCACCGACCTGCGGCCGGGCCCGGTTGCAGGCGACCCCTCACCGCTCCGGCGGATCGCTCTCAACCTGCTGACCAACGCGGTGCGCCACAACCACCCCGACGGCACAGCGACGGTAGCCACCGGCACCACGGACCGTCTCGCCTTCATCGAAGTCACCAACACCGGTCCGGTCCTGGACCCGCACGAGGTCCCCGTGCTGTTCGAAGCGTTCCAACACGGCCCGGAGTGCCGCAGCGATGGCTCCGGACTGGCACTGGCCGTCGCCCGCGCGATCACCCTGACCCACCAGGGCCAGGTCATCGCCCACCCGCGCCCCGGCGGGGGCCTCACCGTCCGAGTCGAACTGCCCCGACATAGCTAAGGTGCCTTGGGGAACGCTGGTACCACTGTCTGTGCTGAGAGATCGTGGTCGTGGGAGGGGCACGTTCGGACCCGGACTCTGCGACATCACTTCCGGCTGGCGAAGACGCCGGCTTCAGCGCGGGCAGCCGCGGTGGCTGTGGCCTCCAGGCCCCGGCGAACTCTGAGAAGGCGAGGGCGAGCGCCCCGGCGAGTGCGCAGACCGCGGCGGGGAGTCGACGTTGTTGCCAGAAATTCGCGAAACGCACCCGGTGCGCGCTCTCCCCTGACTGGTGGCACGCCTCGCGCCCCTGGCCGACGGGCCGTTGCCGGGCCGGACTCGTCGGGGTGATCATGAGGGTCAGGGGAATGGACGGGGAGGGATGCCGTGGGCGTGGGCGTGGGCGTGGGCGCGGTGGGTCGGCGGGGTGCGCAGCGGGGCGGCTGGGACGATCCGGGGCCCGGCAAGGGGCTGCCGATCGCGGCGAGCGTGGTGTTCTGGGGCGGCGCGGCCTGCTTCCTGGCCGGGGTCGCCTGGTTCTGCGTGATGATCGGCTGGTCCCGGGTGTGGGCCGAGTCCTGGTGGCAGCCCGTCTGCCTGGCCGGCGGGGGGATCGCCGTGTCCGCCGTTGAGGGAGTGATCGGGCGGCGCACATGGCGGATCGAGCGCTTCCTCGCCTACCGGGAGATGCTGGAGAACCCGGCGCCGGGCGTGGCCGGCCCGGGTGCGGAGGGTCCCAGCGTGTTCCGGCTGCTGTCGCCCCTGCACAGTCCCGTGCCCTTCCGCGACCGCGACGACGAGCTGGCCCGGCTGCGGCGCTGGTGCGAGGACGGGACCGACACGCCGGTCATGCTGCTCGCCGGTGACCGCGGCGTCGGCAGGTCGCGGCTGGCGCTGGAACTCGCGCGGGCGCTCGGTGAGGAGTGGACCGCCGGACGGCTGCTGCGCGTCTCCGAGCACGAGCTGTTCCCGGCGCTGCGCGACCGGGGCAGGCCCGCGCTGGTCGTCGTGGACGAGGCCGACCTGCGCTCCGACGTCGACAGCCACCTGCACTCCCTCGTGCGCGCGACCGTCGTCCCGCTGCTGCTGGCGTTCGATGCGCGCCCGCGGGACACGCCGCCGGTGCGCCTGTTGTTCGTCGTGGGCCACGCGGAGCGCTTCCGCGCGGTGGTCCGCGAGGAACTGGACTACTCCCGCGGCGGCCCCGACCTGCTCCACCTCCTCGCCGACGCACCCGTCCTGCGCCTCGCGCCGCCGGCGCTCGACCGTGCCGCTCTGGCCGAGCGCCAGGCGGTGGCCCTGGCCGCCTTCACCGCCGCCCTCGGTGGCGGCACCGGCGCCGGGCGGACCGACAGCGCCGTCGCCGCCCCGGTCGACATCCCCCTCCTGCCCGGCCGGACCCCGCTCGACCTGCACGCCCAGGCCCTCGTCAGCGCGCTGACCGGGGCCCCGCTGCCCGCTGTCCCCCGGCCCCTCGAGGAGGTCGCCGGGGTCCTCTTCGAGTACGAGCGCGGGCGCTGGCGGCGCTCGGCCGCGTCCTTCACGGCTCCCGGCGTCCCCGCCCTTCCGGGGCTGTCCGACCATCCCGGCCTGCCCGAACGCGTCATGCTCGCCCTGCTGTCGGCGGGCCATCGGCAGTACGTCACCGCCGCGCACGTCCTCGAACGCCTTCCCGAGTTCGCGGGGTCGGCTGCGGAGGGGGCGCGGTCCGCGACGTGGGCCTGGGTGAACTGGGCCCTCGCGCTGCACGGCGGGACGCCTGCGCCCGCGCGCATGGCGGAGCCCTGGATCGGACCGGAGACCTTCACCCACTGGTTCGTGACGACACGGATGTACGCCGATCCGGAGCTGTTCGACCGCCTCCAGACAGGGCTGGACGGGCACCGCTCCGAGCACCTGGCGGGCGTACTGTCCCGCGCCTGCGAGGACTTCCCCGGGGCGGGCGAGCTGCTGCGGCGGTACGTCGCCCACTCCCCCTCGGCTCATGGCTACAACGCCGTGCGCGGCGCCAGGGTGCTCGCCCGCCCCGAGCGGGTGGACCCCTGGATCGCCGAGGGTCTGCGCGCTTCGCGGCAGGGACTTTGGCCCAGCTTCAGCGCGCCGGTCTCGCGCGATCTGTACACGCTGCTCCTGCAGGCCCGGCCCGAAGTGGTACCGCTGTCCCACGCCGTGCTGGCCCGCGCGTACCGGAGCGCCCGCCGGGCCGAGGAGAAGCAGGAACGACGGCGCGGGAGGGAACCGCGCGGCCGCGGGCGCGGTTCGCGCGCCTGACATCCGCCCCGGCCGTGCCGGCACCTCTTACGAAGTCATGTGGTCAACCCGCCCGTATCTCGCGGTCTTCTCTGCGGCATGATCCCGGTATGCATGGCGGGGATGGGCTGTTCGAGGTCGAGCCGGGCGGGAAGAAGCGGCCGCAGCATCGTCCGGCGGCGGTGGACAAGACGTTCCGGGCGTTCGACCCGCACCAGGTCCTGCTGCTGCCGCCGTCGCCGGACGACTGGCTGCCCGAGGATCATCTGGCCCGGTTTGTCGCCGACCTGGTCGACGAGGTACTCGACCTCTCACCGATCCGGCTCGGCAAACGCCCACACCCAGTTCCACTCGATCCGGCTTCCTGGACAGGGCTGCAACGATGCCTCAACCACCGCGCGGCTTGGTCGACGGAGAACCCCCACGTCATGGTCACCAAGGGAACGAAGTTCGGCCGGAACGCGGCGTCAACGGCCTACCTCTCCCACGTCCTTGACAGCTGCGGTTGCCGCGACCTCAAGTTCGGCGAACCAGCCGGCCGCGCGGATAGCCCCGGCCATTTCCAGCTTGAGCATGTGGTGCTCCCAGGACTCGTTCGCCAGTGAGCACTCCGGCGGTCGCCCGCTGTCATGGCAGAAGAACCGCACTCGGCTCGGCGAGTGCTTGGCGTGCACACCCCACGCGCATTCGGGGCAGGTGAGGGCGACGCGGGGCGAGACCTTGTAGACGCGGGACCACTCCAGGTCGACCCCGAGACCGGGCTGGGTGGCGTCAAGGCGGCCCACTTCGGGGTAGAGAGCAACGAAAGGCATGAAAATCGCACCTCTAGTGTGATCTGGCGCGTATGGCGGCCAATCTGACGGGGCAGGAGATACGAGGCAGCTCTGACAGTCACGTTCCGAGCGACGGGATGCCGCAGACAACCTCACCTTTAGCCGTAAACCACTCCTTGAATCCGCAGATATGAGTGCATCCCGTCACCCTCGCGTCAGCCCACGAAAGGCGACTGGCGTCCCGGCCGGCTTCCGGCCCCGACCACCACCAGGCGTGCCGCGAAGCTGTCCGGATGCGGATGGCTGATCTCCGTCTCGCGCTGCCCGGACGGCGGCCGCCACAGTGGCGCGATGGACGCAGGACTCGCCGCCGTGCTCGGCGCCACCGTCGGAGCCCTCGGTACAGCGGCGACGGGTGCCACCGCGGCCCCCCTCAGCCGCAGTACAGCCCGCCACCAGACCAGGACCGAGACCCTCCGGGTCCTACGAGAGGCGAGACGGACCACCTACACCAACCACGCCGAGACCGCCAGCCGCTACAAAGACATGCTCGCCACCACGCTCAGGCCGCTCGGACGCATCGACCGGTTTCCAATCCCTGCCCGTGACGTTCACGCCGACCAGCGACACCGCCCTGGACCCGTCCGTTCGACAGCCCAGCCCGCCCGCTCTCGCACCGTGTACCGGAGGTAGCTCATGACGGCACAACAACGTACTGCCCAGCATGTCCCGGCCCTGCGCCTGGACCCGACCGGCGCCGACCACCAGGGCGAAGCCGCACGGCTGCGAGAGCTCGGCCCGGTCGTGAAGGTGATCCTGCCCGGCGACGTGGAAGCCTGGGCCGTCACCACGCACCAGCTCGTCACGGAATTGGTGACTGATCCGCGGGTCAGCAAGGACTGGCACCGGTGGACGGACATCCGCACCAACCGGATTCCCGAGGACTGGCCGCTGACCGGCATGGTCAAAATCACCAACATGGTGACGGCTGACGGCGACGACCATCGCCGCCTGCGCCGCGTCGTCACCCAGGTCCTCACCCCCGAACGTGTCCGGGCCATGCGCCCGCAAGTGACCGACCTCGCCCGCGGCCTCGTCCAGGCGTTGCCCGAGCGCACCGGCCCGGACGGCTCGGTCGACCTGCGTGAGCACCTGGCCTACCCGCTGCCGATGAACGTCATCTGCGACATCATCGGAGTCCCCGGCCCGCTCCGGCCCCAGCTGCGGCGCCTGGTCCGGTCCATCTTCGACTCCACCGCAGAGCCTGAAGAAGTCCTCTCGACACAACGCCTCATCTACGAACTCCTCGACAAGGTCGTCGCGCACAAGCGCCGCACACCGGGCGACGACCTCACCAGCGCCCTGATCGCCGCCCAGAGGGACAACTCCGGCATCCTCAACGACGCAGAGCTGACCGGCACCCTCTGGCTGATGGTCGCCGCCGGTCACGAAACCACCCTCAGCCTCATCACCAACGCGCTGCGCGCCCTGCTCACCCACCCCGGCCAACTCGATCTCGCGCTGAGCTCCGCCCCCTCCGTCTGGGCCGTCGTCGTCGAGGAAACTCTGCGCTGGGACGCCCCCATCGGAAACTTCCTCGCCCGCTACCCACGCGAGGACCTGGACATAGGCGGCGTGACCATACCCGCTGGCGACGCCATCCTCGCTCCCTACAGCGCGGCCGGCCGCGACACCGCCCAGCACGGCCAGGACGCCGACCGGTTCGACCTCACCCGAACCCAGTCCCGGCACCTGGCCTTCGGTGGTGGCCCCCACGTCTGCCTTGGCGCACCCCTGGCACGCATGGAAGCCGCGATCGCTCTCGAAGCCCTGTTCAGCGCATACCCCGGACTCTCACTCGCCACCAACCCCGAATCCCTCGTGCCCGTGCCATCCCTGATCTCCAACTCCGTCCAAACCCTCCCCACCCACCTGAACCAGGCCCGCCCATGAACCACCACCCCAACACCATGGCCACCGCTGACACATGCCCCCAAGGAGCCGCACAGTGAACGCCACCGCACCCGACATCGACGTGGACAGCCCAGCCGAAGGCACCGCACCGTCGACCGCGCCTATCACACACTGGCTGCTCGGCGGAAAACACCACCACCAGCCCGCAGACCGCCGACTGGGCATGCGCGTGCGCAACGCAGCACCGTGAAATCTGGAACGGGCCGGTTCACCTGGTGCTGCTGGCACGGAAACGTCACCGGCCAGGAACGGCGACGGCGCCCTCCAGCTCGGAGGGCGCCATGGTGGTGCGCGACGTGCGGCTCGGGTTCAGCCAGCCAGCCAGCCAGCCGGAGGGGGCCGGGCCTCGGGGGCGGGCGCGTCCTCACCGCCGTCCGGGTCCGGGTCGGGGGCGAAGTCGGTACCGGTGCGCCCGTCGCGCACACGCGGTGGGCGGATGTCGCCCACGGGGAGTTGATGGGCCACACGTGCGTGTCCGGGGCCTCGAGGTGGTTGGTCTTGTGGGCGAGCGACTCGTAGCCGGCCAGCAGGGGGTGGATGAGCAGCGTGCCCTTGCGCTGCCGTTCGCTGATGATGCCCTTGCCGCGAAGCTGCCCGATCGCGCGGGAGACCGCGGACTGCGACAGGCCCAGGCGCTCGGCAAGCTGCTGCTGACGGATGCGGACCAGGCCGCCGGGCTCCTGGCGCGCGGTGAGCACGTCGAAGATGTCGCGGGCCGTCGCCGACAGGCACGCCTTCACCGACCGCTTGGCCGAGTACGCCACCACCGCGTCCGGCGCGGCCGAGGACTGCCAAGCGCTGAACGGGCAGGCCCAGGAGTACGCCGCCCGGTCTCGCGGTCAGATGCGGGCCGGACTTCGTCGTGGTGTGCGCGGCTTCGCGTGCGGCCCCCCGGACCCGCCCGGCCCTGGGGACCGGCTCGATGATGGCCAGTGCGCCGGTGCCGGTGGCGTATCTCCCGGCGACGGCACCGGGAGGCGGACCACGACCAGCCAGCCCGGTGCTCGGGCACGCTGCCACGTCAGGGCCCGAGCGGACCGGCGGGGGACCGGGTCACTCGCTTCCCGGGCCGAAAGGGGGTGTCCCAGGGAAGTAGTCGGCGTCCGGCATCCCCCTTGACTACGGCTGTGACGTGCGCGTTCCCCGATTAGCGCGGTCACCTGGGGCAAGTTGAAAGGCAAGTGTACGTCCAGCAGTCCGGGCGTCATCGCAGCTGATGCCCGACTGGTTCGCTCTGGACCGCACGAGCGGCCAGGGGCACGCACCCGGCTCAACCGGCGCCTGCTGGAGAACGTACGGGTAAACGGACCGGACAAGCTCAGCTCAGCCTGGTGGGCAGGTGCCGCCGAACAGTTGAACTTCAAGAACGTCGCCACCGGCTACATCCTGGAGCATGCGCCCGGCCAGACGGGCAACAGCGTGCCGCTGACCGCCACCGACCCGCAGGCAGACCCCACGCTCGCCGCGCTGCGCCGTGTCGTCGACGAGCTCGCCGCCAGCACGCACGCGATCGGCGAGCTGATGCTCGAAGTCGCCTCCGCCTACCTCTCCGACACCGACGCCGCCGACGTCCTCGCCCCGTTGTGCGAGGAGATCGGCGAACCCCTCGACCACGGCCTCGCCGCCCGCCGCTACGCCATGTCCGGTGACCGCCGCGCCCTGCACGGCACCGTGCTGTAGCTGTAGCTGTAGCTGTAGCTGCGGCTGTCCGGCTGTCTGCGCAGACAACCAAATCCGCGGCCCCTCCGCCTACTCGCTCGTGCAGGTGATGCGGTTGGCGTGCCCGGGGCGGCTCGTGTTCGCGCCTCAGAGGGGCGTACAGCGATTCCAGGGGGTGACTGCCGCCATGTGGCCCGTCGAAAACAGCCGTTGGCACGATCGTGTGGCAGACCGCCGACGACCCTCAGGGTTATCGACCCGCTCGAGCGGACCAGGTCGGTCCACCCCCGCCCACCAGGTCTCGGGCCGGGGCCGATTTTTGAACGCAACCATCGGCGCCTACGTCTGTTGGCGCAATGTCCGCGCCGATCCGAAGACCAACTTCGCCCCGGACTCACCGATCCGTCAGTGGATCAAATACCCGGCCAAGGCTGCGTGACGAGCCACTAGACGGCCACGAAGCGGCGGTCACCATCCCCCACGACGACGCGCCCGAAGCGCATGCCAGGGAAGTGCGCGGCTACCAGCAGGTCGTCTCTGTCCGCCGCTTGGTCCGCGATCCGGTTGCGCACCGCCGAGGCGGCGGCAGGGTCGACGTCCCAGACCACCTCCCAATCCCGTTCGCTGAACTGGACGACGGAATGCACCACGTCCCCCAACAGGACGGCCCTACGGCCACCGGATGAGACCACGTACACCGTGGAGCCGGGGGTGTGGCCCGGCGCATGGCGCGCATCGACACCGGGCGCCACCGTGAAGTCCGCGTCGAACAGCTCCAGCCGCGTACCGAGCGGAGTGAGCTTGTCGACGGCGCTCGGCTGCGCGTTGTCGCCGGTGACGAAGTACTCCCAGTCAGCCCGGTGTGCACGGTAGGTCGCCCGCGGGAACACGGCCGTGCCCTTGTGCGTCACCCAGCCAATGTGGTCGAAATGCAGGTGGGTGAGAACGACGTCCGTCACGTCCGCTGGGGTGATTCCGTAGTCGGCCAGAGAGGAGAGCAGGTCCCCTCCCGTGTACCGGCCATCGTCGAACGCGCCCACACCGGTGTCAACGAGTACGGTCCGCTCGCCGGTGCGGATGCAAAAGCCGCCGAGCGGGAGACGCAAGGTGCCGTCCGCTTCAAGATGCTCGGTGTGGCAGGTCCACGGATCCTCCACGCCGGGACGGGACAGGATGTCCGCCGCGACCTCGATCCCCACCCCGTCCCACACCGGCAGAACCTGTATGTCACCGATCTTCACGCGCACTCTCCCATCTCGAGTAACCGCTTTGTAGCAACCGTCTGCAACCGCTCGAGGCACCAGAACATTCCGGACCACTCAGCGCTGGATCTGAGCTTCCTCACCATGGGCTCGGCCCTGACCGCTGCGGGGCGGCAGCGTCGGGAGGCCGTACGGCGGCAGGCGGCCGAGTTGTTCGAGCAGAAGATCAAGCCGCTGGAGGTCGCCCAGCGGCTCCGGGTGAGCCGGAAGTCGGCCTATCGGTGGCACCTGTGGTACCCGTGCACCTTCCCCGTCAGTACCCCGCACACCGGGCAGGGCAAAGGAACATCCCGTGTCCGGGCCGCGATCCGGATCACCTCACTGCCATCCACCACCTCCTCGATGACCAGCGCCGCGAGCCCCGAAAACACTGTTCCCACAAGGGAGTTGGCATCGCACATGTGATGTCAACGAGACTCGTCACATGTCGTCACCACCGAATGTGAGGCGGGGCCGTTAATTGGACAGACCCTCACAGCTGGGATCAGTCCGGTGCAATAGCAAGATCACCGTCCGAGCGATGCCCCGGCCGCGATAAGCCGGGTGCACCACCACACCGCCCAATTCTTGTGACCCGTTGCGATGTGGCTTCTTCTGCGACGTGCGTCAGTCGGTCTTGTCGCCGGTGAGGGCGGTATCCAGGTACGTGAGCAGGGCGTCAAGTGTGGCCAGTTGGTGCGGTTCGAGCAAGCCGAAACACTCCCTGAGTGCGTTCGTGCCCGCTTGTTCCGCGGCGGCCAGGGCCGTGCGGCCTGCGTCCGTGAGGGAGACGGTTTTGCGGCGACGGTCTTCGGGGTCGCCGGTCCGGGCAACCATGCCGAGGCGCTCAAGGCCCTCCACGATCTGGGTGACGGAGCGCGGAGCCTGGCCAAGGGAGGTGGCCAGCTCCGCCTGGTGGAGCGCGCCGCGGCCGGCCAGGGCCTGAAGGACCTTGGTGCGGGACAGGGACAGGCCGGCGGTCGCCAGCATGCGTCGGTCGACCTGTTCGCGCAGGCTGTACGCGAGGGTGAGGAAGGACAGTCCCACCTGCTCCGGGGCGCTGCCCGTCGTTGTTGATTCGTGCTGCTCCATGGTTCGGGTATCCTCGCACAACAGAATCATGAGGTACCTCATGAAAGGGGTTGTGGGATGGATCGTCCCGTCGCTGTGATCACCGGAGCCACCTCCGGACTGGGCCGCATCGCCGCCTTCGAGCTGGCCCGCCAGGGCTACCGGATCGGCACTGTGGCCCGCTCCCGCAGCAAGGCGGAAGTCCTTGTCACCGACCTGAAGGCGGTGACCGAGGAGCCCGTCGACGTCTTCCACGCCGACCTCGGCCTGCTCTCCGATGCCCGCCGCGCGGGCGAGGAAATCGCCGCGTACTACCGGCGCCTGGACGTCCTGGTCAACAACGCCGGCCTCCACGCCTTCGCGCAGCGCGTCACTGCCGAGGGCCTCGCGGAGATGACGGCGGTGAACTACCTCGGCCCGTTCGTCCTGACCGAGGCGCTGACGGCGAAGCTCGGCGCCTCGGCGCCGGCCCGGATCGTCAACGTCGCCTCCGAAGCCTCCCAGCAGGCCAAAACGATCGCCCCGGCCGAGGACCTGCGGCGCACCGAGCCCTACACCCGCCGGGAGTCGATGCCCCTGTACGGGCGCACGAAGCTGATGACCATCATGTGGACGCAGGAGCTGGCCCGCCGCCTGGACGCGGACAAGGTCACCGTGAACTGCTGTGACCCCGGCTTCAATGCCACTGGCCTGGGCCGGGACCTGCCCGGCTCCGCCGTCCTGCAGCGGGTGCTGAACGCCCTGAGGATCGGCGAGCCCCGCGAGGGCGCCGGCATCATTGTGCGGCTCGCCACCGACCTGGCTCTCGCGGGCACCACCGGCGGTTACTTCTCCGTCCGCGGCGCCCGCCCCCTGCAGTGCCCCGAGCCCGGCCGGGACCCGCGCGTACAGCGGGAGCTGTGGGACGCGACCACGGCACTTCTCGCCGCCCACCTGTCCGGCTGAGACCCGGACGCCCGCCTCAAGGAGGACACCGCCCGGTACCGGGGTACTGCCCCGGACGCGGATTCGTCCTCCAGTAGCTCTTTTCGGCCGCACCCGACTCCTACGTTCATTGGCGGAGCCTGTCGGGCTCGCCCTCACACATCCGTTTTTCTCCTGGTGGGAGTAATTTTCGTGGCCACCTTTCTCTACCGGCTCGGCCGGCTCGCCTTCCGGCGGCGTCGGCTGGTGCTGCTGGCGTGGATCGCGGTGCTTGTCGCCGCGGTCATCGGCGTCAGCAGCGTGTCGGGCAGTACGACGGACGACTTCACGCTTCCCGGAACCCAGTCGCAGCAGGCCATCGATCTGCTGGAGAAGGAGTTCCCGCAGGCCTCGGCTGCCGGCGCCACGGCCCGTGTGGTCATCGAGGCTCCGGACGGGCAGAAGCTGACGTCCGCCGCGCACAAGCAGGAGGTGGAGTCACTGGTCGCCGACCTCCGCAAGGCACCGCAGGTGGCGAGCGTCACCGACCCCTTCACCGGCGGCCTGGTCAGTTCCTCGGGCAGCATCGCCTACGCCCAGGTGACCTACGCCGTCCCGCAGGCCGACATCACTCCCGCCGCGTCGGACGCCCTGCACGAAGTGGCGGACAAGGGCGAGAAGGCTAGCCTGAGCGTCAGCCTCGGCGGCAACGCGGTACTGGAGGGGGAAGAGAGCAACGCAGCCGAACTGATCGGCCTGCTGGTCGCCGCCTTCGTCCTGGTCATCACCTTCGGTTCGCTGGTCGCGGCCGGGCTGCCGCTGCTCTCCGCGATCGTCGGCGTTGGTATCGCCCTGTGCGCCATCACCGTCGCCTCCTCGTTCGTCGACATGGCCTCCAACGCGCAGACCCTGGCACTCATGCTGGGCCTGGCGGTGGCCATCGACTACGCCCTGTTCATCGTCTCCCGCTACCGGACAGAGCTGCATGAGGGGCACGCGCCCGAGGAAGCCGCCGGGCGTGCTCTGGGGACCGCGGGCTCGGCGGTGGTCTTCGCCAGCCTGACCGTCATCATCGCCCTCGCCGGTCTGAGCGTCATCGGCATTGCGATGCTCACCACCATGGGCCTGGCCGCGGCCTTCGCCATCACCGTCGCCGTGCTGGTGGCGCTCACCCTCCTGCCCGCCACGCTGGGCTTCACCGGTACCCGCGTGGCCAACGGCCGCCTCACCACGCGTCGCGTGCGGGCCGAGCAGCACGGCCGGCGCGTCACGATGGGCGTCCGCTGGGGCCGCTTCGTCACCCGCCACCCCTGGAAAATGCTGCTGGCCTCGGTCGTCGGCCTGGGTGTGCTGGCCATCCCGGCACTGTCGCTGCGGCTGACCCTGCCCGACGACAGCATGGCCGCCCCCGGCAGCACCCAACGTGTGGCCTACGACACGCTCAGCAAGGGCTTCGGGCCGGGCTTCAGCGGTCCGCTGACCATCGTCGTCGACGCACGAGACAGCGACGACGCGAAACCCGCGGCCATGGACACCTCCGCCATGCTGGACGGCCTCGACGACGTCGCCGCCGTACGGCCCCCGGTCTTCAACCAGGCCGGTGACGTCGCCCTGATCACCGCGGTACCGGACAGCTCGCCCACCAGCCAGGATACGGTCGACCTGGTCGCCGACATACGCGACCGCAGAGACGCGGTGGAGAAGGACAGCGGCACGCGGGTGATGGTGACCGGCACGACGGCGCTCAACATCGACGTCTCCGCCAAGCTCGGTGAGGCGATGGTGCCCTACCTGGCCATCGTCGTCGGCCTCGCGCTGGTCCTGCTACTCCTCGTGTTCCGCTCGGTCCTGATCCCGATCAAGGCCGCGGCCGGCTTCCTGCTCAGCGTCGTCGCCACCCTCGGCGTGCTGGTCGCCGTGTTCCAATGGGGCTGGCTCAAGGATGTCTTCGGCGTCGACGAGACCGCCCCGATCGTCAGCCTGCTGCCCATCCTGCTGATCGGGGTCGTCTTCGGTCTGGCCATGGACTACGAGGTGTTCCTCATCTCCGGGATGCGCGAGGCGTACGTCCACGGCGCCAGCCCCACCGAAGCGATCGTCACCGGTTTCCGCCACGGCGCCCGCGTGGTCACCGCCGCCGCCATCATCATGATCTCGGTGTTCGCCGGCTTCCTCCTCGACGACGTCGCCCTGGTGAAATCCATCGGCATGGGCCTTGCCACCGCGGTCCTCTTCGACGCCTTCGTCATCCGCATGACCCTCGTCCCCGCGGTGATGACCCTGCTCGGCGCACGGGCCTGGGCACTTCCCCGCTGGCTCGACCGCCTCCTGCCCAACGTCGACGTGGAAGGCGAGAAGCTGCGCCAGGTACTGGCCGAACGCGACCGCCAGGCCCGCATTCCCGCGCAGAGCGACCAGGAGCCGACGGCGCCCACCCCCCTCGGGTAGGCACACCCCGGCACGCCCCGACCCCGCCCGCCGGCCCCCATCCCTCGAGGTGCGGCAGGTGGGCCCCGGGGGCCCGGACAGCACACCGTGCACCGCACATCAGCTGTCCGGGCCCCTATGACCCCGTCCGCCGGTTCACGCTCCCCGAGGAGGGGCGGGCGGTCTGCCCGGACAACGAAAAGGCCCCTACCTGCCATGAGCGAGCCGACCACCGACGAACCTGTACGCGGCCCCTCGCCCCATTCTTCGCGGCTTCCGCGGTCACTGACCAGCGATCCCCAGCACCGCGTCACGGTGTCGATCATCAGCGGGCTGGCCGCGTGGCGGATGCTCGACCGCAACCACCCCCGGCTGCGGCTGTGGGCCGTGCCCGTCTTCTGCGCCGTCCTCGGACTGCCCTCCTTGTTCAACCCGGCCAACCGCGCCTACCTGCCCAGCGAGATCGTCCTCACCATCGCCTACACCGTTCCGCTGCTGTGGCGAGAACGCCGTCCCGGCCTGGTCTTCGCGATCACCACAGCCGCGTCCGTCCTTGCGCTGCCGCTGAACGTCCTCAACGGCGCCGACGCGGCCCGGATCGTGGCGCTCTACAACGTCGGCCGCTACGGCACGCACCGCCAACTGGTCCTCGCCTGCATGGTCACCGCCGCCCAATTGGTCGTCTGGGTCGCGGCGTTCTGGGGGAGCGACCAGTTGCAACACGTCAAGCGCCCAGAAATCGTCACGCTGCTGGCCATGCTCGCCGTGACCGCCTGCGCCGGACTGGCCCTCACCGGGCGTCTAGCGAAGGCCTACATCGTGGCTTTGGAGACCGAGAGGGACCAGCAGACCCGCCTGGCCGCGGCCTGGGAACGCACCCGCGTCTCCCACGAGATGCACGACATCCTCGGCCACACCCTTGCCGTCATCATCGGCCTCGCCGACGGAGCAGCCGCCCTGGCCAGATCCCGCTCCGAGAAATCCGCCGACACCCTCGACCTCATCGGCGACAGCGGCCGCGAGGCCCTCGCGGAACTACGCCGCCTGCTCATCGTGGTCGACAACCCCACGACACAGCGGGACACCACCTCGCTGTCCCCGCAGCCGACCCTTCAGGACCTGCCCGCGCTGCTCCACCGCGTCCGTGCCGCCGGCCCCACCGCCGACCTGCACACCGACGGGGACCTGACACCGCTCAGTCCCGGCCTCCAGCTCACCCGTCTACCGCATCGTGCAGGAAGCCCTCACCAACACCCTCAAACATGCCGCGGCCGACACCACCGTGTCCGTCGACCTGCACAGGAACGAGGAGTCCGTGCACGTCACAGTGGAGGACACGGGACTGCCCCGCGCGGCAGACAGCGAACGGCACGGCAGGCAGAGCGGGCACGGCGGGCAGGGCCTGGTCGGCATGCGCCACCGCGCCGCGCTCTACCAGGGCCGCATCAGCGCCGGCCCGACCCCCGCCGGCGGCTGGCGCGTGCACACCGTCCTCAGCACCTCCCGCAACCTGACCAGCGACGTCACGGAGAAGCACCTCATATGACCACCGTCCTCATCGTCGACGACCAGACCCTGCAACGACTGGGCTTTCGCATGCTCCTCGAAGCACAGCCGGACATCACAGTCGTCGGCGAAGCCTCCCAGGGCCAGGAGGCCGTTCGCCTGACCGCGGAACTGCGCCCGGACGTCGTCCTGATGGACGTCCGGATGCCCGGCGTCAACGGCATCGAAGCCACCCGCCGCATCGTCGAATCCGGCGGCCGCTCGCGGGTGCTGGTCCTGACCACCTTCGACCTCGACGAGTACGCCTACGAAGCCCTGCGGGCCGGCGCGGCCGGCTTCTTCCTCAAAGACGCACGCCCCGAGGAACTCGTCGTCGGCATCCGGACAGTGGCGGCCGGCGACAGCGTCATCTCCCCGAGCCTGACACGCAGACTCATCGACGCGTTCACCACCTCGCACCCACAGCGGACGCCGGGCTCTTCTGTCCTCAGCCCCGAACAGCGACGACAGTTGGCCGGCCTGACCGAACGCGAACGCGAAGTCCTCGCCGCGATCGCCACGGGATGGTCCAACACCGAGATAGCCGCCCACCTGCACCTGGCCGAGTCGACGGTCAAATCCCACGTCAGCCGCATCCTGGCAAAGATCGATGCCCGCGACCGCGTACAGGCCGTCATTTTCGCCTACGACGTGGGCCTGGGCCGCCCCCAGTGAGCCCGCGCGAACAGCCACCTGGCCCCATATGCCGTCGTCCGACGCGGCCGTCCCGCCGACCGGGCGCCGCCGACCGAGACCATTCGACAATCCTCCCGGAGCACCCCGCCGCCATGCACCGACACCTCGACCCCAGCACCCACGACGGGCGATCCTTCTCCAGTCCGTTCCCACCGGCTAAGGCAGCGGCGTGAGCACCCTCGCGCAGGACGCCACCGTCGCCGCAGCGAGCATCGCCGCCTCGGCCGCCGCACACCGTTACCTCTACCTGCGGCTCGTCAAGGACGTCACAGCATCCGCCCGGCTGCGCCGCGCGGGCCGGGCCACGGCACTCGCCCTCACGGTCCTGGTCCCCACCGGTGTCCTCGCTGCCCAGTACGCGGACCCCACACGCATCGCCTGGCTGGCCTGGCCGGCCTTCGTCTGGGTCGCCCTGGCCGCCTACCTGCTGATGACTCTCGTCGTCCTTGAGATCCCTGCACGCCTCATGGCTCGGACGCTGCGGCGTCGCACCGGATCGGGCCCTGTAGTCCCCGCGCAGGCCCCTCGGGCGCCGGTCGTGCAGCAGGGCGACTCCGCCGCGGCTCCGATCACGGGCGACACGAATCCCCGACCGGCCGAGGGCGCATCATCGCGGATGATGGGCCGTCGCCTCGTTCTGGCGCGCTCGGTCGCGCTGCTCGCCACCGGTACCGCCGTGGCCAGCACCGGCTACGGCTTCCACCGCGGCCTGGGACCACCCGACGTGAAAGTCGTGCCGGTTGCCCTGCGCCGACTGCACCCCTCACTCGACGGCATGCGTATCACCATGGCCAGCGACCTCCATCTCGGGCCGTTCTTCGGCCGCTCCCACACCGCACGCATGGTCCGCGTGATCAACGACACCTCGCCCGACATCGTCGCCGTCGTGGGAGATCTCTCCGACGGCAGCGCCGAAGACCTGGCCACCCACGCCGCGCCGCTCACCCGGCTGTCCTCGACCCACGGCGCCTTCTTCGTCACGGGAAACCACGACTACCGCCACGATGTCGACGCCTGGATCGCCACACTCGCCGACTTCCGCGTCACCACACTGCGCAACACCCGGACACTGATCGAACATCGGGGCGGAGCCATCGACCTCGCGGGCGTCACCGACGTCACAGGCGAGCAGAACCACGACGCACCCGACTACGACAGGACCCTCGGCGACCGCGACGCCTCCCACCCCGTGATCCTGCTCGCTCATCAACCCGTGCAGGTGCACGAAGCCGCCCGGTACGAAGTCGATCTCCAACTGTCCGGGCACACACACGGCGGAGCCTTCTTCCCCGGCAACCTGCTCGTGCCACTGACCCAGCCCCTCACAGCAGGACTGGCCACCATCGACCACACACAGCTCTACGTCTCCCGCGGAATCGGAGCATCCCTGCCACCCATCAGGGTCGGAGCACCACCCGACATCACAGTCATCGAACTGCGCAGGCAATAACGCACGGGTGGTACCGGCGATCAGTACCAGCACGGCCCGGACGTGCCGACCCGGGCAGCTTGTCCATGTTCCACTCCACCGACGTGTCCACCCTCCCCGAGCCTCAGCCGGTACCGCAGCCGTGCGTCGTCGTAGGCGTAGAGCAGCTTCCGCAAGCCACACACGTCGGATGAGATCAACACCTTCGAAATCACCGAGCTCATGCTCGCCGCGTGAGCAACGAAGCGTGTCCACCATCACGGGGAAGCTTCGAAGCCCGGGGCGTGCTGGCATCAGCTTCGGTCAGGACAGACATGGCGTACCCCTTGTGCGCGAAGCGGGATGCCACCTTTGTCTCGTGCATGCCAGAGCAGCACCGCCGTGTGAATCGGACGATGAAACCAACTCGCCTTTGGGCCGGAGACGATGGGTTACTTTCAGAATTACCCTGACAGCCAAGGCTTTCAACGCATACTCAAAAAGTCTGATGATCGGCTGATTGGTTCAGGGTCGTCGGTCATCAGGCGTAACCGCCGACCTCGGGCTGGGGATGCGGCGAGCCGCATGACGGACCTCAAGACCTGGACACGCTCATCGGGGAAATCTGCCGCCGGAGGTGAATCGGACGCGTGACGTGTTCGACGCTGCGATCTTCCTGGCGAACGGCGGGAACGCTCTGACCGCACCCGCTCGGTGAGCCGGGGGTGGGTGGGGGTGTGGCGGAGTCCGTGAGGGTGTCGAGCTGCTCCGCGAGGCCGATGGCTTCTTGTTGTGGACAGCGTTCGTCTCACACGTTCTTCTCCGAGAAGCGGCGCTGCTTCTCGGAGAAGAACGAAGGGTCCGGGAGCGGGTGGCTGAGCTGTCGGTCAGGTGGTTGGGGCGAATGTGTGGAGGTGTTCGTGGATGAAGGCGCGGAGTGTCCTGGCGGGGCGGCCGAGGACGTTCTCGATCGTGTCGTTGGGGGACTCCGGGCGTGCGATGGCCAGTTGCTGGATCTCCACTACGTGGTCGGCGAGCCAGGGCGGCATATGTGCGGTCGACAGGAGATGGCTGCGGAATTCGCTCGGCGGCAGGTCGATGTGACGGACGGGACGGCCGGTCAGCTCCCCGAGCAGACGGGCGAGTTCGGGATGGCTGAAGGCCCGCGGGCCGGTCAGGGTGTACGTGGTGCCGGCGAGGCCGGGGCGCAGGAGGGTCTCGGCGGCGACGTCGGCGATGTCCCGGACGTCTATGTAGTTGCAGGGCGCCTCGCGCATTGCCCCGATGAGCACGCCCCGGGCGATTGCCGGGGCGTTCAGGAGCAGCTTCTGCATGAACGCGTACGGGCGGAGCAGCGTAGCCGTCATGCCGGTTGCCGCCAGGTGTTCCTCGACTCGCCAGTGGCCGCGGGAGACGGTCACCGGTGAGGCGGGCTCGGCTGCTGGGGCGGAAAGCTTGACCACGTGCTGTACCCCGCATGCGGCCGCGGCGTCTATCACGTTGTTCTCCAGCTCGGCCTGGCGGGGGCTGTTGGCCATGGCGAGGAACAGTTGCGTGGATCCCTTGAACGCGGCGCGGAGTGTGCGGGGGTCCGCGGCGTCCGCGGCGACGGTCTCGACCGGCTTTCTCGCGCCGGTGGCAACGCCTAGTCTGCTGGGGACACGGCTGACGGCGCGGTAGGGGACGTCGAGTTCGGTCAGCCGCCGGAGCAGCGCGCCGCCGGTGGCGCCGGTTGCGCCCACGATGGTGATCACGGTGTGCCTTTCGTAGGTGAGGGGTCTCGAGAAACGGGCGGGGAGGGTCGGGTCATCCCTGCTGCCGGGATGTCGTGCCGTGCCACCGCCAGGTGACAATGGCGGTGGCCAGGGCGGCCGACAACGGCAGGTCGATCCGTAGCCGCTCCAGCCATTCGGCATCCGGCACCGGGGCGTGCGACGGCAGCCAACCGGACGCGAACCATCCGGCCAGGCCGCCGATTCCGGCCGCCGCAACGGTGAACACGAGGGCGAGTGCCGGCCGCGGCGCCGAGGTCGTCCAGCGGCGGGGCCGGCCGCGGCGGTGCAGCCACGCGCCGACAGCGCCGGCCACCAGGGCCGATGTGACCCCGATGGAGGTGAAGGCGGCCGTGGTCAGTTCGGACTGGCCACTGAGGACTCCGCCGAGCCCGGCGGTGAGCGCGGGGGCCAGGTAGGCGGTCGCGACTTCCTTCCAGAGGGTGAACGGGCGCGTGACGGAATTGCGTGGCGCGGTTCTGCGCGGGGAACTCATGGAACTCCTCGAAAATAATTAGGAGGCTAACTATTAGGGTATGAAGGCGATACCGCCCCGGCCGGGGCGGTCACTCCTCGCGGAGTGCGGTGGTGCTATTCGGCGGTCAGGGCGCCGATCCGTCGAGTGATCCGCTCCAGAAGATCCAGGAACAATCCGCGTTCGTCGGCGGTCAGTCCATCGACGAGTGACTCAAGTCGTGCGAAGTGGTCCGCTGCCATGTCGTGCAGCTGCTGGGCACCGCGCGCGGTGAGAACGACCACCGCGCCCCGCCCGTCCTCCGTGGAGGCGCGCCGAGCCACCAGGCCCTCCCGCTCGAGCCCGCTGACCAGGCCAGTCACCGTGGCGCGCGAGACATCAAGGCTCTTCGCGAGCTGCGACGGCGATTTCTCGCCGCCGCTGTCCTCGAGATCCACCAGGAGACGGTAGCGTCCGGTCGACAGCCCGGAGCGCGAGAAATGCACTTCGGACGCCCTGTCCAGACGGGCGCCGGTCGCCATGAGGCGCACGGCGACAAGTACCGCCTGCGGGTCGGCGTCAAGTCCGTACCGTTCGATCTGCTTCCGCGCCTGTTCGAGCGTGGGTGCGGCGCCGGGGTGCGCATCCTCGATCCTCATGAGAAGTAGTATGGAGGCTAACTATATGTCGGTCAAGTTGTCGGTGTCGCTACTGTGATCCACGACGGCCTGCCGCGCCACAGCCGCTGCGGAAGAGGCAAGCGATCGAACGGACCTTCGGCTGGCTGATGTGGCACCAGAGTCTCGTGCGGGACTACGAGACTCTGCCTCAGGGGTCCCGGGTAGCGATCCACTGGGCGGTGGTCAACGAGATGAGCCGTGAGCTCACGGGAGAATCCCCCAACCTGGCGAATACCGGCGAGCCGAGCGCCCCGCAGGTCGCCCAGCCGCTGAACATGCAGGCCGTATCGGTGTGTTTCGCCATGGACCACGTCGACGGCGACCACACCATCGACAAGCCCGCGGACTACGACTTCTGGCGGTCCTACCAGCCCGACGTCTGGGGTGGACGGCTGTTGTCCTGGGGATACCCGCACCCCAGGACGCTGGAGCGCGTCGAGCACGACTTCAGCCAACCCCCGGCGACGACCCGCTGGCGGTCATCGCCGACCAGCGGGTCAATCCCGGCAACGCCAACCTGTGGACATTCCGTCGGATCGCCGCCCGAGGCACCTTCACCGACGGCGCTTACCCAGCGACATCACCCTGGTCAACTGGCCGATGATCGACTACCTGGAGGGCCCGGTCCTCGACGTCTCGGACGCCGCCGACCACCTGCGCCGGGCCAGGGAGCTGAGCTTCTCCTTCCTGTACTGGATGCAGACCGAGGCGCCCCGCCCGGACGGCAGCACCGGATTCCCGGGGCTGCGCCTGCGCGGCGACATCACCGGCGGCACCGACGGCCTGGCCCAGGCCGCGTACATCCGCGAGGCGCGCCGGATCAGGGCCGACTACACCGTCGTCGAGCAGGACCTCTCGCTCGCCGTCCGCGGGGAGCGGGTCGCCGTGCGGTACCCGGACACCGTCGGCCTCGGCATGTACCGGATCGACCTGCACCCCTCGACGGGCGGGGACAACTACATCGACGTCGGCTGCAGCCCGTTCGAGATCCCGCTGGGCGCGCTTCTCCCGCAGAGGGTCGAGAACCTCCTGCCCGCCGGCCGCATGAGTCCAGGTCGTAGCTGGGCCGGCGGGGGCGCTGGTGGCCGCGGCGACCACAGCTACGCGCACCAGGTCGTCGTAGCGGCGCGGGCGGCCCGAGCGGGCGGCGTCCTTCAGACCGTCCACGCCCCGCCCGGCGAACCGGCCGCGCCATTTGCGGACGGTGTTCACATTGATGCGAAAACGACGAGCGATCGCACCGTTGGACAGTCCGTCTGCGGCCGCGAGCACGATCTTGGCCCGCAGTACTGCCCTCGCCTGCCCGCGTGCCGAAGCTGCAAGCTTCTCAAGTCGGGCCCGGACTGCCTCGTCCAGCGCCACCGTCACCGCATGCCTGTTCCTGCCCACGGCAGGTGATCATGGTGTAGCTGCTCAGGAGACCAAATCGGGGGTTGGTGGTTCTGGGGCGGTATAGAAAGGCGCCCGCCGGTACAGGGAGAGAGCAGGGTCGTCAGCCGCGACCCGAAGCGGTGCTTGCGGACACAAGAGCCAGACGCCACGCCTCCGTTCCTCACGTGCCAGCCAACGGGCCTGAAGGAGCAGCCCGCCGCCCACCCCCACCAACGCAAGGCCAGCCGGAATGCCGGTGTTGTAGGCGATGAGCAAACAGAGACCGAGAGCAATCACCAGGGGAACGGTCAAGGGCCGGGAGACGAGCTCGAACGTCTTCTCGCGTGCTACCACCGTTGCCCCATGAGGCAACGGCGTGACCGCGTCGAGCCGCGTCTGGTACCAAACGCGGCGAGGCCCAGCGAACCACGCGAACGGCAAACCAAAGATCAGCGCCGCCAGCAGGACGGTCCCAGGAACGCCGAGTCCCTCCGTGCCGCGCAAAAGGGCAGGCAGAGCACTGACCAATCCCACCAGCAGTGTGAGTACCGCCAGAGAGCGAATTGTGGCGACCAAACCAACCATCGGGGGTCGAGTACTCATGCAGCCCTTCCAACTAACGTTCGACAGCGCGCAGCTTAACGGTCGCTGAGCTGCCGCTTCTCGACGGGCCCCTCCACAAACTTCTGCGAGGAAGCACTAGTACTCCAGCCGGACTTCGGTGTATGTCCTGGTCAACGGCTTGAGCGTGGGGATTGTAGCGGCGTGGTGCCGAGTGCGGGGCGGGTTCGACC
>NZ_JBIWKI010000035.1:0-69082 GCF_044765565.1 Streptomyces sp. NPDC102437 | reverse complement strand
CCCCCCCCCCCCCCCCCCCCCCCCCCCCCCCCCCCCCCCCCCCCCCCCCCCCCCCAACCCCCCCCCCCCCCCCCCCCCCGCCCCCCCCCCCCCCCCGGCGGGCCCCCCCCCCCCCGGGGGCCCCCCCCCACCGCCGTGAACGCTTGCTGTTCCTACTTTTCCCGCTGCTTGCGCCAGCGGATACCCGCCTCCAGGAAGCCGTCGATCTCGCCGTTGAAGACCGCTTCCGGGTTGCCCATCTCGAACTCCGTACGCAGGTCCTTGACCATCTGGTACGGGTGCAGGACGTACGACCGCATCTGGTTGCCCCAGGAGTTGCCGCCGTCGCCCTTGAGTGCGTCCATCTTGGCCTGCTCCTCCTGGCGTCGGCGTTCGAGGAGCTTCGCCTGGAGGACGTTCATCGCGGATGCCTTGTTCTGGATCTGCGAGCGCTCGTTCTGGCAGGAGACGACGATGCCGGTCGGGAGGTGGGTCAGGCGGACCGCGGAGTCCGTGGTGTTGACGCCCTGGCCACCGGGGCCCGACGAGCGGTACACGTCCACGCGCAGCTCGGACTCGTCGATCTCGATGTGGTCGGTCTGCTCGACCACCGGCAGGACCTCGACGCCCGCGAAGGACGTCTGGCGGCGGCCCTGGTTGTCGAAGGGCGAGATGCGGACGAGCCGATGGGTGCCCTGCTCGACGGAGAGCGTGCCGTAGGCGTACGGCACCTGGACGGCGAAGGTGGTCGACTTGATGCCGGCCTCTTCCGCGTACGACGTCTCGTAGACCTCGGTCTTGTAGCCGTGCCGCTCGGCCCAGCGGACGTACATGCGCTGGAGCTTCTCGGCGAAGTCGGCCGCATCCACGCCACCGGCCTCGGCCCGGATGTTGACCAGCGCCTCGCGGGAGTCGTACTCGCCGGAGAGGAGCGTACGGACCTCCATCTCGTCCAGCGCCTTGCGGACCGACTCCAGCTCGGACTCGGCCTCGGCCAGGGCGTCGGCGTCGCCCTCGTCCTGGGCGAGCTCGAAGAGGACTTCGAGATCGTCGATCCGGCCGCGTAGGGCCTCGGTCTTGCGGACCTCGGCCTGGAGGTGCGAAAGCTTGCTGGTGATCTTCTGCGCCGCCTCCGGGTCGTCCCAGAGGGAAGGCGCTGCCGCCTGCTCCTCGAGCGCGGCGATGTCCGCCCTCAGCGCATCCAGGTCCAGGACGGCCTCGATCGACCCCATGGTCGAGGAGAGGGACTTCAGCTCTTCGGAAATATCGACGACTGCCACGGGTCCAGCGTAACGGCTGTCGGCACGGACGTTCCTCGGGCCGCATGATCAGGACCCCGCGACCGTGTGCCGGGCGCCTGTGGGGACCGCTCCGGGACCACTCCAAGGGCCGCCGGGAACCCCCTCGCCGAGCCCTCGGGTCAGGGCATGCCCGGCGCCGAGTTCCCCGTCTCCCGCGCGGGTGCGCCCTCGTCGTCGCCGCTCAGCGCCAGCCAGCCGCCCACGCCCAGCGCCACCAGCAGCACCAGGGTCGCGGCGCCCAGCGTGAGGCGGCGCTTGCGGACGGCCGCGGACTTGTTGCGGGCGGAGCCGGGGCGGGGCGTGCCCGGGGAGCGGGGGGCCCTGGCGGTGCCCCGGGGGCCGCCGGAGAGCTCGTCGGGGGCCGGGACGCGCATGCTCGTGTGGGTGTCGCGGTTGGAGTCGGCGGACGATCCGGGGACCAGCGGGACCGCGCCGCGGCGGCGGGGTTCCTCGGGGGCGGGGGTGTACTGCTGCTCGTCGTATGTCTGGGGTTCCGGCTCGGAGTCCGGCTCGTCCACGTCGAGCGGCGGGATGCCGGTCAGGTGCGGGAGCTGCTCGCGCAGCCGGGCCGCGAGCTCGGAGGCGCGCAGCCGGGAGGCGGGGGCCTTGGCCAGGCACTGGACCAGGAGCTGCCAGAGCTCGTCGGGGATGCCGGGGAGCGGTACGACCGTCTCCGTGACGTGTCGGCGCAGCACGGCGCCGGGGTGCCCGCCGCCGAAGGGTGTGAAGCCGGCGAGGAGTTCGTACAGGACGGTGGCGAGAGCGTAGATGTCGACGGCGGCGCGCGGCGGCAGCCCCTCGACTATCTCGGGGGCCAGGTAGTCCGGCGTGCCGATGATCTTGGTGGCCTTGGTGCGGCGGGGGGTGTCGATCAGCTTGGCCACGCCGAAGTCGGTGAGCAGCGCGGGGTGCGAGCCGCCGGGGCCGAGCGGGCCCTCCATGTCGAGCAGGATGTTCTCCGGCTTGACGTCACGGTGGACCACCCCGGCCGCGTGCGCGGCGGCGAGGCCGTCGGCGACGTCCGCGATGATCGCCACGGCGGCCTCGGGGGCGAGGCGGCGTTCGCGGTCCAGGCGGGTGCGCAGGTCGGTGCCGCGCACCAGGTCCATGACCAGTGCCAGGTCGTTGCCGTCCACCACGAGGTCGCGGACGGCGACGATGTGCGGATGGTCGAGCCCGAGCAGGGCGGTGCGCTCCTGGACGAAGCGGCCGACGAGTTCCTGGTCGGACGCGAGGTCCTCGCGGAGCAGCTTGATGGCCACCGGGCCCTCGGGCCCCTCGCCGAGCCAGACCGTGCCGGCGCTGCCGCGCCCCAGGATCTGGTGTGCGGTGTACCGGCTGCCGATATTCCGTGCCAAGACTGCTCCCTCAGCGGCTGGCGATGGACCGTCGCTCATGACCCCCGGTCGACAAAGTTACGCGTCGGCCGAGGGGTTGAGTGCCCGGGATGGTGCCAACCTTCACTTCTGCGGGCGATATGCGGTGGAAACTGGCCCGCGGAAGTCGATATAGCTACAGATTTGATGGTGTGCGGCCCCTCGGAGGCCGGTGTCGCGGCCACGGCTCAGGGGCTGATGTCGCGAGCGCGCTCAGGGGCCGGTGTTGCCGCTGCTGCCACCGCCGTCGCCGCCGCCCAGTTTCGAGATCCAGTCCGTGACGGTGGAGACCGTGTCGCTGATCGCCTGCCAGTAGCTCTTGCCCTGGCCGATCCAGTCCTGCAGCGGGGTCAGCTCCCAGATCAGCCAGCCCGCGACGAACAGCAGCACCAGGGTGAACAGACAGCCCTTGAGGCAGCCGAGGCCGGGGATCCGCATCGGGTTGGCGCTGCGCTGCCTCGGCTCGCGGGGCGGCCGCGGGGCCGGCGGCTGGGGCGCCGGCTGCTGCGGGGGCGCGTACTGCTGCCGCTGGGGCTGGGGCTGGGGTTGCGGCTGGTACTGCTGCTGGTGCTGGGGGTACTGCTGCTGCGGCTGCTGGTACTGCTGATGCGGCGGCTGCTGCTGCCTCCTCTGGGGCTGCTGAGGCTGCTGGGGCTGCGGGCGCTGGGGGCGGCGGCGCAGCGGGTCCTGGCCCGGGTCGAGGTACTGGACCTGGGTCTGCTCGTTGCGGTCGCGGGCCGCCCGGAGCTGGGACTGCCAGGGGTGCGGCTCCTCGGGCTGCGGAGGGCCGTCCGGGCGCGGCGGAACGGGCGGCAGGACCGAGGTCGGGTCGGCGTGCCCGCCCGTGCCCTGGCCGGGGGCGTGCTGCATGACGCTGGTGGCGGCGTTCGGGTCGTACGAGCCGGCATTGCTCGGCAGCACCTGCGTCGGGTCCGCCGCGCCGGGGGTCTGCGGCACGGCCGCGGGCGCCGGGTCGGGGGCGAGCAGGGCACCCACGCCGTCGGCCGCGGCGATCTGGGCGGAACTGGCGTGCACGCCGATCCCGTCCGCGACGACGCGCAGGCCGCGGGCCAGGTTCTCGGCGCTGGGCCGCCGGTCGGGGTCCTTGCTCAGGCAGCGCTCTATGACCGTCCACAGCGGGGCCGGGACGGTGGAGGGGCGGCGGGGCTCCTCGCTGAGGTGCCGGTGCAGCACTTCGAGAGCGGTGCCGCCGGCGAACGGCGGACGGCCGGTGACCAGCTCGTAGAGCAGGATGCCCGCGCCGTAGATGTCGACGGCGGAGGTCTGCGGGCGGCCCTCGGCCGACTCGGGCGCCACGTAGGCGGGCGTGCCGACGAACTCGTGGGTCCGGGTGAGCCCCGGGGAGTCGGCCAGGCGCGCGATGCCGAAGTCGGTGAGCATCGGGCGCATCCGGCCGTCGCGCTCGTCGAGCAGGACGTTGGCGGGCTTCAGGTCGCGGTGGACGACGCCGTCGGCGTGGCTGGCGGCGAGCGCGTCCGCGATCTGCGCGGTGAGCAGCGCGGCGGCGACCGGGGTGAGCGGGCCGTTCTCGCGGAGGTAGCGGTGCAGGTCGGGGCCGTCGATCAGGTCCATGACGAGGGCGAGGAGGTCACCCTCGACGACCAGGTCGCGGGTGCGCACGATGTTCTCGTGGGTGAGCCGGAGCAGCACGGAGCGCTCGCGCAGGAACCGCATCACGACGTCGGCGTCGTTGGCGAGCTCCTCCTTCAGGACCTTGATCGCCACGGTCTCGCCGGGCTCGCCCGCGACGGCCGCCTCGGCGCCCGCGGCCTCCCGCTGGCGGGCACGCCAGACGGTGCCGGTGGCGCCGCGTCCCAGCGGCTCCTCCAGGAGGTACTTGCTGCCTACCGGCCGCACGTCATGCGCTCCCTGCAGATCGTGGTGCTTACGGTCTTCCCGGATCCGCCCGGGAGTTCGGGCCCAACTCTAGGGCCTGCCGTCAAACCGCCGCCGACGCCCGGAGGGCGGCCGGGCGGCATCGGGGGACTCTCGTCGCCCATCGCGGCCGGTGCCGCCCCGAGGCGGCACCGACCGGTTGCGGAACAAGACGCTCACATCGGGCGGATGGTTGCCGCACACGCGTGCGACGCGCCGCCCCGGACGCTCTTCCGGAACGGTTCCGTCGCCTCCGGCAACGTTCCGAGCAAGCACTCAAGCAGGCACTTATGGGCGCACAGCCGACGTTTCAAGATCACTTAGCCGTGACCGCCGGGCGTGTTGTCAGTGGCAGGTGCGAGGATGCCTCCAGCACGGACTGTGGGGTCGGGAGCCCTGCGGCACGTGACGAACCTGTACCGGACGACGCGTCCGTGTCGGGTGGGGGGATCACAGGCCGTTACCCCTGCCCGGCGCCCCGCGCAGAAGGGACCGCTGACGGCGATGCAGATCCGGCTGACCGTCCTCGCGCCGCGCAGCGGCCAGACCCCGGCGCGCGCGTGCGACGTGCTGGTCACCGCCCCGTCGGGGACGGCACTCGCCACCGTGGCGTCCAACCTGGCCGCGGCCGTCCTGGGGCCGGACGGCTCGCTCGGCAGCGGCGCGGTGGTGCTGTTCGCCGGGCGCGAGCGGCTCGACGCGCAGCGGTGCGCGCTGGGTGAGCCACCGCTGGTGGACGGGGCGGTGCTCTCGCTCCAGGTCCCGGGCGAGGACGAGGCGGTGGACGACGCCGTCCCGGCGCGGCTGCACGTGGTCGCGGGGCCGGACGCGGGCGGGGTCCATCTGCTGCACGGAGGGCAGATCCGGATCGGCCGCTCCGCCGACGCGGACGTGCCGATCGACGACCCCGATGTGTCCCGGCTGCACTGCGCGGTGACGGTCTCCGCCGACGGCCTGGTCTCGGTGGCAGATCTCGGCTCCACCAACGGCACCCTGCTCGACGGCGCGGCGGTCCGCGACCGGCCGGTCCGGCTGAAGCCCGGTGCGCTGCTGCGGCTCGGCGAGTCCACGCTCCGGCTGACCTCCGGCGCGCCCGCCCCGGCACTGGCCACGGCCCCGGACGGCGAGGGGCATCTGCGGGTGTCCGGCACGCTGGCCGCGGCCGGTGCCGACGGCCGCTCGGCCGAGGAGCACGGCTCCGGCCACGGGTACGCCCCGGCGGTCTCCCCCGGCTCCGGCCCCGTCCCCGTCCCCCACGAGGGGGCCGGTTCCGGTCACGCGTACGGGGAAGGCGACGGGCGTACCGACGGCGGGCGGCCGGCCCCGGGCGAGGAGTCGCCCCGGCGGGGCGGGATAGGCGCCTGGGCCCGCAGACTCGCGGGCAACAAGGGCGAGCCCGTCCACGAGGCGGCGCCCGACGGGCGGGGCGCGGCCGAGCCGCTGTTCCCGGACGGCCCCGCGGCACCGTCCGGGACCGCCGCGCAGAGCGTCTGGCCGGATCCGGCGGCCGTGCTGCTGACCGCTCTCGGCCCCGGCCCCCGGCTGTGGGAGCGCGGCACCGCCCACCCCGAGGCGCTCGTGGTGCGGCTGGGCACGACGGACCGGGCCGAGCTGCCCGCCGTGCCGGTGACGGTGGGGCTGCGGGAGGCCGGTTCGCTCGGCCTCGCCGGGCCGCGGACCCGGCTGGCCGGGCTCGCCCGTTCGACGGTGGCCCAGCTCGCCGCGCTGCACACCCCCACCGATCTGGAGATCGTGCTGATCAGCACGGACCGCGCCCGGAGCGCCGAGGAGCGCAGGCGTGAGTGGGCCTGGCTCGGCTGGCTGCCCCATCTGCGGCCGATGCACGGCCAGGAGTGCCGGCTGCTCCTCGCGTACGACCGCGAGCAGGCCACCGCCCGTACGACGGAGCTGGTGCGCCGGCTGGACGACGGGCCGCTCGGGCCCGGCTGGGCGAGCCAGGACCGCGCCACGATCGCCGAGGCCGCACAGCGGTACACCGGTCCGTACACCGTGGTGGTCGTCGACGGCGACCCGGGCTCGGCGGCGCTGCGCGAGAACACCGCCCGGCTGGCCGCCGCCGGTGCCGCGGCGGGCATCCACCTGATCTGTCTGGCCGAGACCCCGGCCGCCACCCCCACCTCTCCGGTCGCGGCGACGTACGAGGCCGCCTGCCACGCCTCGATCGCGTTCCGCGAGTGCGGGGCGGTGGCGATGCTGAGCGGCGACGTGGCGACGGCCCTGCGGCTGCTGCGGACGGCGGACGGCCGGGCCGCGGGCCGGGGCACGGTCGCCGCGGTGGACGGGGTGTCGGCGCACTGGGCCGAGCGGTTCGGCCGGGCGCTGGCCCCGTTGCGTACGGAGGGTGCCGCCACGGCCGCCGGCCGGCCGGCGGCGGCCGCGCTCCCGACGACCGCCCGGCTGCTCGACGAGCTGGGCCTGGCCCGCGCCACCCCGGCCTCCCTGATGGCCCGCTGGGCCTCCACCGCGGACGACCAGCCCGGTGCCACGGTGCGCGGCTCGGGCCGCTGGTCGGGCGGACCGGCGACCGGCGCCGATAAGGACACCCCCGGCTCGGGCCGTACGGAGTACCCGCGCTCCACGGCTCCCCGCGTCGGCGCACAGCGGCTGGGCGGCGCGCCGGGCCCGGACGGCACCGGCGGATACGCCCCCGGCTCGGGCCGCACCCCGTACCCCGGCAGTGAGAACGCCACCCACATCGGCGCCCCGGGCCACTCGTTCGCCCCCGACTACGCCCCCGACTCCGGCCGTACCCCGTATCCCGGCGGTTCCGTGCCCCGGGTCGGCGGGCAGCGCTACGGCAGCGCGCCCGGGGACACACCGAGCTCGCGGACCGTATCCGGATCGGGCCGCACCCCGTACCCCGGCGACGGTGACGTCCAGGGTGCCGAAAGTCTGCGTACGGCCGGGTCGGGGCGCGGCTCGAACCGGGTCAGCGGGCCGCGCGGCGGCGACACCCCGCGGATCGCCGCGCGGGGGGCCGGGAGCGCCGCCACTGCCGGGCGCCCCGCCCCGGAGGGAGCCGACACGCCCGCAGCCGCCCCGGCCCCGGCCGAAAACACCGCCCCCGCCGCCGTCGGGCGGCCCGTGGTGGTGCTCGGGGCCGGGCCCCGGGGCGCGGTCAGCGTGGACCTGGCGGAGGAGGGCCCGCACCTCCTCATCGAGGGACCGGCCGGCAGCGGACGTACGGAGTTGCTGCGGGCCGTCGCCGCCTCGCTCGCCGCGGCCGCCCGGCCCGACCTGCTGGGCATCCTGCTGGTGGACGGCGCGGGCGGCGACCGGGGCGAGGGCCTCGGCCCCTGCACCGAGCTCCCGCACGCGTTCATGCACCTGGTGGCCTCCGATCCGGTGCGGATGCGGGAGTTCGCCCAGGCGCTGGGCGGCGAGCTGAAGCGCCGTGCCGAGCTGCTCGGCCCGTACGACTTCACCGAATGGCACCACCGCCACGAGGTGGCGCGGCGGATGGTCGGCCAGCGCCCGCCGGTCACCGCGGAACAGCGCGGTGACGTGGACGCCCCGATGAGCGGGACGCTCCGGCTGCGCCCCGCCACCCCGGCCTCGGACCCCGGGCCCTCGCCGCTGCCCCGGCTCGTCGTCCTGGTCGACGACTTCGACGCGCTGGTCGCCCCGGCGCTCGGCAGCCCCGGCCGCCCCGCCGCGGGTTCGGTGGTGCGGGCCCTGGAGGCCGTGGCGCGGGAGGGCGGCCGGCTGGGCGTCCACCTGGTCGCGGCGTCCGCCCGCCCGGAGCGCACGGAGGACACGGACCTGGCCCACGGGGCCCGGCTGCGCATCGTGCTGGACGCCCCGGTGGTCCCGCCGTCGCCGGAGGACCCCGCGCCCGGACGGGGCAGGCTCGGGCATCCGGACGGGCGGGTGACGCCGTTCCAGGGCGGCCGGGTGACCGGGCGCATCCCGCGTACCGCCACGCTGCGGCCCACCGTCGTACCGCTGGAGTGGGAGCGGATGGGCGATCCGCCGACCCGCCGCCCGGTCCGCGAACTGGGCAACGGACCGACGGACCTGGCGCTGCTGGCCAGTGCGCTGGAGTGGGCGGCCCGTTCGGTGAACGCCGATCCCATAGTCCCGCTCGAGCCCGTCCACACCTGACCGGGAGCGGGTCCGGACATCCACTGACATCACGTCACGAGCCCATCACGATCAAGGAGTTGACACGAGAAGCGGTATTGCGGCACCCGAACGCCGGGCGTAGGACTGGGCGCACACAACGATGTGAGAGACGGGGAAGCAATGCGCACAACCCTTCGGATCAGCAGGGCCGCCGCGGTGTTCACCGCCGTCGGCGCCCTGGCCCTCACCGGTTGCAGTGACGACGGCGGCGGGAAGAACAAGTCGGACAAGGACTCGGGGAGCGGCAAACAGAGCTCGTCCGTCACCCTGCCCAAGCTGGACGGCGAGAAGCTCTCGGTCGCGGCCGTCTGGACCGGCGCCGAGCAGGCCAACTTCGTCAAGGTCCTCAAGGAGTTCGAGAAGCGCACGGGCGCCGAGGTCACCTTCGTCCCGGCGCAGGACCCGATCGTCAACTTTCTCGGTACGAAGATCGCGGGAGGTCAGCCGCCGGACGTCGCGATGATCCCGCAGGTCGGCGCGATCCAGCAGGCCGCGCAGAAGAAGTGGGCGAAGCCGGTCGGTCCCGAGGCCAAGGCCCAGCTGGCCAAGAACTACTCGCAGGTCTGGCAGGACCTCGGCGCGGTGGACGGCACCCAGTACGGCGTCTACTTCAAGGCCGCCAACAAGTCCCTGATCTGGTACAACGCCAAGGCGTTCGAGAACGCGGGCGCGGCCGAGCCGAAGACCTGGAAGGACTTCCTGAAGACGGCCGAGACGGTATCCGCCTCCGGTGTCACCCCGGTCTCGGTGGGTGGCGCGGACGGCTGGACGCTCACCGACTGGTTCGAGAACATCTACCTCTCCCAGGCCGGTCCGGAAAAGTACGACCAGCTGGCCCAGCACAAGATCAAGTGGACGGACCCGTCCGTCAAGGCCGCGCTGACCACGCTCGCGGAGCTCTTCGGCAAGCCGTCGCTGATCGCGGGCGGCGCCGACGGCGCCCTGCAGACGGAATTCCCGGCGTCGGTCACCCAGACGTTCACCGGTGGCGACCAGCCCAAGGCCGCGATGGTCTACGAGGGTGACTTCGTGAGCGTCAACATCGCGCAGACGAAGGCGAAGATCGGGACGGACGCCAAGGTGTTCCCGTTCCCGGCGGTCGGCGCCAAGTCCCCCGTCGTGACCGGCGGCGACGCCGCGGTGGCGCTGAAGGACGGCAAGGGTGCCCAGGCCCTGCTGACCTGGCTGGCCTCGACCGATGCCGCGCAGATCATGGCCGAGCAGGGCGGATTCATCTCGCCGAACAAAGCCCTGGACGCCGCCGTCTACCCGAACGAGGTGCAGCGCACGATGGCGAAGGCGCTGGTCGCGGCCGGTGACTCCGTCCGGTTCGACATGTCCGACCAGGCACCGCAGTCGTTCGGCGGGACGCCCGGCAAGGGTGAGTGGAAGACCCTCCAGGACTTCCTGAAGAACCCGAAGGACATCGCGGGGACTCAAGCGAAGCTGGAGTCCGACGCGGCCAAGGCGTACAAGAGCTGACGGGATGACGACAGCCGCAGCGGGGGGCGCCGACGCGGTGCCCCCCGCCGACAAGCAATCGTCCGGCAACCGATCGTCCGGAAAGCCGTCGGTGCCCGCGCCCAGGAAGCCGTCCGATCCGTCGGCCGGCGGCGCGGGACGCAGCCGCAGGAGCGTGACGGGCACCCGCCGGTTCATCGCCGCCCTCTTCCTGGCACCCGCGCTGGTGCTGCTGGGCGCGCTCGTGGTCTATCCGATCGTGTACTCCGTCTACCGGTCGTTCTTCGACCAGGCCGGTACGGGCTTCGCCGGACTCGACAACTACAAGGCGCTGTTCACGGACGACACCATCCGTACGGCGGTCAAGAACAACGCGATCTGGGTCGTGCTCGCGCCGACGGTCGCCACGGCCCTCGGGCTGATCTTCGCGGTGCTGACGGAGCGGATCCGCTGGGGCACGGCGTTCAAGCTGGTGGTCTTCATGCCGATGGCGATCTCCATGCTCGCCGCCGGCATCATCTTCCGGCTGGTGTACGACGCCGCCCCGGAGCGCGGGGTCGCCAACGCCGTATGGGTGGGTGTGCACGACACGTTCAACGAGTCGGCGGGCTACCCGAAGGCGCACCCGCTGCCCGTCCACCCGCTCAAGGCGGGCCCCGGCGGCTCGTTCGTCACCAAGGCACCGGTGCGGGCCGGGCAGCCGGTGCGGCTGCCGCTGGTCGGTGTGATCCCGGCGAACATGCCGAAGGACGCGAAGCCGGCGAAGGCCGCGGCCGCGGGGAACGGGGAGATCACCGGCACCGCGTGGCTGGACTTCACCAAGGGCGGCGGCGGCAGGCCCAATGTCATCGACGCCAAGGAGCTGGGACTCAAGGGCATCGAGGTCGAGGCGGTCAAGGACGGCAAGGTCGTCGCGTCGGCCACGGCGGGCGCGGACGGCACGTTCACCCTGCCCGCCTCGGCGGACGGCGCCGGACTCCGGCTCCCCGCCTCGAACTTCAAGGAGCCGTACAACGGGGTCGAGTGGCTCGGCCCGACCCTCGTCACGCCCGGGATCATCGGTTCCTACGTCTGGATGTGGGCCGGGTTCGCGATGGTGCTGATCGCGGCGGGGCTCGCGGGGCTGCCCCGTGAACTCCTCGAAGCGGCCCGGGTGGACGGTGCGAACGAGTGGCAGGTGTTCCGCCGGATCACGGTGCCGATGCTCGCGCCCGTGCTCGTGGTGGTGCTGGTCACGCTGATGATCAATGTGCTGAAGGTCTTCGACCTGGTCTTCATCATCGCGCCGGGTTCCTCGCAGGACGACGCGAACGTGCTGGCGCTCCAGCTCTACCGGTCCTCGTTCGGCACGGACGCTGACCTCGGGATCGGCAGCGCCATCGCCGTACTCCTGCTGCTGCTGGTACTCCCGGTGATGTACGTCAACATCCGCCGGATCCGGAAGGAGGGGCGCCGATGACGACAGCGTCGACCACGGCCACGGACACGAGCACGACGGCCGACGATGCTCCGCTGAAGGCCGAGCGGTCCCTCGGCGCACGTCTCGCCGCCCGCGCGGGCGGCGGTGCGATGCGGATCTTCCTTGTCCTGGTGGCCCTTTTCTGGCTGATGCCGACGATCGGGCTGCTGCTGTCCTCGCTGCGCGGCTCGGACGACATCGCGGCGAGCGGCTGGTGGAAGGTCTTCACGGCCCCGTCCCAGCTCACCTTCGACAACTACGCCACGCTGCTGGAAAATTCGACGATCACCCACTCCCTCCTCAGCACGGTCATGATCACCGTTCCGGCGACCGTGCTGGTCGTCGTGATCGGCTCACTGGCCGGATACGCCTTCGCCTGGATGGAGTTCCCCGGCCGCGACTGGTGGTTCCTGGTGGTCGTGGGGCTGTTGGTGGTCCCGGTGCAGGTCGCCCTGGTACCGGTCTCCAAGCTCTTCGGCGCGGTCGGGATCTTCGAGACGACCTTCGGCGTGATCATCTTCCACACAGCCTTCGGGCTGCCCTTCGCGATCTTCCTGCTGCGGAACTTCTTCGCGGAGATCCCGAGGGAGCTGCTGGAGGCGGCCCGGCTCGACGGGGCGGGCGAGATCCGCCTCTTCACCCGGGTGGTGATGCCGCTGGGCGGTCCGGCGATCGCCTCGCTCGGGATCTTCCAGTTCCTCTGGGTGTGGAACGACATGCTGGTGGCGCTGATCTTCGCCGACTCGGACTCACCGCCGATCACGGTGGCCCTCCAGCAGCAGGTCAGGCAGTTCGGCAACAACATCGACGTGCTGGCGCCCGGCGCCTTCGTGTCGATGGTGATCCCGCTGGCGGTCTTCTTCGCCTTCCAGCGCCAGTTCGTCTCCGGCGTGATGGCGGGCGCGGTGAAGTAGAAGCGGGTGGAGCGGGGCGGCGGCGCCGCCGGACGGGCCCTGGGGCCTGCCCGGCGGCGGCGCCGTCAGCGTTGCTGGCCCGCCATCACCGTGACGAGGCCGATGACCACGAGCAGCGAGCCGCCCCAGGTCCACATCGAGGTTCGTTCGTGCAGCACGGTCGCCCCGGCCAGCACGATCAGCAGGTACCCGAGGGCGTTGAACGGGTAGGCGATGGACAGCGGAACCTTGGCCAGGGTCGCCATCCAGGCGAGCGCGGACACCCCGAAGACGACCAGGCCCAGGACGACCCAGGGGCTGGTCGCGGCACGCAGGGCGACGGACCCGCCGCCGTGTCCCGCGGCCGCCGCCGCGCCCTTCATCCCGTGCTTGAGCATGATCTGGCCGCCCGCCGAGGAGAACACGGCGAACAGCAGCAGCATCAGACTGGGGAGGGTCAAGACCTTGCTCCTGACTGCGGCGCCCGGGGACCGCGGCTCCGGGGCGGGGGCGGGACGGGGGACGACGGCCTCAGACGCCGACCCGGTCGGCATGGACGTACTGTCGGTTGAGGATGTCCTGTACATCGATGTGCTCTCCAGCGATGATCGTCTCGGCCGCGTGCGGGGTGAGCAGTGCGACATGCTGATAGCCGAACAGCGTCGGCCGGATCCTGGTGAGCAGCTTCGACGCCCCGCCCAGGACCGCGGGGAGCGGCCCGCCGCCGAGCAGCGCCCAGAACGGGGCCCCGGTCGACGCGATGTTCAGCACGTCGTAGCCCGCGTCCCGGACCGTGCGACGCAGGCTGGCCCGGGTGAAGAAGCGCAGATGCGTCTCGTCGAGGATGCCGCGCCGGTCGTATCCGAAGACGCCGAGCGCGACCCGCAGCCGTGAGTACCAGTGGCTGAAGTTCGGTACGGAGAGCAGCACATGGCCGCCGGGCCGCAGTACTTCGGCGACCTCGGCGAGCACCCGCTCGGGGCGGGAGAGGTGCTCGATGACGTCGCCGGCGACCACGTAGTCGTAGTCGACACCGATCTCGACCGGCAGCCCCTCCTCCAGGTTGGCGAGGTGGAAGCGGGTGCACCTCTCGCGTACGCCGGGCACCTCGACGTAGTCCACCCCGGTCACCTCGTGGCCGAGGGCTTCGAGGCGCTGGGCAAACAGGCCGCCGGAGCAGCCGAGATCGAGGACCCGGCCGGGCGGGAGGCTGCGCATCTTCTCCAGGATGACGGCGTGCGAGGAGCCGTCGCCCTCCTTGAACGCGTACTCGACGGGTTTGGGGATCCAGCCGCAGGTGCCGAATCCCTTCACGGCGAGCCGGTATTCGAGGACGTCCTTGACGACGTCCTTCGCGTACTTCATGCCGTTGACGTAGCAGATCTCGTCGCCGTAGTACGTGGGGACGGGGATCTCCTTGATCCGCATCCCCTCGTTGAGCAGCTGGACGATGATCTGGGTGTCGAAGTCGAACGCGTCGGTGTTCCGGTGGATCGGCAGCCTCTTGAGCGCCGCGACGCTGTAGGCGCGGTATCCGGAGTGGAATTCGGTGAGCTGCGATCCGAGGAGGGTGTTCTCCAGGCGGGTGAGAATGCGGTTGCCGAGCCATTTGTACATCGGCATGCCGCCCTTGAGCGCAGATCCGGATTTCATCATCCGCGATCCGAAGACGGCGTCGCATTCGCCGCGTTCGATGGGTGCGACCATGTCGGGGAGGAATTCCGGGGCGTACTGTCCGTCGCCGTGCAGCAGTACGATGATGTCGAGTCCGTGCTCGGCGGCCAGCGCGTATCCGGCCTTCTGGTTTCCGCCGTACCCGAGGTTCTTGGTGTGCCGCATCACCACGGTCCGCGGCATTCCCTCCGTCTGCGACCAGCGGCAGCCCGCGGTGAAGGTCGCGTCATGGCTCGCGTCGTCGAGAATGAGGATTTCGGCGACCTTGGACCGGAAGTCCTTCGGAATGCGGTCGAGGGTCCTCTCCAGCGTCGTCTCGGCGTTGTACGCGACCACCAGGATGCCGATCCTGGGGCTCGGGCTTTCCTTCACGGGACGTTCTCCAGTTGCGCTCGGTACTCGGTGCTCGGTGCTTGTTGCTCGGTGTCTGGCGCTTGCGGGGAGGGTCAGTTGACGGCGCAGTCGGTGGGCTGCGAGGTACAGGGCGCCGGGAGCGGGGCCCGCCCGGCGGGCGGCCGGACGGACGGTTCCGGCCGGGCGGCGAGGATCTTGCGGACTCCGCTGACGAGGCCCGCGGCGAGAACCACCCAGCCGAGCTCGGCGAGGTGGAGGACCGCTTCGCTCCAGTGCACGGCGGACCGTCCCCGGTATCCGAGGACCGCCGTCAGGCCGAGCAGGCAGCTGTACGCGGCGCCCTCCCAGAACCCGACGACGAACAGTGCGGCGGCGGCCCAGGTCAGGTACTGGAGCGCGGACGCGGTGGAGAGCAGCAGCAGCAGGCCCATCGTGAAGGCGACGACGACCGGCAGCTGCGCGGGCCGCAGCCAGGCGAGCCAGACCCCGGCGGCCACGCAGGCCAGCACGAAGAGGAAGTGGCCGTCGCCCTCGATGAAGGTGATGAAGGACTGCGGCAGGCCGAACAGGTCGGCGAACCGGACGAGCCCCCAGAGGCGGTAGCCGCCGCCCGCGTACTCCAGGACGTTCTCCTTGAGGTTCTGCGGAACGGTCAGCAGGACCGGCCCCCAGACGAGGGCGACCAGGGCCGCGAACCCAGCGGAGAAGCGGACGAACGCCGGCCGGCCCGCCCGCAGCGCGACCAGGAACAGCGCCGGGATCACCACCACGGGGATGAACTTGATGCTGATCGAGAGCGCGGCGGCCACCCCGGCGGTCAGCGGTGCCTTCCGGTCCACGAGGAGGTGGGCGGCGACGAGGGCGAAGGTGATGGCGACCGCGTCGGTGTTGCCGTGGTACCCGGAGGTGGCGATCAGTACGGGGCTGGCGGCCACGCCCACACCGCAGGCGACGGCGGCGCCGAGCGAAGCGCGCCTGCGCACGATCTCGAACACGACGAGCGCGCAGCAGAAGTCGGCGATCGAGGCGGGCGATCTGATCAACGTGCCGAAGGGGATGCCGAGTTCGGACAGTTCATTCAGCCCGAGAAGCAACCAGCCGGCCAGTGGCGGATGGTTGTAGACGGGCAGTCCCGGCAGCGGCTGTTCGTAAATCCGAATGGGCCCGTAACGTACGATCGCCTTTGCGAAACCATGAAAGATCCGCACATCGGCCGGTCCCGGCATATTCGCCGCGATCAGCATTCGGGTGACAAGGCCCGCGGCTGCGGCAATGAGCACCACCGCCCTTGCGCGTGACACGTTCCAGGTTTCGCATCGAATTCGGATACCCATGAAAACAGAACGTAGCAACAAGAAGACGCTGAGCGATGCACCGATGGCCGCGCTTGGACGGAGCATTACTCGAATACTTCGCGCATTCGCGCAAACATTCGCACCCCCTGAATCACTCGAACGGTTCAGGGGGCATGTGGTGGTGCAAGGGATCTGCCCGGCCGGCAGCGGCACGGCCGGGCAGTACGGATCACTGCATTCGGCCGACTGCGGATCACAGGATCCGGCCGACTGCAAATCACAGCATTCGGTCGACCACGCCCGCCGCCGCGTGCCCGTCGTCCAGGTCGCAGAAGTCCCGGCGGAACGCCTCGTACGCCTGCGCGTGTCCCGCGGTGGCCCGTTCCGGGTCGCGCAGCGCCTCGACCAGGCCGGTGGAACCGGGGATCAGCGGGCCGGGGGCACGAGCCTCGAAGTCGAAGCAGAAGCCGCCCAGGGTGTCGCGGTAGTGCGCCAGGTCGTGGGTGTGGAAGAGCATCGGGCGGCCGGTCCCGGCGAAGTCGAACATCAGCGAGGAGTAGTCGGTGACCAGGGCGTCGCTGATCAGCATCAGTTCGCCGACGTCCGGGTAGCGCGAGACGTCCCGGACGAAGCCGCTGCCGCTGTCCGGCAGGCGGCCGGTCACCAGGTGGTGGCGGCGCACCAGCAGCACGGTGTCCCCGCCGAGTTCGCGTTCTGCGGCGGCCAGGTCGAGCTTCAGGCCGAGGGCGTAACGGCCGTCGCCGAGCGGCTGGTCCTCCCGCCGGGTCGGCGCGTACAGCACGACCCGCTTGCCGTCGGGGAGGGCGAGCCGCTCGCGTACCGCCGCGGCGATCTTGATCCGGTCCGTGGCGTGGAACAGGTCGTTGCGGGGGGAGCCGCACTCCAGGATCTCGCCCCCGTAGCCCAGGGCGCGTCGCAGGACGGGGGTGGCGAAGCTGTTCGGCGAGACCAGGAAGCTCCACTGGCGGGCGCGGTGCTCGATGGCGGCGGTACGGGCGGCGTCGGTCCGGCCGGTGACCGCCGGATCGAGGCCGATTCGCTTGAGGGGGGCGCCGTGCCAGGTCTGGACGACGCACTGGCCCTCGCGCCGCTCGAACCACTGGGGCAGCTGGGTGTTGGTGACGACGTACCGGCTGCGGGCCAGCGCCTCGTGCCAGGCGGCGGAGCCGTGTTCGACGGCGGTGGCACCCGCCGGGATACGGGCCTGCTGGTCGCGCACCACCCACAGGTGTTCGAGCTCGGCGCCGCGCCGGACCACTTCCTCGTGGACGGCGCGCGGCGAGTCGGAGTACTGACGGCCGTCGAAGCTGCTGTACAACACCGTGTCGCGCAGCGGTGCTCTGCGCCGGGCCCGGTAGCCCTCGCGCAGCAGCCGCTCGCCGCGCGGGCCGCGTTCCGCCGCCGTGAGCACCGGCGCACTGTCGATCAGTAGTTGGTCGTGGCAGCGCCGCTCGACGGTGTACGTCCGGCCGCCGAGGGTGCGGGCGGCGGGCAGGCTGCGGTGCACGGCGGCCGGGATGCACAGCGCGGCGTCGTCCGCCTCGTCCAAGGCGCCCCGCTCGCGGAGGAAGAGGTACCAGTGCCCCTGGCCCAGAGGCAGTTTCCCGCCGGGGCCCTCGACGGCGTCCGGCCGCAGCGCGGCCCTGAACCGGCGGGCGCCGGCGGCCCCGGCCAGGGTGAGGGCGAAGCGGGCCTCCTCGCCGTGGCCGCTGTGCCTGGCCACCAGGTCGACGGGCCGTTCCGGGAGACCGGGGAAGGTGCCCTCCAGGAGGAGCTGCCCGTCCTGCGTCCAGGTCGCCAGGTCGACGGCCGGCTGCACGGGGCGGTCGCTGATCAGCAGATCGCCGCGGGAGCCGGCGGTGAGGCCGAGTTCGCGCCGCTCCCCGCCGCTCCCGGCCAGCGGGTAGCGGCCCGGCAGTACCGGCCCCGGCACATCGACCGGGGTGCGGCGGCCGTCCGGTCCGACGAGGTGGAGGCTGTACGGCACCTGGGCCCGGCCCTCCCCCTCTCCCATGTCCGGCCGGGCGTCGGCGAAGGCGCCGAGCGGGATGTCCGCGGTGAACCGCCGCCAGCCGGCCGCGGAGGGCGCGGCACCCTCGTGCACCGTCACCGGGCGCTCGAAAGCGGTGCCGGAGGGGCGGTGGGTGAGCGCGAGGAGCAGCGGCCCGTTGCCGAGCCGGTCGCGGATCATGCCGTCGATGACCACGGTGGCGGTCCCGTCGCCGGTGTCCCCCGCGCGGTGCGTCTCGAAGCGGGCGTCGATCCGCTCGGCGTGCAGCACCAGCCTGCCGCCGTCGAAGGCCGGCACGATCCGGTGGTCGCCGTCGGGGCGGTGCACGGGCGGCGGGGCGGCCGCCTCGTCGGTGGAGAGCTCCGAGCGGCGCAGCATGCCGTGTCCGGCGATGCCGATCTCCGGCCGCCAGGTGAGGCGTTCGGGGCTGCCGCCCGGGTCGATGCGGAGCCTGGCCGGGTCGACGACGGTCTCGAAGCCGGACCGGTCGTAGTCGTGCAGGCTCTGCCGGGACCGGGCGGTGGCCTCCGGCTCGTCAGCAGTGCGCAGCCGCAACGGCACCACGTGCCGGCGCCCGGCCCGCAGCCAGCCGGCCCGGAACTCGGCGGTGCGCGGTCCGGCGGGCAGGTTGCGGATGTACGCGTACCCCTTGAGGTGCAGCTTGCCGTCCTGCCAGTGGGCGTCGAGCAGCCGGGCGGTGAGCGGCAGGTCCCGCGCGCCCACGCGCAGCACCGAGCGCGGCACCGGCCGGGTGAGGACCGGGTAGGAGGCGCTGCGGCGGCGTACGCCCCGGACCGTGAAGGCGCCCGGTTCGGCCTTGTCGAGGGCGAGCAGGTTCAGCAGTTCGCCGGTCCGCCGTTCGCGCACCAGGTGCCACATCAGGCGCAGCCGCAGCGGCAGTGCGTCCAGGACGGCCGGGTCGACCTGATCGGTGAACTCGTTGGCGTACGTGACGAAGGCGCGCCGGTACTCCTCGTCGCCGTCGGGCAGCGCCTCCATGAAGTACCAGAGGTCGTCGGCGAGCACATGCGCCTCGTACCGCCGTTTGTCGGCGGCGTCGCGGTGTTCGTCGAGGAAGGCGGAGACGCCCAGCACGTGCGAGACCCGGTCCTGGACACCGCGGACGACGGCGCGGCGGGTGGTGATCGAGCCCTCCCAATCTCGCCGGTGGCAGACGGGGTCCTTCAGCACGTCCACGGAGCGGGCCAGGAAGTGGGCGGGCAGGACGACCGGGATGTCCTCGTGGAGGGCGCCGACCGGGAAGGCGAAGGCGTGCTCGTCCCAGAACGACCGGCGGAAGACCTTGTTGCAGGCGCTCCGGTCGGCGGCCAGGTCCCAGTCCCGCGAGATGTGGGTGCGCAGCCGGGTGGTCGCCATGGGCCGGCGGAAGTCGGGCGACTGCTGGAGCCGGCCGTCGGCCCGCAGCCGCAGTACGTTGCCGGACGCGATGTCCGAGCCGGTCTCGTCCAGGGCGCCGACGAGGAGTTCGTACGCGCGGGGCGGGAGCACGTCGCCGCCGTCGACGAAGGCGAGATGGCGGGCGCCCGGGTCGCAGTTGCGGACCCCGGTGTTACGGGCGTGCCCGAGCCCGCCGTTCTCCTGGCTCACCAGCCGGAACCTGCCGTCCCGTACGGCGAAGGCGGCGGCCAGGGCCGCGCTGTCGTCGGTGGAGCCGTCGTCGACCATCACCACCTCCAGGTCGGTCATGGTCTGCTCCGCGAGGGACTTCAGGCAGTCCGTCAGATGGAGCTCCACGTCGTGGACGGGTACGACGACACTGAGCCGTGGCGGCATGCTGGGCACATCCGTTCATCGGGGGCCTGGTTGTCCGTGAGTCTCAACCCCGTGACGGGCCGGGGGTCACCGGTCCCGGTCTCTCCCGAACGGGTGACATCGGCCTTGCACCGGTTGCCGTACGGCCCGGCTCCGAGCCGCCACAGTCGCCGTAGCTGTCACCGTCGCTGTCGCCCGGGAACAGCCGGCGCACCACATGCTCGGCCGCGTGCCCGTCGTCGTACGGGCACAAGCGCTCCCGGAACACCGCCCGCAGCCCGGCCCGTCCGCGCCGAGCGCGACGCGCCGGTCCGCAACAGCTTCAGCAGCTCGTCCCCGGTGGTGGGGACGGCGCCCGGCGTATCGCCGGGGCGCCCCGAGAACAGGTCGAAGTGGGTGCCGCGCGAGGCTTCGCAGGCCTCCTGGTCCGGGACGTGGCTGATGATCGGGCGGTCCAGGCAGGCGCAGCCGAACATCAGGGACAAGCAGTCGGCGATCAACGCGCCGGAGATCAGGCAGAGTTCCTCGACGGACGGATGTCCGGTCACGTCCGTCACCCGGGCCCGCCCAGCGGGACCGAGCGGCCGTGGAAGTGGTGTGTGCGGACCAGCAACACGTACTGCGGGCCGGGTTCACGGGCCAGGCGTCGCGAGTGAGGTGCGGGACGAAGCCGTTGCGGTAGTCGCGGTGGGTGAAGCAAGGCAGCCGAGTGCAATGGCGCGGTCACCGTGGCCGAACCCGTGTTCACCCGTTCGGGGCAGTGCCGGTGACCCGGCGCGTCCGCCCCGGTTGACCGGGCATGAAGCCGCGCCTCAGTGTCGTCGTCCCGGTCCACAACGTCGAGGACCACCTGGAGGACTGCCTGCGCTCGGTGGCCGGACAGTCGGTCACCGACATCGAGGTGATCCTTGTGGACAACGGCTCGACGGACGGGAGTTCGGCCATCGCGGAGTGGTTCGCCGCCCACGACCGCCGTTTCCGCCTCGTACGCCGGCCCGACGGCGGGCTGGGCGCGGCCCGCAACACGGGCGTGCGGCACACCACGCCGGGCGTGCCGTACCTGGCGTTCGCCGACAGCGACGACTTCGTCGTCCACGACGCCTACGAGCGGTTGCTGGCCTCGCTGGAGTCGACCGGCTCCGACCTCGCGACCGGCAATGTGTGGCGGCTGACCGGGCAGGGGCGGCAGCAGGCCGGGCAGTACCGCTGGCTGACCGGCAGCCGGGCCCGCACCCACATCGGCCGCGACCCCCGGCTGCTCGCCGACCGGGCCGCCTGGAACAAGGTGTTCCGGCGCTCTTTCTGGGACCGGCACTCCTTCGCCTTCCCGGAGGGCGGGCTCTGCGAGGACACCCGGGTGGTGATCCCGGCGCACTACCTGGCCGGCTCGGTGGACGTGCTGCACGAGCACGTCTACTACTGGCGGGTCCGGGAGGGTTCGGTCACCCGGCGGTGCACGGACGTGCGAGCCGTACGGGACCGGTTCTCGGCGTGCGAGCAGGTCAGCGCGTTCCTGGCGGGCCGGGGCGGGGTGGCCGGCAGCGCGGCGCGGCGCCGCTACGACCTGTCCTGCCTGCGCGAGGACTTCGTGTACTTCCTGGAGGGGCTGCCCATGGGCGGCCCCGATTACCGGAAGGCGTTCATGGCGGGCGCCGGGGCTTTCCTGGACCGGATGGAGCGGATGGACGGGGCGGGACACGCGGACCGGGCCGTGGCCCATGAGTTGCCGGTGGCGCTGCGGATCAAGTGGCAGCTGGTGAAGGAGCGCCGGCTCCCGGAGCTGCTGGAGGTGCTGGCCTTCGAGCGGGCCAACGGTGCAGGAACGTTCACGGCCGGCGGGGTGCCGGGGCTGCGGCAGGCCGGATTCCCCGGCATCCCGGACACCGCCCGCCTCGCCCGTACCGATCTGCCGGCCGTGGCACGGCTGCTGGAGGCACGGTGGGGCGACGACGGGAAACTGCGGTTGCGCGGTTACGCGTACATCCGCAATCTGCCGGCCGCGACGCCGCGCCAGTCGCTGAAGATGGGCATGGTGCGCGCGACCCTCGGGCAGCAGCTGCGGAGGGTGCCGGTGCGGAGCGTGCCCGCACCCGAGGCGACCGTCGACTCCGGCCAGCAGCTGCACCGTTACGACCACTCCGGCTTCGAGATGACCCTCGACCCGCGCCGGCTGCGGCCCGGCGGCTGGCTGGTGGGGATGATGGTGGCCGCCCAGGGCACTGTCCGCCGGGTGGCGGTGCGCGCCGTGGAGTCGGGGGCCGCCCAGCCGCACGTCCATGACCTGGGCGACGGACGCAGGGCGGTGCTCGACTTCCGGGGCGGGCGGCTCCGGCTGACCCTGGAGCGGCTGCCCGCCCGCTGCGAGTCCCGCCGCTTCGGCAAGGACCTGGAGCTGACCGGCCGGCTGTACGGGGGCGCCCGGCCCAAGGCTCTGGTGCTGACCTGCGACGGGGTGCCGGACCAGGAGTTCGGGCATCCCGTCGAGTGCCGGCCGGACGGCCGCTTCACGGTACGGATCCCGCTCGCCGACCTCGCCGGGATGGCGGCCGCGCCACCGGTGCCGCACCGGGCGCCGCGCGAGGTCGAGCCGGAGCCCGGCGGGCGGTGGCGGGCGCGGCTGGTGCTGGCCGACGGGGCGCGGGTGCCGCTGGCGGTGGCCCCCGAGTCGGCGCCGCCGGTCGTGGCCGACGCCGCGGGCGAACTGGTGCTGGACCTGAGCGGGCAGCCGTTCGTGGACGGGGCGGTGTGGACGCCGGACGGGGCGCTGCGGGTCGAGGGGGTGACCGGCGCCGGTACGGGCGTACGGCCGGGCGAGGGCCCGGACCGCATGGTGCTGCGGCACGGGGCGCTGCGCGAGACGGTGTCGGTGCCCGTCACCCATGACGAGCGGCGCGCGGGGGTGCCGGGAGGTGCGGTCGGGAAGGCGTACGAAGGGGTGTACGGGGGGCGCCGGTTCACCGCGTTCCTCGCACCCTCGGTGGCCGCCGGGCTGCACGAGGGCCGCTGGGAGGCGTATCTGGGCGGTCGGCCGGTCCGGGTGCTGACCTCTCTGGCCGCCCGGCTGCCGCTGCGCCGCAGCGGCCCGGTCGCCACGGGCCCCGTGCCCGGCCGGGAGTTCGCCCTGGACCGACACTCCGGCGACCGGCTGACCGTGCGGGCCGGGCCGGTGCTGGCGCCCGCCGAGCGCGGCGCGTACCGCGAGGCCGAGCTGCGGAGCAGGCACTATCCGGCCCGGCGCGCGATGCCGCTGCGGGACGCGGTCCTCTACACGGGCGGCGATTCACCGCGGGCCGTGCACGCCGAACTGCTGCGCCGGGGCGTGGAGTCGGAGCACCTTTGGGTCACCGACGGGGTCCACGGCCACGTACCGCCCACCGCCGTCCCGGTGATCGAGCGCAGCGCCGCCTGGTACGAGGCGCTGGCGCGGTCCCGTCGAATCGTCACGGCGGACCAGCTGCCCGAGTGGTTCGAGCGGCGGCCCGGCCAGACCGTCGTGCAGACCTGGCACGGCGCCCCGCTCGGCCGCTTCGGCGCGGATCTGGCCGGCACCCCGTACGCCGACCACCAAGAGCTGGCCACGCTGCCGCGCCGGTCGGCCCAGTGGTCCGTCCTGGTCTCCCCGAGCCGCCACTCCACCGCCCTGCTGCGGCGCGCGCTCGACTACCGGGGCGAGGTCCTGGAGGCCGGCTCCCCCGCCAACGACCTGCTCTTCTCGGCCGACCGCGCCAAGACCGCGGAGCGGGTACGGCGCAGGCTCGGCATCCCGGACGGCCGCCGGGTCGTGCTCTACGCGCCGACCTACCGCGACCGGCTGGCCCACCCGTTCGGCGCCGACGGCGCGCGGCTCCGCTACCGCCGGGACCGGGCGCTCGACCCGGCCGCGCTGGCGCGGTCCATCGGTGCGGCCCACACGGTGCTGGTGCGCCGCCATCCCCGGGTGACCGGGAGCGTGCCCGAGCGGGCGGGCGTGCGTGACGTGTCGGCGCACCCGGACACCGCGGAGCTGCTGCTGATCGCCGATGTGCTGGTCACCGACTACGCGGGCCTGATGTTCGACTTCGCGCACACCGGCCGCCCGATGCTCTTCCACACCTACGACCTGGCGCACTACCGCGACACGGTGCGCGGTTTCTGCCTGGACTTCGAGACCCGGGCGCCGGGCCCGCTGCTGGCCGGGGCGGACGAGATCGCCGCGCTCCTTCGCGACTCCGGTTCCCTGGCCGCGTCGGCGGTCCGGCACGCGGAGGCGTACGAGAGCTTCCGCCGGGACTTCTGCGACCTGGACGACGGCGGGGCGGCGGGGCGCGTCGCGGACCGGCTGCTGGCCGAGGGTTAGGGCCTGTCCGCCTTGAGGGCGGCGACCGCGGCGGCGGCCAGGTCGTCGAGATAGCCCTTGGGCAGCGGGCCCCGGACGACGGCGAGCCGCCAGTAGAGCGGGCCGACGATCAGGTCCAGCGCCCGGTCCGGGTCGCTGTCCGCGGGCAGCTCGCCGCGGGCCACGGCGTCCCGTACGACCACGGCGGCGATGCCCTGCTGCGGGTCCAGCAGGGCGGCCTTGATCGTGTCGGAGATCTCCGGGTTGCGCGCCGCCTCGACCAGCAGGTCCGGGATGACCTGTGAGGCGACGGGGTGGCGCAGGGCGTACGAGGCGAGTTCGAGCACGGCGCGGACGTCCCCGTACAGCGAGCCGGTGGCCGGGGCGGGCATGCCCTGGACCGCGACGGCCGAGACCAGGTCGAGGACCAGGGCCAGCTTGGACTTCCAGCGGCGGTAGACGGCGGTCTTGCCGACGCCCGCGCGCCGCGCGATCCCCTCCATCGACATCCGGGCGAAGCCCACCGCGGCCAGCTCCTCGAAGACGGCGCTGCGAATCGCGTCGGTGATGTCCTCGCGCAGCACTGCGGCTCCGGCGGGGACACGGCGGCGGGTTCCCGGGTCGGTGGTCATGGCCGAATCATAGTCCGTGACGACGGAACGGTTGCGTTGCGACGTGAATGCGCCCTACCCTCGGCGTTGCGACGATACGGTCCCGTTCCGTCGAACGTCGCTCCCCCGCCCCCGTCGAAAGCGATCGTGGTGAGCCAGACAGCAACCCCGCCGGCCCCGGCCGACACCCCAGCCGGTGCGGCCCTCCCGGTGTACGCACCGGGCGAGCTCGCCGCGCTCGCCGCCCGGCACGGACTCACGATGAGCGGGGCCCGGCCCTCGCTGGCGGCGTACGTCCGGCAGCTGTGGGGGCGGCGGCACTTCATCACGGCGTTCGCCACCGCCAAGCTGACCGCCCAGTACAGCCAGGCGAAGCTCGGCCAGATCTGGCAGATCATGACGCCGCTGCTGAACGCGACGGTCTACTACTTCATCTTCGGTGTCCTGATGAACACCAAGCGCAACGTCGAGGACTTCGTGCCCTTCCTCGTCACCGGCGTCTTCATCTGGACCTTCACCAGCAGCTCGATCACCGCGGGCACGCGGGCGATCAGCGGCAATCTGGGGCTCGTCCGGGCGCTGCACTTCCCGCGCGCCTCGCTGCCGATCGCGCTGGCCCTGCAACAGCTCCAGCAGCTGCTGTTCTCGCTGGGCGCGCTGGTGCTGATCCTGGTCGGGTTCGGGCAGTTCCCCAAGCCGTCCTGGCTGCTCGCGGTCCCGGCGCTGTTCCTCCAGGCCGTGTTCAACACCGGCGTCTCCATGGTGGTGGCGCGGCTGGCCGCCCGGACGCCGGACATCGCCCAGCTGATGCCGTTCGTCCTGCGGACCTGGATGTACGCGTCCGGGGTCATGTGGAGCGTGGACACCATGCTCGAGGGCGACCGGGTCCCGCACTTCGTGATGGTGATGCTGGAGTGCAATCCCGCCGCCGTCTTCATCGATCTGATGCGGTTCGCGCTCATCGACAGCTTCGGCGCGTCCCACCTCCCGCCGCATGTGTGGGCGATCGCCGCGGGCTGGGCGCTCGTGTGCGGCGTGGGCGGGTTCGTGTACTTCTGGCAGGCGGAGGAGCGGTACGGACGTGGCTGACCACATGACCGACATCGACGAGCGGGTGCCGACCGTCGTCGTGGACGACGTCCACATCACGTACAAGGTGAACGGCGCCCGTACCGGAAAAGGCAGCGCCACCTCGGCGCTCAGCCGGATCGTCTCGCGCCGGCAGGCCCCCGGCGTGCGCGAGGTGCACGCCGTGAAGGGGGTGAGCTTCGCCGCGTACAAGGGCGAGGCCATCGGTCTGATCGGCTCCAACGGCTCGGGGAAGTCGACCCTGCTCAAGGCCATCGCCGGCCTGCTGCCCGCGACGAAGGGCCGGGTGCACACCCAGGGCCAGCCCTCGCTGCTCGGGGTGAACGCCGCGCTGATGAGCGATCTGACCGGCGAGCGCAACGTGGTGCTCGGCGGCCTCGCGATGGGCATGACGCGCGCCCAGATCCGCGAGCGCTACCAGGGGATCGTCGACTTCTCCGGGATCAACGAGAAGGGCGACTTCATCACCCTGCCGATGCGTACGTACTCCTCCGGCATGGGCGCCCGGCTCCGCTTCTCCATCGCCGCCGCCAAGAGTCATGACGTCCTCCTGATCGACGAGGCGCTGTCCACCGGCGACGCCAGGTTCCAACGGCGCAGCAAGGAACGGATCATCGAGCTCCGCAAGGAGGCCGGCACGGTCTTCCTGGTCAGCCACAGCAACAAGTCGATCACCGAGACCTGCGACCGGGCGATCTGGCTGGAGGCGGGGTCGCTGCGGATGGACGGTCCGGCGGACGAGGTCGTGGCGGCGTACGAGAAGTTCACCTCCGGCAAGAAGTAGGGCGTCGCGGCGGGGGGGGCGATAAACTCCCCTGCCGCACAACGGGGTTGCGTCGCAGGGGTTACGTCGCGGGGGCCGCGCCCCCGGATCCGCTCAGGGGGAACACATGCAGGACGGCTTGCCGGGACCGCTGCGGGCGGACGATCCGCGCGAGATCTCCGGCTATGTGCTGCGGGCCCGGGTGGGCGCGGGCGGGATGGGCACCGTCTACCTCTCGCACACCCGGGGCGGCCAGCCCGTCGCCCTGAAGGTGATCCGCCGGGAGTACGCGCAGAGCGCGGAGTTCCGGGTGCGGTTCGCCCGTGAGGTGGCCGCCGCCCGCCGGGTCTCCGGGTATCACCTGGTGCCCGTCGTCGACCACGACACCGAGGGACCGCGGCCCTGGCTCGCCACCCACTACGTCCCCGGCCTGCCGCTGGACGCCGTCATCGGCGGGCACGGTCCGCTGCCCGCGGACGCGGTGCTCCGGCTGACCGGCTGCCTGGCCGGTGCGCTGGACGCCGTCCACGGCGCCGGGGTCATCCACCGGGACATCAAGCCCGGCAATCTCCTGCTCGCCGCGAGCGGCCCCTGGCTGCTCGACTTCGGGATCGCGCGGGCGGCCGGCACCCGGACCCTCACCACGGCGGGGCGGCTGATCGGCAGCCCGAAGTACATGTCGCCGGAACACGCACTGGGCAGGCCGCTGACGCCCGCGTCCGACGTGTTCGCGCTCGGGCTGCTGGCCGCCGAGGCCGCCGCCGGGGAGCACCCGTACGGCCGGGGACACGGCCTCGCGATGGCCGCCCGCATCGCGGGCACCGACCGCGAACCCCCGCGGCTCGACCACCACCCGGAGCCGCTGCGCGGACTGCTCGGGCGCTGTCTCGCGGCCCGGCCCGAGGAGCGCCCCGCCGCCCGCGAGGTCGCGGAGATGTGCCGACAGGCGCTCGGCGCGGACGACGACCGGGGCCTGCGGGTCTTCACCGGCTGGCTGCCGGACCCGGTGGCCTCGGCCGTGGCCCGGATCGAGGCGGCGACCCGGCCCCGCCCGTCCGCGTACACCCCCACGTACGTGCCGACCGTACGCGATCCGATGGCCGCCGAATGGAACCGCCGGGTCCGCCGAACTCCGTTGCAGGATCGCTGATTGACGACCCGGAACTTGTCGTAGTCTCATCCGGCACACTTGCAGTGATGAGCGGGGGAGGCTCCCATCAGTACCGGCACCGGCGACGTGCTCACACCTCTCGGCCCACAGGATCCGCGCGAGATCGCCGGGTACCGGCTGATCGCCCGGATCGGCGAGGGCGGGATGGGCACGGTCTATCTCTCGCACACCCGGGGCGGCCAGGCCGTCGCACTGAAGCTGATCCGCCGCGAGTTCGGCGACGATCCGGAATTCCGCCGCCGGTTCGACCAGGAGGTGCAGGCCGCCCGGCGCGTGCAGGGCTACCACCTGGTGCCGGTCGTCGACCACGACACCTCCGGCCCGCTCCCCTGGCTGGCCTCGGCGTTCGTACCCGGTCTTGCGCTCCAGGCGGCCGTCGAGTCCTGCGGCCCGCTGCCGCTGCCCACGGTCTTCCGGCTCGTCGGCAGCACCGCACAGGCGCTGACCGCCATCCACGCGGCCGGGGTCGTCCACCGCGATCTGAAGCCCGGCAACATCCTGCTCGGCGCGACGGGCCCGTACGTCATCGACTTCGGGATCGCACGCGCCGCCGACGCGACGCAGCTCACCGGCAGCGGAGTGATCGGCACACCGCAGTTCATGTCGCCGGAGCACGCGCTCGGCGAACAGGTCGGGCCGGCCACGGACGTCTTCTCGCTGGGGCTGATCGCGGCGGTCGCGGCGACCGGACGGCACCCCTACGGCGCGGGCGGGGCGCTCACCGTCGCCACCCAGATCGCCAACACCGCCAGCCGTCCGCCCCGGCTGGACGGCTACCCGGCCGAACTGCGCGCGCTGCTCGAACGCTGTCTGATCGCCGACCCGGCCGCCCGCGTCACCCCCGCCGAGCTCGTGTCCCTGTGCGAGCGGGCCGCGGGTGGGCCGCCGCAGGAGTCCGGGAGTTGGCTCCCCGAACCGGTCGCCGCGGAGATCGCCCGCCGCGAACAGGCCGCGCAACTGCCTCCGCAGCCGGCCGCCCCGGCGGCGCAGCCCACGTACCCGCCGGGCCCGCCGCCGTCCGGACCGTACGCCACCGGCACAGTGCCGCCCGCCGATCCCGTACCGCCGTACGGAACGGGGCCGGTGGCGAGCGGCGCGTGGCCCGACACGGTGCCGCCCGTCCACGCCACGGACGCGAGCACCGGCACCGGACCGTTCACGGCGCACCAGCCGCCCCCGCAGGCTCCGGCGACCGGCACCGCCAAGCCCCGCGGCAGACGGCCGGCCCTGCTGATCGCCGCCGTGGCGGTCGCATTCGCAGCAGGCATCGGCGGCACGCTCTGGGCGGTCGGCAACAAATCGGACGACACGAACAACGGGAACGAGCGGAGCACCGACGGCAAGGAAGCGGACCCGCAGCAGTCCCGGCAGAACGGCACCGGCGGCGGGTCCACCACGCCCGACCCCGCCGGTTCGTCGTCCGGCACCAAGCCGACGAACCCCGCGAACCCCTCGTACACCCTGGTCTTCCAGGACAAGCCGCTGACGCTGCGCACCCCGTCCGGCCTGGACTGGACGTACGTGGACCTGGACGCCCCGAAGGTGGACCCCACCGCAGAGATCGACTCGGAGGATCTCGAATTCAGCGCGGGGTACGACACCCTGCGGCTCGACCGGGCCCTGGGCAAGGCGAGCGGTGCCTCGCCCGAGGAATGCCGGACCGCGGCCGAGCAGAACCCGCTGCCCAGCTCGGTCCCCAGCGAGACGTTGGTCAAGGACAAGACCATCGCGGTGGGCGACCTGATGTGCAGCGTGACGTCCGAGGGCAATCTCGCCCAGTGGAAGATCGCCGAAGTCGTGGTCAACGACGACAAGGAGACCCCGACCTACGAGGGATCGCTGACCCTCTGGAAGATCAACGGATAGCCGCCCGCCCCCACAGCCGCAGCAGCACCCGCTCCTCCGGCTCCCCGCCCGCCAGCAGTGCCGCCGCCCGTGACCAGGTGGCGGCGGGCAGCCCGTGAGCGGTGATCAACCGGTGGAGTACGGGCGAGGGGCCCGGCAGCATCAGCAGTTCGCCGAGCAGCCGGGCGTCGGCGGGCGGTGCGCCGGTGGCCAGGACCAGATCGAGCGCGTCCGCACCGAAGCGCTCCACCAGCGCGAGCCCGTCCTCGCCCGCCGCGAGCAGCCACGGGGTGAGCCGGCCGCTCTGCCCGCCGTGCCGCTCCCGCTGCTCGACCAGCAGCCGCAGCACCCGCTCGCCCGCCGGGCCGGCGAGCAGCGGCAGCCAGCGCGGGCCCCAGACGGTCAGGGCGTCGGCGGCGCCGGGCAGCCGTTGTTCGACGACGGCCGCAGTGACGGCGACGCGCGGTCCGAAGCGGACGCCGACGGTGAGTACGGCCTCCAGCGAGGGCGGTGCCAGCACCCCGGTGAGCGGGGCGAGTCCGGCCAGGGCGCGGCGCTGTTCGGGGCTGAGCCGCAGCCGGTCGGCGAACTGCTGGGCGATCACCCCGAGCCCTTCGCGCAGCAGGGTCCGCAGCGCCTCGGCCGGGTCCGGGGCGGCGAGGATCATCGGGAGTTCGCGCCGGGCCCTCGGATCGAGCACCGCCTCGGGCTCGGCGGCGTACAGATCGAGGAGCGCGGCGCGCTGGCGCGGGCTGCCGAGACCGGCCAGCAGGGGCAGCAGGGCCGGGGTGGCCAGCAGTGAATCCAGCACCGGGGCGGCCGTGCCGGACGCGCCGAGCACCGCCTCGGTGACCCGGCGTCCCAGCCCCGTGCCGTCCACCGCCCAGTCGCGGATCTTGCCGGGGCGCTCCACCACATTGCCGACGACCCAGCCGAGCGCCTTGCCCCGGCCCAGTTGGAGCCGCGACCACTCCACGGCCGCCGCGGTGGCGAACGGGCCCGCCTGCTCGCTCTCGTAGCCCCGCTCCTGGAAGGCGACGAGCACCTCGTCGAGCGGGCGCCGCAGCCCTTCCGCGTAGCCGCTGAGGACGGTCATCGCCCGCTGGTCCAGGCCGAGTTCGTGGGCGTGGCGCAGTCCTTCGGTGCCGAGGGCGGCGAGGGCGGCGGCCGGGTCCGGGAAGCCGGCGACGATCTCGGCGATGTCGAGGTCGCCCTGTTCGGCGAGCCAGCGGGCGGCGAGCCGCGGGTGCGCGCAGACGGTGGCCCAGTGCTCGGGGCCGGTGCCCAGCAGGGCGCGTACCGCGTCGGGGCCCGGGACCTCGGCGTCGGCGGCGATCCGCAGCAGCACCCGGGCGTCGACGGCGCCCGCCGGGTCCTGGGCGGCGATCTGGACCCAGCCGAGGCCGAGGGCGCCGAGGTGTTCGGGCTGGCGCAGCCCGTCGAGGAGCATCCGCCACATCTGCGGGGTGTAGCGGGCCAGGAGGTCCAGGTCGTCGCCCTGGAGGTGCGGGCCGAGCAGTTCGAGCAGCTCGGGGTCCTCCAGCCGTCCGGCGAGGAACTGGAGGCTGGGCGCCGGGATCTCGGAGAGCACCGCGACGAGGGTGTCGTCCATCGAGGCGACGGCGGCGGCGAGCCTGGCGGGGTCGACCTCGGTGACGGCGGTGCACAGCCGCCCGTACAGACCGACCCGGCGGATGCCGGGGCGCTCGCGCAGGGCGTCCTCCATCGGCAGTGCCCCGGCCGCGACCGGCCGGTCCGGGTCGAAGACCGTCGCGAGCCGGGTGGCGACGGGGAGCAGCCGGCGGGCCGCCTCGTCGTAGAGGTCCTCGGCGGCCGGGCCCAGCAGCGCGGACATCAGGCAGTCGCGGAAGACGGAGCCGGGGACGCCGGACAGGGCGGCGACCAGGCGCCGCATCCGGGCCTCGTCGAGCAGCCGGTTCTGCTTGCGCATGCCGGGGGCGTTCTGCCGGGCGCGCACGGCGACGAGCAGTTCGGTGTTGGTGCCGAAGCAGTCGGTCATCTGGTCCAGGAGCTTGCCGCGCTGGCGCGGCGGCAGCTGGTCGGCGCCGCCCAGCGCCAGGGTCCAGCCCGCCGCGAAGGTCCGCCGCCGCATCGCCTGGCCGCCGACGCCGCCGAGGAGTTCGGCGGAGTAGGCGTCCATGTCCCGGTCGGTGAGGTAGGGCAGCTGGTCGGCGGGGCGGCCCGCGATGCGCGGTACGGAGCCCGCGAGGTCGTCCGGGTCGACCCGCTGGGCGCGCCCGCCGCGTACCGCCTCGATCCGCCGCAGGTCCTCACCGCCGATCCGGCCCGCGACGACGAGCCGGGCCCGGGGCGCGGCGGCCGCGGCCCGGCAGACCTGGGCGGCGAAGTCCTTGGGGTTCAGCAGCACCCAGCCGGCGCCGGAGAGCAGGGTGGCGGTACGCGTGCCCAGGCGCCGCTGCTCGAACGCGGCCAGCGCGATCACCTTGGGCCCGTGGTCGTGGAGCAGGCCCAGGCGCAGCACCTCGGGGTTGATGTCGAGCCGGTTGCCGCCGCCGGAACCCTGGGCCGCGTCGTCGTACACGAGCAGCGCCTCGGCCTCGGCGAAGTCGCGCACGGCGCGAGCCTCCTCCTCGTGCCGGGCGGCGCCGGCCAGGGTGTCGGCGAGCTGTCCGGGGCGCAGCGCGGGCACCCGCTGGAACCCGGCGGCCGACAGATAGCCGCCGAGGTCGGCGGGGCCGTGCACCGGCCCCCAGGCGGCGGGCGGCAGTCCGCAGGCCATCCAGCCGGCCAGCCGGGTCAGGGCCCGCAGCTGCACCTCCCGCCAGCGCACCGCGGTGTCCTGGCCGGTGGCGGAGGCGGGCGGCAGGTCCTCGCCGAGCAGCAGGGCGCTGGGCAGCGACATGCCCTGCGGCCCTGGCATCCGGCCCTCGGACGGTACGTAGCCGTGCCGGCCGAGGCCGACGAGTGCGAGCGAGCCGGAGTTGAGGACGAGGTGGTCCGGGGAGAGTTCCAGCGGGGTGAATCCGGCGTGTGCCATGTCGTCCAGGGCGCGGCCCAGCGGGACGAGGGTGTGCAGCGCCTCGGCGGGGGTCCAGCGGTGGCCGGCGGCGAGCATGGTGTCGAGGTCGTCGCGCTCGCGCAGCGCGTGCAGCGGTATGGAGGAGGCGCCGGGCGACCAGGCGGTGACGAGGGCGGGCGGCAGCCCGGGGTGGTCGACGATGTCCAGGAGGGCGGGGGTGACGGGGCTGCCGGCCGCGAGGAGGGCGGCGGCCCGGCCGCGCTGCTTGCGGTTCGGGAAGACCCGCAGTGCGCCGTACGCGTCGGCGTGCTCGTCCTTCACCAGCCTGGTGGCGCGGACGGCCGCGGCGCCCGAGGAACGCAGATGGCCGGGGCGCAGCTGGACGGTGTGCGGCTCCCAGGTGCGCCCGGAGCGGCCGGGGATGCGGGTGAGCAGCCCGGTGAGCGTGGCATTGGCTCCGGTGCGGCGGGACGTCGGGGCTCCGTGCCGGTGCTGGTCCGTCCCGGATCCCTGCTGGTTCGTCCCGGATCCCTGCTGGTTCATCGGGGCTCCCCCAGGGTGCGGAGTGCGGACTCCAGGGCTGTGGCGCTGCGGGCGCGGGCGAGGTCGATCCGGACCCGGTCGACGGTGGCCAGCCGGAACTTCTTCGCCGACAGGCAGGTGGTGAGGGCGTTGGTGAGGATCGGCCCGTAGCGCAGACCGGCGATGAAGCGGCGGGCCGGGGCGCTGACGTCGAAGTCCTCCGCGTACAGCTCGCGCGCCTGCCGGTCGGTGAGCCTGCGCAGCGCGGCGGCGTGGGCGAGGGTGGCGCCCAGCATGTAGATGTCGAACCGCTCGGAGGCCGGGGCGAGTTCGGAGGGCTCGTCGGTACCTTCGGCACTGGGCGGGGCGTAGGCACTCGTGGTGGTGCGGATGCGCTCGCCGATCCGGACGGCGGCGTCGTAGTCGATGAGCACGTACCGGGCGGGCGGCCCGAGGACGAGGATGTTCTCCGGCTTGATGTCGGCGTGGATCCAGCCCTTGGAGTGCTCGTCGCCGTTGTGCCGGCCGGCATGCAGCGCGGCCAGGGTGTTGCACAACTGCTCGGCCAGATCCAGGAGTTGATCGCGTGTGAAGCGGCGGTGCGATTTGGCCCGCGCGTCGATCTCCTGCTGGAGGGTGCGCGAGACACCGCCGCGGTGCCCGATGAACTGCTGCACGAGGAAACTCTCGTACGGCACCTCACCACCCCGCTGTCCGTCGTGTCCGCGGTTCGCGAGCAGGGAGGGGGACGGCTGGGACTCGACGCTGATCACGACGGGGCACTGCTGGGTGAGCTGGGCGGCCTGCCGGGCCGCCCGCAGCCCCTGGTCCCGCTGGCTCTTCTGCTCGCCCAGCGCCCGGTGGACGCTGCGCGGGTCGTCCAGGTCCGTCTGCGACCACCACATGCCCTTGATCACCACGTCGCCGCCGGACCAGCGGTCCTCGGCGAGCACGGCGTACCCCTGGCCGGCCCCGGCGAGGAGGCTCTTGGTGCGAAAGCGGCCGTCCTCCCCGTAGCTCTCGGGCAGCCAGGCCAGCCGGGGCGAGCCCAGGTTGTCGGGATGCTCGGCGTGCACCCAGCCGGGACTGAACCCGCTCACTCGGCCTGCTCGCTTCCGTTGCTGATCCGCAGCCGTACGGTGCCCGGCCCCAGGTGGAGTTCGTCGCCGTCCTCCAGCGCGTACGGCGTCCGGGCGGCCAGCCTGGCCGTGCGCGGCAGCCCGTCGAAGTCGAGCTCCGGGTTGAGGAAGGAGGCGTTGTTGTCGGGGAGGTGCTCGGCGAGCGGCCTGCCGTCGTCGTCGAGGAAGATCCGCAAGTGGGCCCGGCTGATCTCGGCGGCCCGGTCGGCGCCGAGCCCTTCGGTGACATCGGTGGTCCCGGGGCGGCTGCGCGAGGCCCGGCCCAGCGTCAGCCCCTGCGGCGGCACGGTGACCGTCGTGCGGACCGTGTAGCCGTGCTGCACGGTGACCTGGACCGGTCCCGCGTCCAGCCCTTCGGGCACCGGCGGTTCGACGACGACCTCGACCGCCTCGTAGCCGCACGAGCGGCAGAACCAGCGGCTGCCGTCCTTGTTGACCTGGCGCGGCAGCAGCACCGTGCCGCCGCGCAGACAGGTGCCCGCCGGGTCGGTGCACCGGAAGCGCTCCTCGGCGTCCTCGCGCAGCAGCCCGGCCTTGTCGAGCTTGTGGAGCCGGTCGCGCTCGATCTCCTCGTCCGTGGCGACGCCGAGGTGGCGGGGGCTGAACACGACCCGGCCGTGGACCCTGCGCACCGACCAGACCCGGGAGTTGTTGCCCTGCAGCCAGGAGTGCTCCCGGCGGGCGAAACGGAAGTTGTCGCTGGAGACGATGGCGGCCCCGAACTGCGCGGCGAGCGCGAGGATCCGGTCGTCGGCGTCCCCCTGGTGGACTTCGAGCCACTGCTCGCGCTCGGCCTGCTTCACCAGATGCTGTTCGTCGAGGAACGGGCGGACGGTGGCGTCGAGCACCGCGATCGCGGCGCTGCCCGGGTGGTCACGCAGCCAGCCGTCCCGCACCTGGACGACCCGGGAGAAGGGCCAGGGCCGCTTCCTGGTCGCCGCGACGTTCGAGGCGTCGATGATGACGCCGGGCACACTCACCGCGGCTCCCGGCCGGGCGGCGGCGCGGTGGGGGCGTCGGGCGGAAGGGTTGGCGGGCCACCGTACGTACCACTGCCCCGGTCGTACGTCCCACTGCCGCTGCCACTGCCGTACGTGCCGCTCCCCCTCCCACTGCCGTACGCGCTGCTCCCGCCGCTCCCGTATGTTCCGCTCCCGTATGTTCCGCTCCCGTACGTGCCGCTCCCGTACGCGTCGCCGCCGTACTCGTCGTCATCGTCGTCGTCGTCGAGGCTCTGCTGCCGGCGCCGGGCCCGGATCTCGTCCGGGGTCTCGACCGGGATCTGCTGGAACCACTCCCGTTTGGACTTCGTGGAGCTGCGGCTGGACGCCGCCCGTGCCTCGTTCGCCACGTCCTTCGGGTCGAGCCCGTCCCGCAGACCGCCGCTCGCCCGCTGGTAGGCGGCGGCCAGATCTGGGTCGGGGATGCGCCGGGCGCGCCCCACGCCCTCCTGGTAGATCCGCTCGCGCTCCGCCTTCGAGGCGGCCGCCGCGATCCGGCCGTTGATCTCCCGGTCCAGCTCGATGGCGTCGATCTGCCGCTTGAGGTCGGGCTGGAGGATCGGCGACATGGGGTTGTCGACCGTGCGCAGCGCGATCTGGCCGGGCGCGAGCTGCCGCGAGTCGCGACCCGTGCCGAGGGAGCCGGTCGCCTTCAGCACGGGCATCGGACCGGCGCTGATCCGCTCGGGCGCCCGCAGCTTGAGCGCGTACAACGGCTGCCCCTCCTCCCCCGCGCCGATCACGCCGAGCTTCAGCCGGACCCGGCTGGGCCGCCGCCCGCCGCCGTCGGCGAGCGCGCCGTCGACCCGGCGGCGGGTCGGGTCGAGCTGGTAGACGCCGAGCACCGGGAAGCTCGGGTTGATCTCCAGGGACAGTTCGCCGCTGCCCGCCACGACGTCCCTGCCGAAGGCCGCGAACCTGGCCGTGATCTGCTTCATCGCCTCGGCGGCGCCCGCGCGGGAGGCGACGTGCTCGGGCAGCCCGGTCGGCGCGAGGCGTTCCAGGAGCCCGAAGTCTGCGCCCGCGCCGATGCCGATCACATCGGTGTGCAGCTCGCGGTCGGCCGCGTCGCGGGCCAGGGCGGCCAGCCGGCCGGGGTCCGTCTCGCCGAAGTTCGGGATGCCGTCGCTGAACAGCACCACGCGGCGCGAGGCGGCCCGTTGCTGGTCGAGCTGCTGGTACGCGCGTTGCAGCGCGCCCTCGATGTTGGTCCAGCGGCGCTCGTCGTCGATGTTGCCGTTCCACCGGCCGCGGCGCTGGAGCTCCCCCGCCGTGCCGGAGAAGCGCAGCCCGGTGTTCTGAGCGAAGGTCAGCACATCGACGTGGGCGCCGCGCGGAAGTGCGGCGACCAGCTCCCGCACACCGGCCTCGGCGACCTGTTTGCGGCTCGCGTCGTCGGGGTTGTTCGGGTCGGCGAACTCGTCGGTGCTCGAATCGGCCCTGATCTCCATGGAGTAGCTGTCGTCGACGGCGATGACGTAGGCGACGCCCTCGACGACGCGGTCACCGCGGCCCAGCTCGCGCGGGGCGATCAGTACGGTGAACTCCTCGCCGAGATGCACCTCCTGCCGGTCCGCGGTGATCTTGATGTCCTCGGTGGTCATCAGTCCTTCGCCTCCCCCACCGCGCACACCAGCGCGGTCGCGTTGTCCCAGCCGCCCAGAGCCTCCGCCCGTTGCACCAGCGCGGCGGCGAGCGCGGGTGCCGTCGGCCGGCCCGACGCGTCCAGCTGCGCGGTCAGCTCGGCGAGCACGGCACCGAACCATCGGTCCCGTTCCGGTTCGGTCGCCCCGTCCGACGCGAGCAGCAGCAGATCCCCGGGGGCGACCCGGAACGTCCGGTGGGCCCAGCGGGCCGTACCGCCGCCGAGGAAGGAGACGAGCTGCGACTCCTCGCCCTCGGCGTCGGCGGTGACCCGGAGCCGTTCCGCGAACCCGGTATGAGCGGGCGTCAGCTTCCATGCTGCGTACGGGATTTCGTTGGCCGGCACGCGCACCGGCCGGATCAGCCAGGCCTCGGCGTCGCCCACCGAGACGACGGACGCCGTGCCGTCGGGCCGCACGGTGGCAAGGACCACGGCCGCGCTGCCATCGGCAGTGGCCCGCCCCACGGCGGCGTCCAGCTCGGCGATCAGCTCACCGGGCCGGAGCGCCTCCGGGACCGGATCACCGGGCGCCGCGTCGCCGCCCGTGCCACCGCGCCCGGTCGCCGCCTCCTCCAGCCGCCACCGCCGCACCGCCTGCTCCAGCGCCGCCCGCGCGGCCGTGCCGCCCGAACCGTCGCCGTCGCCGGTCACCCCGTCGAAGACCGCGCACCGCAGCACCCCGCTCGGCCCGGCCAGCGCCCCCGAGGTGTCCTCGTTGTCGGTGGCCGGATCACCCTTGGCCTTGCGCGAGCCGACCGCGCTCTCCCGGTAGCAGAGCGTGGAGACCCCGCCGGGCGCGCGCCGGTCGAGCGCCTCGTGCAGCGGGGCGAGCCCGGCGGCGACCCCCTGGCGCAGTTCATGGCCGAGGAGCCGACGGCAGACCGCGTCCAGCCCCGGCGGGAAGTTCCCGGCGAACACATCGAGCATCTGGAGCGCGTCCCTCAGGTCCAGGCACGGCCGTTCGGCCACGGCGCCCACCAGCGCCCGGACCAGCGCCCGCCGGTCCCTGAGCTGCGGCGCCCCGTGCTGCGCGCCGTCCCGGCGCCCGCGCGGGCGGATCCGTCCGTCGAGGTCGTAGCGGGGCAGCGCGGCCACCTGCCAGCCCTCGTACGCGTCGTGCCGCACGGACTCGGCGACCAGGGTTCCGGGCCCCGCCAGATCGAGCGCCGAGTCCACCGCCCGCCACAGTCCGGGCAGGGCCGAGACGAGCTCCTCGCGGTCCAGGCTGTGCGTCTCGACCACACTGTCGCGCAGGGCCGGGGCCAGCGCCTCCGGCCACTCCACCCTGATCTCCGGCAACGCGACGGCCTCGGACCCCGGCGCGGCACCACACCCGGACGCGGCCCCGCGTTCCGGCGCGGCACCGAACCCCGGCGCCGCGCCGAAGCCCGACACGGTCCCGGACGCCGACGCATCCACGGACTCCGGCACACCCGACTGCGGCACATCCGACCCCGGCAAACCCGACTGCGGCACACCCGACTGCGGCACATCCTGCCCCGGCACACCCGACTCCGGCACATCTGCGGGAAGTTCCACGCTCATGCTCCCCTCGTACCCCCTTGATCACGCCCGCCCCCGGCTCGCCGGCGGCGGTCCAGTACGTGCCGCAGGACACCCGCCTGCTCGGCCTTCGCCAGCTCGTCGCTCAGCCGGGCGATCTCCGCCTCGGCTCGCTGGGCCCGGTCCTGCCAGTGCCACACCACCTTGGCGACCTCGTCGCGGGCCTTCCCGATCTGCTGCTCGGCGTACTCCTGGGCGCGCCGCGCGGCCTCCTGGGCCCGCTGCTCACGCTGGGCGGCCCGCTGCTCGGCGGCCTCCGTCCGCTCCCGTAACTCCGCCTTGGCGGCGACGAGTTCCCGCTCGGCGCGAAGCGCATCGGCCTCGACGGCGGCCCGCACCCGGGCCCGTTCCTCCTCCTGCGCGCGGTGCAGCAGGGCGTCGAGATCGGGGCCCTGCCCGACCGGGAACACCCCGGCCCGTCCGGGCTCGGCGGCGGTGTACGGCTCGGGATCGGTGTACAGCGCCGCCACGGGGGTCGCGGTGCCGACGGACGGTTCGGCGAGGGCCAGCGGTACGAGCCGTACGGTGAGCGCGGCCGGATCGACCACCGTCACCGGCCGCCAGCCACTGAACCCGTCCGCGGCCGCGCCGCCTTCCCCGTCGTCGCCCCGCACCACCGCCACCCGGCAGCCCGAGCCGAGCACGGCCTCCGCCCCGTCGACCTGCGCCCACAGGGTCTCCCCCGCGGTCAGCAGGGACGCGGCAACCTCCGGGGAGGGAACCGGAAGGCCGTACGGACGCGGAGGGGCAGGCGGCGGCGCGGAGGGCGGTGGCGGCGGCGCGCCTCCCGCCACCGGTGTCTCGTCGGCGAAACTGCCCCAGCCGTCGCCCCCGACGCCGTCCCCGCCGTCGCCCGCCCCGGCGGGGGCATGGTCGGGTGGTGGTGGCGGAGACTGCCCCGACGGCGTCTCATCGATGAACGAACCCCACTCCGACACTCAAACGCCCCCACGTTCTCGTCCCTGCCGTCCCACGGCCCGTCCGACCGCGTCCCAGCCGGAACTCCGCGACCTTCGAGGACGTCAATATAGTTGCACCACAATGGTATTAACATGCCGTCAGCTTCCGGTCAGAGACTTCAGAAGTACTTCAAGAAGCACTTCTGAAGTACTTCGACGGGACTTCCGGGAAGGCGATCTCGATGGAGGACCACCTCACCACCGACTTCAGCGCGGCCTGTTTCCTGGTGGATCTGTCCAACGTCGTGCGCAACCGCGCGCTGGGCGAACCCGGTGCCCGCTCCCTGCGCCGGCTGCGGCTCCTCGTGGACGCCGCGAAGAAGCTCGCCCGGGATCCGGACGTCAAGCTGTATCTGGTCGCGGACGCCAGCCTGCGGCTCGGCAGACGCCGGGAGTTCACCGATCCCGCCGACATCCGGCTGCTCGGCCGCTGGGTGGACCGCGGCCTGGTCGAGGAGCTGCCGGACGCCGACGACCGCCTGCTCGAACTGTGCTCGTACACCGGCATCCCCGTCATCACCGGCGACCGTTTCCGCGGCCACCGCGAGTCGCACCCCTGGATCCAGGGCAATACGGACGACTTCCTGGAGCCCGTCCCGGCCGGCGGCGGCGAAGTCGGGCTCGTCCCCGTCGACATGGGGGTGGCCAGTGCGCTGGACATCTCCAGGAAGATGGAGGAGGACGTACTGAAGAAGATGGGGCTGCTGGGCCCGCACCGCACCCCCCGATTCGACGTGGTCAGCCGCAACTGGCGCTGCACGGACCGCCGTTGCACCCTCTACGACACCCACAAGGGCAGCGCCGCCCTGCTGCCGCGCGTGCTCAGGGGCGTACCCCACTGCCAGAGCCACGGCACCCCGCTGGCCGACGACGGCCCGCGCACGGCGACCGTCCAGCTGAAGCTCCTGGTGGAGGGCGATGTGAAGGCCCGGTTCACACTGGAGGACGGCACGACGGTGAAGGTCGGCCGGGCCCCCGGCGAGGGCGGCATCTCCCTGCACGACCTGGTCCCCGAGCACCGCACCGCCGGCCTCAGCCGCGCCCACGTCGAGCTGCGGGTGACCGGCGGCATCGTCCACGTACGGGACCACAGCACCTACGGCACCCGGTGGCGTTCGACAGCCGGCAGATCGGGGCCGGGCCCGTGGAAGAAGCTCGGCACGACCGAGCGGCAGTACCACGGCGGGGACGAACTCCGGCTGGTCGAGGGCGTGATCCTGGCCCGCAGCGGCCGCCGCTTCCCGACCGAACTGGCTCAGGAATGGCAGCGCCGCCGGCCGCTCCCGCCGGACGCGGCAGCCGAAACCCGCATGTACTGACGCCCCGCACCGCGACAACGGAGGGGAGGCGGCCACCGGATCCCCGGCGACCGCCTCCCCTCGACTACCAGCCCTCAACCGGCTACGCGTGCGTACGGAGCAGGGTGCGCATCGTCCGCATCGCCACCGACAGGTTCGCCAGGTCGAACGCGTCCGACCCCCGGATCTCGTCGAGCGTGGAGCGGGACCGGGTGAGGATCGCCGCGTTCTTCTCCTCCCACGCCTTGAACCGCTCCTCCGGCGTCGAGGTCCCGTTGCCGGCCGCCAGCACGTCCGCGGTGAGCGCGGCGTGCGCGGCGTACAGGTCCTCGCGGATGGAGGCGCGGGCCATGGACTGCCAGCGGTCGGCCCGCGGCAGCTCGATGATCCGGTCCATCAGCTGGGTGATGCCGAGCCGGTCCGCGAGGTCGTAGTACACCTCGGCGACGGAGAGCGGGTCCTTGCCGGTGCGCTCCGCGATCGCCACGATGTCCAGCGCCGGGAACGCGGAGGAGAATCCGGCGACCCGCTGGGCCAGCTCGCCCGGAACGCCCGCCTCGGTGAGCTCGTCCAGGATCGACTGGTACCAATCCAGGTCGGCGCCCATCAGCATCTTGGGCAGCTCGGCCCAGACCTTGTCGACGCCCTCCTTGAAGAAGTCGATCGTCGCGGCGATCTCCAGCGGCTGCGGCCGGTTGCCGAGCAGCCAGCGCGAACCGCGCTCGACGAGCCGGCGCGAGTGCAGCCGGATCCGTGTCTGCACATCGGCGGCGACCTCGTTGTCGAGCGCCTCGACAGCGTCCCACACCTGGCCGAGGCCGAAGATCTCACGGGCCGCGAACTGGGCCCGCACGATCTCCTCGATCGAGGCACCGGTCTCTTCCCGCAGCCGGTGCAGGAAGGTCGAACCACCACTGTTCACGGTGTCGTTGACCAGGACCGTGGTGATGATCTCGCGCCGCAGCGCGTGGCCGTCGACCGCCTCGGGGAACTGCTCGCGCAGCTGCTCCGGGAAGTAGGCGTGCAGCAGCTTCTGCAGGTGCGGGTCGTCCGGCAGGCTGGTCCGGATCAGCTCCCGGGCCGCCGTGATCTTGGTGTACGCGAGCAGCACGGCCAGCTCGGGCTGGCTGAGCCCCTTGGAGGCGCCCAGCAGCTCACGGATCTGGCGGTCGGCGGGCAGGAACTCAAGACCGCGGTCGAGGTCGCCGTCGCGGCCCAGCCGGCGCATGAAGCGCTGGTGGGCATGGAGCAACGAGGGCGACTGGGCGGTGGCGTTGGCGAGCGCCACGTTCTGCGCGTAGTTGTTGCGCAGCACCAGGCGGCCGATCTCGTCGGTCATCTCGGCGAGCAGCTTGTTGCGCTGCTTGACGGTCATGTCGCCGTCCCGGACCAGACCGTTGAGCAGGATCTTGATGTTCACCTCGTGGTCGGAGGTGTCCACGCCGGCGCTGTTGTCGATCGCGTCGGTGTTGATCCGGCCGCCGCCACGGGCGAACTCGATCCGGCCGAGCTGGGTGGCGCCGAGGTTGCCGCCCTCGCCGACGACCTTGGCCCGCAGGTCCTCGCCGTTGACCCGGATCGCGTCGTTGGCCTTGTCGCCGACGTCCGCGTTCGACTCGGCGGAGGACTTGATGTACGTACCGATGCCGCCGTTCCACACCAGGTCCACGGGGGCCTTGAGGATGGTCTGCATCAGCTCGGCGGGCGTCATCTTGGTGATGCCCCGCTCGATGCCGAGCGCCTCCCGGATGTGCGCGTTGATGGGAATGGACTTGGCGCTGCGCGCGTGGATGCCACCGCCCGCGGAGAGCAGGTCCTTGTTGTAGTCGGCCCAGGAGCTGCGGGGCAGCTCGAACAGCCGGCGGCGCTCGGCGTACGAGGTGGCGGCGTCCGGGGTCGGGTCGATGAAGATGTGCCGGTGGTCGAAGGCGGCGACGAGCCGGATGTGCTCGGAGAGCAGCATGCCGTTGCCGAAGACGTCACCGGACATGTCACCGACGCCGACGACGGTGAAGTCCTCGGTCTGGGTGTCGTGGCCCAGCTCGCGGAAGTGCCGCTTGACGGACTCCCAGGCGCCGCGGGCGGTGATGCCCATGCCCTTGTGGTCGTAGCCGGCGGAGCCGCCGGAGGCGAAGGCGTCGCCGAGCCAGAAGCCGTACCCGACGGCGACCTCGTTGGCGATGTCGGAGAAGCTCGCGGTGCCCTTGTCGGCGGCGACGACCAGGTAGGTGTCGTCCTCGTCGTGCCGGACGACGTCCACGGGCGGCACGACCTCGCCGGCCACCATGTTGTCGGTGATGTCGAGCAGAGCCGAGATGAAGGTGCGGTACGAGGCGATGCCCTCGGCCATCCAGGCGTCACGGTCGACGGCCGGGTCCGGGAGCTGCTTGGCGACGAATCCGCCCTTGGCGCCGACCGGCACGATGACGGTGTTCTTCACCATCTGTGCCTTGACCAGGCCGAGGATCTCCGTACGGAAGTCCTCCCGCCGGTCCGACCAGCGCAGACCGCCTCGGGCGACCTTGCCGAAGCGCAGGTGCACACCTTCGACGCGCGGCGAGTAGACCCAGATCTCGAAGGCCGGCCGGGGGGCCGGCAGGTCCGGGATGGACTGCGGGTCGAACTTCATCGAGACGTAGCCGTGCGGCTTACCGCTGTCGGCGCGCTGGAAGAAGTTGGTGCGCAGGGTGGCCTTGATGACGGTGAGGAAGGATCGCAGGATGCGGTCCTCGTCGAGCGAGGCGACCTGGTCCAGGGCCCCGTCGAGCTCTTCGAGGAGGCCGTCGATCAGTTCGGTGCCGGCGTGCTGCCGCTCCGGGGACATCCGGGCCTCGAAGAGCGAGACCAGCAGCCGGGTGGTGTGGACGTTGTTGCGGAGGGTGCTCTCCATGTAGTCCTGGCTGAACGTCGACCCGGCCTGGCGCAGGTACTTCGCGTAGGCGCGCAGCACCATCGCCTGGCGCCAGTTGAGACCGGCGCCCAGCACCAGCGAGTTGAAGCCGTCGTTCTCGGCCGCACCGGTCCACACGGCGGCGAAGGCGTCCTGGAAGCGGTCCCGGGCGTCGTCGGCGAGGTAGTTGCCGTTGCCGCCCACCTGCGGCATCCGGAGCCCGAAGTCGTAGATCCAGGCGTGCGTACCGTCTGCGCAGCGCAGCTCGTACGGGCGCTCGTCGACGACCTCGACACCGAGCTGCTGGAGGGCCGGGAGCACGGCGGACAGGGAGACCTGCTCGCCGCTCCGGTAGATCTTGAAGCGGCGTTCGCCGGGGGCGGCGCCGACCGGCTCGTACAGGCTGAGGGCGAATTCCTTCTCGTCCTGCTTGAGCGCTTCGAGGTGGACCAGGTCGGCCACGGCGGAGCGCGGCGTGTGGTCGGCCTTGTAGCCCTCGGGGAAGGAGTGGCCGTACTGGCGCAGCAGCTCGGCGGCGCGTTCCTCGCCGCATTCGGCGCCCAGTGCCTCCTGGAAGCCGTCGGCCCAGGAGCGGGCGGCCTCGACGAGCCGGGCCTCGATGCGGTCGGCCTCGGCGTCGGTGAGGTCGGGCAGTTCGGTGCCGGGTGCGACGCGGACGACGAAGTGCAGCCGGGAGAGGATCGACTCGGTGTTCCAGGCGGTGAAGTCGACGCTGGTGCCGCCCAGTTCCTCCTTGAGGATGTCGATCAGCCGCAGCCGCACACCGGTGGTGTAGCGGTCGCGCGGCAGGTAGACGATGGCGGAGTAGTAGCGCCCGTACTCGTCCTGGCGCAGGTAGAGCCGCAGCCGGCGGCGCTCCTGGAGGTACAGCACGGAGGTGACGACGGAGCGCAGCTGGTCGACGGGCGTCTGGAAGAGCTCGTCGCGCGGGTACGTCTCCAGGATCTGGAGCAGGTCGCGGCCGTCGTGGCTGTTGGGCGAGAAGCCCGCGCCCTCCAGCACCTCGGCGACCTTGCGGCGGATGACGGGCACCCGGCGCACGGACTCGGTGTAGGCGGCTGAGGAGAACAGCCCGAGGAAGCGGCGCTCGCCGACGACGTTGCCGTGCGCGTCGAACTTCTTCACGCCGACGTAGTCGAGGTAGCTGGGGCGGTGGACGGTCGAGCGGCTGTTGGCCTTGGTGAGGACGAGGAGCTTGCGCTCGCGGGCCTTGGCCCGGGCGTCGGCGGGCAGCCGGTCGAAGGACGGGCTGACGGGGTGCGCCTCGTCGACGCTGTGGTGCGGGTCGGAGCGCAGGATACCGAGGCCGGTGCCGGGGACTGCGGCCAGCGAGTCGGTGTCCTTCAGCTCGTACTCGCGGTAGCCGAGGAAGGTGAAGTGATCGGCGGCGAGCCAGCGGAGCAGCTCCCTGGCCTCGTTGACCTCTTCGTCGCCGAGGTCGTCGAGCGGCTCGCCGGGCAGGTCGTCGGCGATGCGCAGCGCGGCGTCGCGCATCTTGTCCCAGTCCTCGACGGTCTCCCGTACGTCGGACAGCACGCGCAGCAGGTCGGCGGAGATCTGCTGGAGGTCGGCGCGGTCGGTCTCGCGGTCGATCTCGACGTGGATCCAGGACTCGACGAGCGCGTCGTGCGGCAGCTCGCTCTTCTTGTCGTCGGCGCCCTCGCGGCCCGCGGCGAGGCCGTTGCCCTCGGCGAGGACCTCGATGAGCTTGCCGGTGACGTCACGGCGTACGACGACCTGCGGGTGGATCACCACATGGATGCCGCGTCCCTGCCGGGACAGCTCATTGGTGACGGAGTCGACCAGGAACGGCATGTCGTCGGTGACGACCTCGACCACCGTGTGGCTGCACGTCCAGCCGTTCTCCTCGACGGTCGGGGTGTGCACCCGGACGTTCGCCGTGCCCTGCGGACGCGTCTCGGCCAGCCGGTAGTGGGAGGAGGCCGCACCGAAGACGTCCACGGGGTCGCGGCCCGCGATGTCCTCCGGGGCGGTGTGCAGGTAGTAGCGCTGGAGGTAGGAGAGGAGCACGTCCTGCCCGGGGCGCTCCTGCTCGGCCCCGGTGGCCGCAGCACGCACCCGGGAGGTTCCGCCCGGGCCACCGACACCACCGCCCGGGCTGCTGTCAGCTACCTGCGCCGCCCGTGCGAGCAGCTCGGCCTTGGCTTCGTCCAGCTTGGTCTGCATGTCCTCTGGCTCCTGTCGCGCGCCGTTGCGTGACGTAGGTGGAAAAGACGACGTACCGCCACGACACGGGGTTTCCGGTCTGAGTCGACGCTATGCCGCTATGAGAGATGCCCGGGGCCGAATCGTCCATTTTTGACGTTCGGCCGGGGCGGGGGGAATCAGCGACGGCCCGGGTGCTGTGGCACTCCGGGCGCAGGCCGGGGGCTTCGCTGCCCCCGAGGCGTATCGCGCTGATCACGGGGTCCAGGCTATATCGGCTGCCCCCATGACCGTCACGAGCCGTTTGTGTAAAAAGATGGACCCGAACTTTGACACTCTGGACAGCGCGCGCGTCCGTATTGCCGCACTCTGGTAGGCGGAACAGGCCGACGAACCGTGGGAGCCCCGCCATGGCACCGAAGATCCTGATCGTCACCGGCGACGCCGCCGAGTCCCTGGAAGTCCTCTACCCCTACCAGCGGCTGCGCGAGGAGGGGTACGACGTCCACATCGCGGCCCCCACCCGCAAGACGCTCCGCTTCGTGGTCCACGACTTCGAGCCCGGCTTCGACACGTACACCGAGAAGCCCGGCTACACCTGGCCCGCCGACCTGGCGTTCTCCGAGGTCGCCCCCGGGGACTACGTGGCGGTGGTCGTCCCGGGCGGCCGGGCGCCCGAATATCTGCGCAACGACCCCGAGCTGCGCAAGATCCTCAAGGCGTTCTTCGACTCCGACCGGCCGGTGGCCCAGATCTGCCACGGCCCGCTGATGACCGCGGCGGTCGGTGCGCTGACCGGCCGGCACGTCACCGCGTATCCCGCGCTGGAGCTCGACATGCAGTCGGCGGGCGCCACCTTCGAGGACCACGAGGCGGTGGTGGACGGCGTACTGGTCTCCTCCCGCGCCTGGCCGGACCACTCGGCGTGGATGCGCGAATTCCTGAAGGTCCTCCGCACAAAGGCCCCGGTGACGACCTGACGCTCCCGCCGGGCCCCCTTCTCACCCGGCGATCTGCTCGGCGAGCTGCGCGGCCTCGGCCAGGCTGTCCACCACCGGCACCCCGGCTGCCTCCAGGCTGGCCCTGCTGTGCGACCCGCCGGTGTAGAGCACCGCCTTCGCCCCGACGTGTGCCGCGGCCACGGCGTCGTCCACCGCGTCACCGATGACCACCGTGTACTCGACGGATATCCCGTCCAGCGCGGCGATGTGCCGCTCCATGTGGCGGGCCTTGCTGCCGCCGGAGGGCCCGGTGCGCCCGTCGACCCGCAGGAAGTGCCGCTCGATGCCGTACCCCCGCACCACGGGGACCAGCTGGTCGTGACCGTACATGCTCAGCAGCGACTGGCTGCCCCCGCCCAGCTGCCACTGGGTGAGAAGCTCCTCGGCTCCTTCGGTGAGCCCGCAGGCGGCCCGCCGCTCGGTGTAGTGCTGGTGGAAGATCCCGTCCATCCGCTCCCACTCGACCTCCGTGGGCTGCCTGCCCATCAGCCGTTCGTAGAAGCGGGGTATCGGGATGCAGTACATCTCGCGGTACTGCTCAAGGGTGATCGGTGCCAGGCCGACCTCACCGAACGCGGCGTTGGTCGCGCCGATGACCGCGTCGTTGTCGTCGAGCAGTGTGCCGTTCCAGTCCCAGACCAGATGAGTGCGGTGCTTCCCGTTCTTCCCCATGCGTAGAAAATACCCGCCCCCTAGGACACCCGTTCCCGTTCTGCCGCCATCCTCTGCCCCGGCGACCGGGCCCCTCAGGGAATCAGATTCGGAATCTCCTGGATGCCGAACCAGAGCAGCTCGTGGTCCTCGGCACCGTCCACGGTGAACTGCGCGTCGTCGTCCCCGAGGTCCGCCGCCCCCAGCGCCGCGGCCGCCGCCGTGACGTCCTTCTCCGCGTCGTCCGCGTCGACATGCACCGCGGCGGCCATGGCGAGCGCCACGGGGGACTCGATCCGCACCTCGCCGAGCGAGGACGGGTCCAGGCTGTGGTCCGGGTCGGCGACGGCCGCCCCGTCCGGCACCTCGACGGCGATGACGACGCGCCTGCGCACCGCGCCGGGGTTCTGCGCGATCATGCGCAGCGAGGCGGAGGCGGCCCGGTTGAGCGCCGCGTACTCCAGCTCCTCGATGTCGTCCGAGACGTACCACTCGCGCAGTGCGGGGGTCACCGCGTACGCGGTGAGCGGACCGGGACCGATTTCGCCCGCCCGGTGCGCCGCTGCGAGACCGGACAGGGTCAGGGGGACGTACACACGCATGGCCGGGCCGCTTTCGTAGTCGGAAACGCCCTCAGGATACGTGTGACGTCCCCCTTTGGGGTCACGTGCACCGATGCCGTCCCGTCCACCCGGCAACCGTCCCTCACCCTCCTCGCGCCCGCCTCACACCCCGCCCGGCACCGACCTCATCACCCGGATAGGTGATTCCTCCTGGTCTCCCCCGTCGCCCCAGTGCCGCTTGCGGCCTCCTCGGCCGTCCCCGTAGAAGGTCCACAGCAGAAGTTACCGCCCGGTATTTCACCGGGCCTCTGAAGCACGGGGGCGATGATCGATGAGCACGAACAGGACCCGGCCCGCCGGACGACGCGACCAGCGCAGGCCCGAAGCCGTACCACCCCAGCGCACCCGGACTCCCCGGCGCGTACGCCCGCACCACTGGTTCGCCGAGCGCCTCCTGGCGGTCCTCAGCGGCCAGCGCCCGGTGCACTGGATGCTCGGCCACACCATCGGCGAGGCCTACGACCAGCTGACCGAACTGGCCCCACGCACCCCCCTCAGGGCCCGCGGCGCCCGCCCCGTCATCCGCATGTGCCACGGCGCCCAGCCGGCCCCGGGCGTGGTGGAGGCCTTCGCGAGCATCGCGGCGGGCGAACAGGTACGCGCGATGGCCTTCCGCCTGGAACAGGGAACCGACCTCCGCTGGCGCTGCGCGGCGGTGGAACTCGGCGACGAACACCTGCGGACGGCCCGGTCCCGCTAGTCCGGCCGAGGCCGACAGACGCAAGAACCCAAGAAAGGAGCGCCGAACAAGACGCGGCACAGAACCGCCCCAAGACCCCTCCGAACCACCCTCCACCCACCACGTTCCGCCCTCCCCCAGCCCCCCGGGCTTTGGGAGGGCGGGCGCCCGAGAGAGCCCACAAATCCCTACCCCACCCGTTCCTGCCCCCAGCCGTCACCAAGCCCTTCTCCGACCCCACACCTGGCCCCCTCCAGCCCCACCCGGCCCCCACCCGGGCCTGCCCAGCCCCCTCACCACCCGGCCCACCTCGCCCACCTAGACCCCTCCCCTCCCGTCCGGGTCCTACGTAGCCCCTCCCTCCGCACCGGTCCTGCGTGGCCTCTCGCTGGCCACACCTCGGCGCCTGGGCCCACTGCGGCCCTGCCGCTGGCCTTCTTGACCCACCAAGGGCCTACCCGGCCCTCTCGACCCGCCTCGGCCCTGCCAGGCCCGACCAGCCCGTCTCGACGCCTGGCTCCACTCAGGCATGCCTGGCCACCTCGGTCCTACCAGGCTCATCCCAGCACCACCCCAGCCTCTACCTGGCCCTGCTTGGCCCGTCCGCCTTCTACCTGGCCGCCCCATCTCCGCAACCTGGGCCCGCCCCAGCCGCGTCCCAGGCTCCTCTCGGCATCACCCCAAGCCCCACCACCCCAGCCCATCGCGACACCCGGCAGGTCGCCCTCACCCCCCGACGGCGAGCGGCTGCTCCCGTACGCGCGACGGGTGCTTGACGCGCACGCCGATCTCGCCGCCGCCTTCGCCGACCCGCCGGCTGGGTGCTCACACTGGCCGCCGGCGGGCTCGCGGGGGCGGCGTCGGTGCTGCTCGGCGGTGGGCCGCTGGTGTTCCTGGTGGCGGCGGCCCGGGCCGCCCAGCCCCGGCCCGAGCTCCTCTCAGCACCATCTCAAGCCCCACCCGCCCGCCCGCCCTCATCCACCCCTGGCGCTACCCGGCCCCTCGCCCTTTCCCAGCCGCTCCTCAGCCCCACGCCCCCTTCTCAGCCCCTCCGGCGATTGAGGAGGGGGGTGCGGGGCAGAGCCCCGGTTTCGGGAAGGGGCGGGGAGGGGACAGGCCCCGCGCAGCGGCCCAGCACCCCACCGCACACGCCCACAACCCGGCCCGACGACACCGCACACGCCCCCACCTCCCCCCATTACCGGCAAACCAAAAAGCCGGAGCCGGACGCCCGATCCACGCGCGCCCCGACCCCGGCTACAACCCACCTACGACCCGACCACCGCAACGACGTCCAAGGACGTCACCGGCGCCTGCCGCTACCGCTACTTCTTACGGCGCCGCCCGCCCCCACCGTTCTTCTGGGCCTTGCGCCGCTCCGCCCGGGTCAGCCCATCGGACTCGGCCCCGACCCCAACCGTGCCCTCACCGTTGGAGAAGTCGCCCTCGACGACCCCACCCTCCCCGTCCACCGTGGGAGCGGAGAAGTGCAGCCGGTCGGGACGCTGCGGAGCATCGAGCCCCTTGGCCCTGATCTCCGGACGCGCCGCAGGCACGGCGTCCTCCTTGACGAGCGAGGTCCGCTCGGCCTCGTCCTGCACCGGCACCTCCTCGACCTGCTGCTCGACCTGGACCTCCAGGTTGAACAGGTAGCCGACGGACTCCTCCTTGATGCCCTCCATCATGGCGTTGAACATGTCGAAGCCCTCGCGCTGGTACTCGACCAGCGGGTCCTTCTGCGCCATGGCACGGAGGCCGATGCCCTCCTGGAGGTAGTCCATCTCGTAGAGGTGCTCACGCCACTTGCGGTCCAGGACGGACAGCACCACACGCCGCTCCAGCTCACGCATGATGTCCGAGCCGAGCTGCTTCTCGCGCGCGTCGTACTGCTCGTGGATGTCGTCCTTGATGGACTCGCCGATGAACTCGGCCGTGATCCCCGCCCGGTCGCCGGCCGCGTCCTCCAACTCGTCGACGGTGACCTTCACCGGGTAGAGCTGCTTGAACGCGCCCCACAACCGGTCCAGGTCCCACTCCTCCGCGAAGCCCTCGGCGGTCTCCTGGCGGATGTAGTCGTCGATCGTGTCGTCCATGAAGTGGCGGATCTGGTCCTGCAGATCCTCGCCCTCCAGGACCCGGCGCCGCTCGCCGTAGATGACCTCACGCTGCCGGTTGAGCACCTCGTCGTACTTCAGGACGTTCTTACGCGTCTCGAAGTTCTGCTGCTCGACCTGCGACTGGGCCGACGCGATCGCCCGCGTCACCATCTTGTTCTCGATCGGCACGTCGTCCGGCACATTGGCCATCGACATGACGCGCTCGACCATCTGGGCCTTGAACAGCCGCATCAGGTCGTCACCGAGCGACAGGTAGAAGCGGGACTCGCCCGGGTCGCCCTGGCGGCCGGAACGACCGCGCAGCTGGTTGTCGATGCGCCGCGACTCGTGCCGCTCGGTACCCAGGACGTACAGCCCGCCGAGCTCCTTGACCTCTTCGAACTCCGCCTTTACGGACTGCTCGGCCTTCTCCAGCGCGGCAGGCAGCGCGGCCGCCCACTCCTCGACGTGCTCGACGGGGTCGAGGCCGCGCTGGCGCAGCTCCGCCTCGGCAAGATCGTCGGGGTTGCCACCGAGCTTGATGTCGGTGCCTCGTCCGGCCATGTTCGTCGCGACCGTGACCGCGCCCTTGCGGCCGGCCTGGGCAACGATGGTCGCCTCACGGTCGTGCTGCTTGGCGTTGAGGACCTCGTGCTGGACGCCGCGCTTGGAGAGCTGCTGCGAGAGGTACTCGGACTTCTCGACCGAGGTGGTGCCCACCAGGATCGGCTGGCCCTTCTCGTGCTTCTCGGCGATGTCGTCGACGACCGCGGCGAACTTCGCGACCTCGGTGCGGTAGATCAGGTCCGACTGGTCGGCACGGACCATCGGCCGGTTGGTCGGGATCGGCACCACGCCGAGCTTGTAGATCTGGTGGAACTCGGCTGCTTCGGTCATCGCCGTACCGGTCATGCCGGAGAGCTTGCTGTAGAGGCGGAAGAAGTTCTGCAGGGTGATCGTGGCGAGGGTCTGGTTCTCGTCCTTGATGTCCACCCCTTCCTTCGCCTCGATCGCCTGGTGCATGCCCTCGTTGTAGCGGCGGCCGGCAAGGATACGACCGGTGTGCTCGTCGACGATCATGACTTCGCCGTCGATGACGACGTAGTCCTTGTCCTTCTTGAAGAGCTCCTTCGCCTTGATGGCGTTGTTGAGGTACCCGACGAGCGGCGTGTTCACCGACTCGTAGAGGTTCTCGATGCCGAGCCAGTCCTCGACCTTCGAGACACCGGGCTCGTGGATGGCCACGGTCCGCTTCTTCTCGTCGACCTCGTAGTCGCCGGTCTCCTCGATGCCCTTGAGCGGATTGCCCGCCTCGCCCTTGGTCAGCCGCGTGACCAGCTTGGCGAAGTCGCCGTACCACTTGGTGGCCTGGTCGGCCGGGCCGGAGATGATCAGCGGCGTACGGGCCTCGTCGACGAGGATCGAGTCGACCTCGTCGACCACGGCGAAGTTGTGGCCGCGCTGGACGAGCTCGTCGGCGGACCACGCCATGTTGTCGCGGAGGTAGTCGAAGCCGAACTCGTTGTTCGTGCCGTACGTGATGTCGCAGGCGTACTGCTCACGGCGCTGGGCCGGCGTCATGTTGGCGACGATGCAGCCGACCGTCAGACCGAGGAACTTGTGGACGCGGCCCATCAGTTCGGAGTCGCGCTCGGCGAGATAGTCGTTGACCGTGATCAGGTGCACGCCCTTGCCGGAGAGCGCGTTGAGGTACGCCGGCAGGGTGCCGACCAGGGTCTTGCCCTCGCCGGTCTTCATCTCGGCCACATAGCCGAGGTGGAGGGCTGCGCCGCCCATCATCTGAACGTCGTAGTGGCGCTGTCCGAGGACCCGCTTGGCGGCCTCACGGACGGTCGCGAATGCCTCGGGGAGCAGGTCGTCCAGGCTCTCGCCGTCCGCGTACCGTTCCTTGTACTCGTCGGTGAGCGCCCGCAGCTCGGCGTCGGAGAGGTTGACGAAGTCCTCTTCGATGGAGCTGACCTGGTCCGCGATGCGGTGCAGTTTGCGCAGGATCTTGCCTTCGCCTGCACGCATGAGCTTGTTGAAGACGGACACTGAGGCTGGTCTCCTTGCCGGTCGGGCCTGGCACTGGGTCGTGTTATGGACTCTGGCGCGGGCACGGCAGGTGGGCCCCACCGCAACGGCCATCGTAAGCGAGGACCCCGCCGCCCCGGGAGGGCTGCCGCCGCGTTGGCCCTGCTGTCCCCATCCGATTCAACGGCCGGGGAGCGCCGAAGGTGCCGGGAAGTCCGAAAAGTGTTCGCTTCCCGAGCACTCCCTCCCCAGAATCCCTGCATGGAGCCGATCACCCTCACCAGCGACCGCCTGCTGCTGCGCCCCTTCGCCGACAGCGACGCGGAAACCATCCACGCCGCCTGTCAGGACCCGGAAATCCAGCGGTGGACGGTCGTGCCCTCCCCGTACAGCCGCGCCGACGCGGAATTCTTCGCGGGAAAGCTGTCTCCCGGCGGCTGGCACGACGACTCCATGTACAACTTCGCGGTGGTCCTGCGCGGGACCGGGGCCCTGACGGGCGCCCTCGGCATCAACCGCCGCAACCTGCCGGGCACGTACGAGGTGGGATTCTGGACCGCCGGGGAGCACCGGGGCCGCGGCTACACGACGGAGGCGGTGCTCTGCGCCGCCCGCTGGACTTTCACCGCGCTGGGTGGCGACCGGCTGGAGTGGCGCGCCGAGGTGGGCAACGCCCCCTCGCGCGCCGTGGCACTGAAGGCCGGATTCCTGATGGAGGGCGTCCAGCGGTCGGGCCTGCTCAACAAGGGCGTACGGCGCGACTCCTGGATCGGTGCGCTGCTCCCGTCCGACCTCGGCCTGCCGGGCACCGACACCTATCTGCCCGCTCCCTGACCCTTCGGGCCGGGGTTCCACAGGAACCCCGGCCGGCTGTCAGTGCCTGCCCCTAGGGTTCGGGGCATGACGCCTGTGCCGCCTCCCGCCGTTGAACTCTCCGCCGACCAGGCGCGCCGGATCGCCCTGCGCGCCCAGGGCTTCCTCGGCGCACCGGACCGCAGGGCCGGGGTTCCGGGCGTGCTGCGCCATCTCGGCGCCGTACAGCTGGACACGATCTCGGTGCTCGCCCGGTCGCACGAGCTGATTCCGTACGCGCGCCTCGGCGCGGTCGGCCGGCGCAACGTCGAGGAGGCGTACTGGTCGGGCGGCCGCACCTTCGAGTACTGGTCGCACGCGGCCTGCATCCTGCCGGTCGAAGAGTGGCCGCACTTCGCCTTCCGCCGCCGCGCCTACCGCTCACGCCCGCACTGGCACCACGACCTGCCGGACGGCGCGTACGAGACGGTGATCAAGCAGCTGCGCGCCGAGGGCCCGCTGACGGCCACGCAGCTGGGCGGCGCGAAGAACGGCGGGGAGTGGTGGGACTGGTCGGCGTCGAAGGTCGCCGTGGAGCGCGCCCTGATGTACGGAGAGGTGGTGTGCACCGAGCGGCGCAGCTGGAAGCGGGTGTACGACCTCGCCGAGCGGGCCCTGCCCGACGACGTGCTGCACGACGATCTGGAAGACGCGGAGTGCTTGCGCCGCCTGGTCGCCCTCGCGGGGCAGTCCCTGGGCGTGGGCACCCGCGCGGACATCGCGGACTACCACCGGCTCAAGGCCGAGCAGTTCGACGCGGTGGTGGCCGACTCCGGGCTGGTGCCGGTGACGGTGCAGGGCTGGGCCAAGCCGGCCTGGGCGGACCCGGCGGCACTGGCCTCGGAGCCGCGCGGGCGGCACCGTACGACGTTGCTGTCGCCGTTCGACTCGCTGGTCTGGGAGCGGGCGCGCACCGAGCGGATCTTCGGCTTCACCCACCGGCTGGAGGCCTATGTCCCCAAGCCCAAGCGGGTCCATGGATACTTCGCGATGCCGCTGCTGGCGGGCGGAAAGCTGCAGGGCCGCGTCGACCCGTCGCGCGAGGGCAGCACGCTGGTCGCCCGGCAGGTGTCGCTGGCGGGCAGGAAGGCCGTGGCGCCGATGGCCGAGGCACTGGTGGAGGCGGCGTCCTGGGTCGGCTGTACGGATGTCCGGCTGGAGCGGGTCGACGCTCCGGAACTGCGCGGACCGCTCGCTCAGGAAATCGCCCGCGCCCTGGCCTGAGCACACATTCCCGTGCCCCCGACCGGCCCTTTGCCGGGTGACCCGCGCCTTCCCGGCCGGGTCACCTGATCTCCAGGATCTTCTCCCGCATGGCATAGACCACGGCTTCCATCCTGGAGTGCAGCTGCAGCTTCTCCAGAATGTTGCGGACGTGGTTCTTCACGGTGTTCTCGGAAATGAACAGTTCCTTCGCGATATCGCGATTGTTCATGCCCGTTGCAACGAGTTTGAGGACTTCGAGTTCCCGGTCGGTGAGCCGGGGCGCCGGCACCAGTCGGCGCTCGTCCGTCCGCTGGATCATCGATTTGAACTCGGTGAGCAGTTTGGACGCCATGGAAGGGCTGATCTGCGACTGCCCGTCGGCGACCGCACGAATGGCTGTGGCCACCTCGTCCGTGGAGATCTCCTTGAGGAGATAACCGGTGGCACCGGCCTTGATCGCGTCGTAGAGGTCGGCCTCCTCGTCGCTGATCGTCAGCATGATGATCTTCGCGCTGGGTGCCACCTCCTTGATCGCCGTGCAGGCCTCGATGCCGCCGCGCTTGGGCATCCGGACGTCCATCAGCACGATGTCGGGGAGCAGATCGGCGGCCTTGTCGACCGCCTCGGACCCGTCACCCGCCTCGCCGACGACCTGGATGTCCTCCTCCTGGGCGAGGACGATCTCCAGGCCTCTGCGGAAGAGCGCGTGATCGTCCACCACGAGGACCCTGATCGGCTCCCTGCGGAAACCGCTGTCCGCGGCGGTACCGGCACCGCCGATGTCGTCGGCGTCATTCGCATCGCGCACGGGCCCGAAGGCGTCCGCCATCGTTCCTCCCCCTGAAGGCCATGGCCTGAAGTTCACACGGTCCGCCAACGGCAGTTCACAGAGCACCGATTGGCCTGGGACGCCATGATTCCATGCCTGGACGTCAGAGCGGGGATCCTGTGGCCGCACGCGGGTGCCCCTGGGGGCGCACAGGCGCTCCAGGGGCACCGCGGAAGCGTGGCGTCAGCCGCCGAGCGCACCGCCTGCGCCGCCCGCCTCATCGGCGGCCAGCGGGTCGGTCCTCAGGTGGATGACACCGTAGTCATAGGCGTGCCGCCGGTAGACGACACTGGGTTCCTTCGTCTCGGAGTCGACGAACAGATAGAAGTCGTGCCCGACCAGCTCCATCTCGTAGAGCGCCTGGTCGAGCGACATCGGTGCGGCGACGTGCGTCTTCTCGCGCATCACCAGCGGACCCTCGCCCTGAACCTCCAGCGAGCCGAACCTCGTGGTCGGTACGGAATCGGCCGACTCATCGGCGATCAGATCGCCCTCGCCGTTGAACGACGCCGCCCCCGGCACGGTCTCGCCGACCTCGGCAGCGGGAATCCGGCCATTGCCGCGGCGGCTGTAGCGCTTGTCGTGCTGTTTGCGCAGCCGCGCCTCCAGCTTGCCGGTGGCCAGGTCCAGCGCTGCGTACGGGTCGCCTGCGGCCGCTTCCGCCCGGATGACCGGACCACGTGAGCGGAGCGTGATCTCCACCCGGTCGGAGCGGTCGGCCTGACGGGGGTTCGGCTCCTTGGACACCTCGACGTCGAGGCTGATCACCTTGCCGTCGAACTTCTGGATCTTGTCCAGCTTCAGCTTCTCGGCCACGTGCTTGCGGAACCGCTCGGGCACCTCGGTCTTGCGGCCCTTGACGACGATGTCCACGCAGAACTCCGTTCCCGGATCGCTCCGCTCAGCGGCGGAGCATCTCCCTTTTGCACCAGGCCCCGGTGACAACCGGAGCCGCGGACTCGGTGACTTCCACCTCCTCCTCCCCCATCGGCGAGGTCTCCACCCCACCGAATTCCCAGCTTCTGAACTACTGGTGCTTCGCCTGCCCGAAACCTGGTGGTGCATTCATCGAGGTCCGGCATTCACCGTTCCTCACAACCGAACATAGCCTGCCCGGCCGGATGTCGGCACCCGCTACTCGCACGTACCTCCGCTCGGGGCGTTTTTCTCACTCACTACCTGCAACGATGCAAGTTCATTGACAGTTCCGGTTTATTTCGAAAGCCGACGGAGATACTGCGACAACGGCCGCCTGCCCACTGCCGGGGACGCCATCGGCGTGCCCGCAAGCCGCCACCGCTCTGGCCGCCTCGGCGAGCGAGGCACCCGTCGTCAGAAGGTCGTCCACCAGCACCACCCGTCCGGCCGCAAGCAGCCGCTCACCTCCGGCCACGACCTCCAGTGCCCCCGCCAGATTCGCCAGCCGCTGACCGGCGCCCAGCCCCGCCTGGTCGGCCACCGCACGCCGCTGCCGCAGCACCGCGACCACCCGGACCGGGGTGCCGCCGCGTCTCAGCTCACCCGCCGCGGCCAGCGCGATCCGGCGCGTCGGATCATGGCCGCGTGCCGCCACCGCGCGCCGCGCCGACGGCACCGGCACGAGCAGCAGCGGACCGCCGACGCCCACATGCCCCGTCCCGGCCCGCACGGCACCCGCCAGCGCCTTGCCGAGCGCTCCGGCCAGCCCCATCTCGCCCCGCTCCTTATGGGCGAGCAGCACCGCACGTACCGCGTTCTCGTACGCGGCGGCCGCATGCACCACCGGCAGGCCCGGCGGCCGAGGAACGGGCCTCACCCGGCGCGGTGCCCCGCCATGGAGCTCCGCCCGGCATTCCTCGCACAGCTGCACCCGCGTCCTGCCGCAACCGGGGCAGGACACCGGCAGCACCAAGCCGGAGATCTCCCGCCACCACCCCCGCATGACTCCACTGTGCGCTTCCCGGAGCGACGGGGCCACCCCTGTGGAAAACGCGGACCAGGCCCTGCGGCTCCGGCCGCAGGGCGGCTCTCAGCCCGGGTAGACCAGTGACGAACCTTCCTTGACGACCGTCTGCCAGTTGTCACCGGGCGACAGCTTCACGATCCCGTCGCTGGACGTCGCCGCCATCAGCGGAAGCTGCTCGTCGTCCGCCGCCGCGACCGACAGCACCTGGTTCACCCCGGGCAGCACGCCCGATGCGGATGTCGAGCCGTCCGCCTGCACGTAACGCACCTGCTGAACGCCGCCCTGCTCCTTGCCGACCACCACGAGGCGGCTGCGGCCCGACCACGACATCGCGGTCACGTCCGTCAGCTGCGGCGCGGCCTGGCGCAGCTCCACCACGGAAACCTGCTGGGCCGATTCCCGCCCACGCCGTTCGATGCGCCCGATCTTCAACGTGTTACGGCCGTCCTGGGTCACCAGCAGGGCGATCCGCACTCCGTCCGCAGACACGCGCAGCGCCTCGATCCGCCCGCCGTCCAGGTCGGGCACGGCGACCTCCTCCGGCGCTCCGGTACCCCCGACCAGTCTCAGCAGTCTGGGCCTGTCGCGATCCCGGTCGGCCACCCACAGGTCGCCCCGGCCGTCCCAGCTCGGCACCGATAGACGGTTCTTCACCTCGTGGGACCTACTGGTCACCGAGGCCACGGGGAGTTCACCGTCCGAGACGATGGACGACACATACAAGGACGTCCCGTCACGCGAGACCGCCGCCGCCGACTGCTCGTCCCTGGCCACACCGACCGCGCCCATCCGCACCGGTCCGTCGCCGAGCGGACCGGCCACCGCCTCCGGGGTCCCACTGCCCTTGTTGCTGCCGGGAATTCGCTGCACATGCCCCTTGTCATCGACGAAGTACTGGCTGTCCGGCCCACTCGACGAACCGTCAGGAGCGAACTCCTCCGCCTGGTCCGCCCCGAGCAGACACAGTGCGGAGCCGTCGGAACGCTGGAGTTCGACCTGCTCGACCCGGGCGGAGGTCAGGTCCCTCAGGGTGTAGAGGATCTGCGAGGCCATCATGCGGCAGGAGCGCTGCCCGACACCGTCCACGTTCTTGTCGAGCGGGACCTTCAGTACGTTGCGGTCGTCGGGAGCCAGCGAAGTGACCCCCTTCTTCAGCGCCGTACCGGGCGGGAACCGCGATGCGACCACGGGCTGCAGCCAACTGGTCGGCCCCGCGAGGAGGCTGCGGACGGCCTGCGTCACGGTGTCCATCCCCGTGACGGGGTCCGTCCGGCTGCGGAGATAGACGGGGTCGGCGACCAGCGTCGGCTGCCCCTCGGACCGCCCCGCCGCGAAGTAGTACTTGTTGACGGAGCGGTAGAGACGCCTGAAGTCGGACTGCCCGAGCAGCAGACCGTCCGGCACGTGGTCGATCCGCCACTCCCTGCCGCCCGGCCCGTTCTCCCTCACCAGGTGCAGGGTCTCGTTGTAGTCGGTGGGCGCGAGCGGCTGATAGGCGCTCTGCTCATCGACCGTCGCCACCTTCTCGCCGGTCAGCGTGTAGGTGACCTCGGTGACGTTGCGGTCGCTGTCACGGAAGGGGCGGTCGTTCCGGTTCGGCGCCTTGGTGAGCACTGTGGTGACCGCGTTCGGCTTCCACGTCCCGGCCGCCTTCTTCGTCAGGTACCGGCGGGTCGTCCTGAACTGCGGGTCATCACTGGTCATGGACTCCAGGAAGCCGTCGACCACCTCATTGGGCGTGGCGTTGTCACGCGGCGCGACGGCGTAGACCTGCACCTGGGAGTCGCCCGGCTGCGAGGCGTCGACAGCCTTGACGTCCCCGGTGACGGGCATCGAGCCGCACGCGGACAGCAACACCACACCGCACCCGAGCAGAGCGAACAGCGCAAGCACGCGTCCTTGGCCGTCGTTGCGACGGTCAGTCCCCACGATTCGTGTCCCCCAGCTCCGGGTCCTGCACCGCAGTGTCGAATTCGCCGCCCGGCCGGTCCTCGGCGTGGCGCGCGACCACCCGTGCGCCGCTCCCCGGAAGGGCCGCCGGATGCACCGAGGCCGACGCCGTCCGCGAAACCACCGGAGTACGGGACGGCACGGGCAGCGTGGATCTGTCGTTGCTGCCGGGCTGGGTCGGCACCGCCGTCAGACGGTGCTCGCTCCCGGCCTTCGGCGCGGCCTCGGCCCGCTCACGGTTCTCCCGGTTACGACGGGAGTCCTCCGGTTCCAGTGGTATCGGCGATCCGCGCAGCGGCTCGTCCGCCGTACGCGGCAGAGTCAGCCGGAACTGCGAACCGCCGCCGGGCTCGCCCCACGCCTGGAGCCAGCCGCCGTGCAGCCGGGCGTCCTCCACCGCGATGGAGAGCCCGAGCCCGGTACCGCCGGTCGTCCGCGCGCGGGCCGGATCCGCCCGCCAGAAACGGTTGAACACCCGCGTCGCCTCGCCCGGCTTCAACCCCACCCCGTAGTCCCGGACGGCCACGGCGACCGCGCCTCCGGCCACCCCCATCCGCACCACCACGTCGCGGCCCTCGCCGTGCTCGACGGCGTTGACCACCAGGTTGCGCAGGACGCGCTCGACCCGTCGTGCGTCGGCCTCCGCGATCACCGGCTGCTCGTCGCCGACCACCCGGATCCGGGTGCCCTTCCGCTCGGCCAGTGGCTCGGCCCCGCCTATCACCCGTCGTACGACCTGCCGCAGATCTATCGGCTCCGCCTCCAGCGCCGCGGCCCCCGCATCGAAGCGGCTGATCTCCAGCAGATCGGAGAGCAGCGATTCGAACCGGTCGAGCTGGTCCCCGAGCAACTCTGCGGAGCGCGCCGTCACAGGATCGAAGTCGCTGCGGGCCTCGTGGATGACATCGGCGGCCATCCGTACAGTCGTCAGCGGGGTCCTCAGCTCGTGGGAGACGTCGGAGACGAAGCGCCGCTGCATCCGGGAGAGCTCCTCCAGCTGCTGGATCTTCAGCTGCAGGTTCTGCGCCATCTTGTTGAAGGCCTCACCGAGCCGGGCGATGTCGTCCTCGCCGGTGACCTTCATCCGCTCCTGGAGCCGGCCGGCCGAGAGCCGCTCCGCGATACCGGCCGCCATGCGCACGGGCGTGACGACCTGCCTCACCACGAACCAGGCAATGGCCCCGAGCAGCACGACCACGAAGAGTCCCGCGGTCGCCAGCGTGGTCTTGATCAGGGTCAGCGACTTCTCCTCCTGCGTCAGCGGGAAGAGGTAGTAGAGCTGGTACGGATTGTGGTCGTTGTCGTAGAGCCGCTTGCCCACGACAAGTCCGGGCTGCGGTTGCTTCCCGTTCGCGTACTGGATCTCGGAGTACGTCTGAAACGCCCCGGACCCCTTGTTCACCGCATCCCGCAGGCGCTGCGGAATACTCACCGCCTCCACGCTGCCCGAGCCGCGTGGGGCACGGGTTCCCTCATCGGCGCTGAGCGCCACCACGTTGAAGGCGTTCTTGCCGCCGCTGGCGAGCTGGTCGACGAGCTCGGTCCGCCAGGAGTTGTTGGCAGTGGCACCGTCCGCCGCTTCCCCACCGGGGGCGAGCGGGGCGTTCGCCTTCTCCTGGGCCGCGGCGAAACCGCCCGCCGCCTGCGTCTGGGCGGCCTTTCCCTTGGCCTCGAGCAGGCCGTTGCGCACCTGACCGATCACGACCAGCCCGAGGAGCAGCACCACGCCGAGCGACATGAGCAGCGTGCCCGCGACGACGCGCAGCTGGAGATTGCGCCGCCAGAGCCGTACGGCAGGCAGCAGCGGACGCCGCACCCAACGCATCAGCAATCGCGGCACAGGACCGCCGGGCGCCCGGTCATGGAACAACCGGCCGCCCTGCAGAAGACGCCCGATCCCGAACGCCCTGTGCCCTGGACCGGCAGCCCGCTCCGCACGGGCTCCCGGCTCCCCGGGCTGCGGAGCAGCGCTACTCGGGGGCATCTCAGCTCGGCCCGGCCTTGTAACCGACTCCTCGGACGGTCACCACGATCTCCGGCCGCTCCGGGTCCTTCTCGACCTTGGAACGCAGTCGCTGGACATGCACATTCACCAGCCGGGTGTCGGCGGCGTGGCGGTATCCCCACACCTGCTCCAGCAGCACCTCGCGGGTGAAGACCTGCCACGGCTTACGGGCGAGCGCGACCAGCAGGTCGAACTCCAGCGGGGTGAGGGCGATCGACTGCCCTTCCCGCTTCACCGAGTGACCGGCCACATCGATGACCAGGTCCCCGATGGCCAGCTGCTCCGGCGCCGGTTCCTCGGACCTCCGCAGACGTGCCCTGATCCGGGCGACCAACTCCTTCGGTTTGAACGGCTTGACGATGTAGTCGTCGGCCCCGGACTCCAGACCCACCACCACGTCAACCGTGTCGCTCTTGGCAGTGAGCATGACGATCGGCACACCCGACTCGGCCCTGATCAGCCTGCAGACCTCGATGCCGTCCCTACCGGGCAGCATGAGATCGAGCAGGACCAGGTCCGGCTTGGCCTCACGAAATGCGGCAAGTGCCTTGTCGCCGTCCGCTACGAACGACGGCTCGAACCCTTCACCACGCAGCACAATCCCGAGCATCTCGGCCAGTGCGGTGTCGTCGTCGACGACAAGGACGCGTCCCTTCATAATCGACATCATCCCATTAGCTAATCGTTACCTGCGATGATCTGGCACACAGCTCTGCCAGTCCGGCCCTCGTGACCGGGGAAACTGCACCCTCCTCCGTGACGATCGCCGTGATCAGTTCCGGCGGCGTGACATCGAACGCGGGGTTGTACGCCCGGGTTCCAGCCGGTGCCACGAGCACTCCGCCGGCGGACTCGCCCGGCACCCCGGCCCGCGGCGATGTGAGCTCCGTCACCTCCACCCCCGACCGCTGCTCGACGACGATCGACGCTCCGTCCGCGGTGTCCAGATCCACGGTCGTGGTCGGGGCGACCACGATGAACGGTACGTGGTGGTACTTCGCGAGCACTGCCAGTGGATAGCTCCCCACCTTGTTCGCAACCGACCCGTCCGCGGCGATGCGGTCCGCCCCGATGAGCACGGCATCCACCTCGCCCGCGGCGAACAGCGAACCCGCGGCGTTGTCCGTGAGTAGGCTGTACGGCATTGCGTTGCGCGCCGCCTCGTAGGCCGTCAGCCGAGCGCCCTGCAGCAGCGGACGCGTCTCGTCCACCCACAGCTGCCGCAGCCGCCTCTCCCGGTGTGCGGCGAGCGCCACGGCGAAGGCGGTGCCCTTGCCACCGGAGACGAGCGCCCCCGTATTGCAGTGCGTAAGCAGGCGGTGCCCGCCCCTGGGCAGCAGCTCGTCCAGCAGGGCAAGGCCGTACCTCGCCATGCGCCCACTGGCCTCGGCGTCCTCCTGGTGCAACGCCCTGGCCTCGGCCAGCGCCACCGCCGCGGCCCGCTCCGGACCCGCCCCTCTCGCGACGGCCTCCCGATATGCCCGCTCGGCCCGCCGTACCCCGTACCCGAGGTTCACCGCGGTGGGCCGCGCCCGCTCCAGCAGCTCCGCGGCCCCCGCCACGTCATCCCTCCGGGCGGCTGCGAGAGCCACCCCGTAGGCCCCCGCGATGCCGAGCAGCGGAGCGCCGCGCACCGCCAGCGTCCGGATCGCCCGCACCAGCGCGGGCACATCGGTGCACACCAGCTCGGTTTCCTCCGTCGGCAGTCGCGTCTGGTCGAGAAGCACCAGAGCGGCGGGGCCTTCCGGCGACTCGGCCCAGCGAAGTACGGGAAGCGCGGGAGGCTCGATGCCCACCGGCGATTGCGCGTCCTGATCAGCCATCCGTCCAGTCTGCCCGGTGAGTCGCCCGCAAATGAAGGCCGGAAGGAGATGGAGCGCCCGGCCCAGACCTGGGCAACGCGTGGCACGATGGCTGCCAACCTGCCGCCCCGATGAGCGGGCAGGACCGTGAAGGAGCGAGAATGAACGACACTCCGGGCTGGGCCTCGCCCGGATCTGCCCCCTCCGAGGGTCAGGGCGCCGGTGTCCCCCGGCCCTCCGAGCCCGTCGACGGCAGCGGCCCGGCAGGGAACTGGTCTCCCACGCAGCCGCCCGCAGGACAGTGGTCCCCACCGAGCACTCCCGGCTCCGGTCCCGGCGCACCCCCTCCCCCCGCGGGCTGGGGCGGCGGACCTCAGGGCCCCGGCTGGGTACAGCCGCCCTTTGCGGCCAAGCCCGGCGTCATCCCTCTCCGGCCTCTCGGCGTCGGCGAGATCCTTGACGGCGCGGTCTCCACGATGCGCGCCCACTGGCGCACGGTCCTCGGCATCGCCCTCGCCATGTCCGTGATCGCCCAGATCGCGACCATCCTCGTGGAACGGTTCCTGCTGCCGGAGCCTCCGCGGATCGACCCGAACGCCACCGGCTCGGAAGCTCTGCGGCAGGCCACCGAATCGGCTCAGTCGGCTCTGTTCAGCAGTTTGCCCTCCCTGCTCATCACCATGATCGCCACTCTGATCACGACATCTGTGCTGACCGTGGTGATCAGCCGCTCCGTGCTGGGCCGCTCCGTGACGCTTTCCGAAGCCTGGGCCGAGGCCCGGCCCCGGCTTCTTCATCTGCTGGGTCTGACCCTGCTGCTCGCCCTGATCAGCTCCGCCGTCCTGACGGTGGGCCTGCTGCCGGGCATGCTCCTCGGGTCCGCGGCAGGTGCCGGGCTCGCCCTCCTCGGGTTCATGGTCGCGTTCGTCGTCGTCATCTGGCTGATGGTCCGCTTCTGCCTCGCCTCGCCGGCCCTGATGCTGGAGAGGCAGTCGATCACCGCCTCCATGCGCCGTTCCGCGAAACTGGTCAGGGGCGCCTGGTGGCGGACCTTCGGCATCCTGGCGCTGACCGGTCTGCTGACGCTCATCGTGGCCGTGATAATCACCATCCCGTTCGGCTTCATCGCGATGGCCGTGGACGGCGACGGAATCGGCTCCGCCCTCACGGACGGCTCCACGGACTTCGGCTGGTCCTTCCTGATCGTCTCCGGCATCGGCGAGGTGATCATCGCGACGATCACGTACCCGCTGTCCGCTGGCGTGATGGCGTTGCTCTACATCGACCAGCGCATCCGCCGCGAAGCACTCGACATCGAGCTCGCCCGCGCGGCGGGCCTGCCCGGATACGACACCAGGAGCTGATGCCGTGTCGGGGGCGGGGGGAACCACAGCAGTACGGCTACTGATCCGCGCGAGCGGCGACATACCCGTGGACACTCCACGTGGGCCCGCTCGCGAGGCAGCGAAGCGCGAACTGTCCAAACCGATATACCACGAGAACGATCCCAACCTCCTCCAGCGGGGCCTGGACCGGCTCTGGGACTGGATCGGCGATCTCCTGGACACGGCCTCCGGCGCCGCGCCGGGCGGCCCGGCAGGTCTTGTCGTGCTCGTACTGGTCGTCGTAGGCCTGGTCGCCGCACTCTGGTGGCGACTGGGCACTCCGCGCCGCACCGTACGGTCCGCGGACGCCCTCTTCGACGACAGCCCCCGCAGCGCGGCCGAACACCGGAAGGCCGCCGAGTCCCACGCCGCCGCCCAACGCTGGAACGAGGCGGTCCAGGAACGGATACGCGCCATCGTCCGCTCCCTGGAGGAGGGCGCCCTGCTCGACCCCCGCCCCGGCCGCACCGCCGACGAGGCCGCCGCCGAAGCCGGCCGGCCGCTGCCCGCACACGCGACCCCACTCCACGCTGCCGCCAGGGAATTCGACGAGGTCACATACGGCGGCCGTACCGCCGACCAGCAGGCATACCTGGCGCTGAGAACCCTGGACCTCGACCTCGAAACCGCCAAACCTCTCCTGACAGCCACGGCCCAGGGGGCAGCCGAATGACCGGTGCCACCGCCGCCTCCACCTCGGCGGCCCTCACCCCTCACCAGGTCTGGTTCCGCATCCGCGGTCTGCTCCTCGCCCTCCTCGTACTCATCGCCGCCGGAATCGCCCTGGCAACTGTCCGCTCCGGTGACCAGCACGGCCTCCTCGACCCACGCTCCGCCGACCGCTACGGCAGCCGGGCCGTCGCCGAACTCCTCCAGGAACGCGGCGTCTCCGTTCATGTGGTCACCACGCTCGACGAAGCCACCGCCGAGGTCGGCCCCGACACCACGCTGCTCGTCACCTCCCCCAATCTGCTGGCACCGCACCGGCAAAGCGAACTCCGTGCCGCGACCGGCGCCTCGGCCGGCCGCACCGTCCTGCTCGCCGCGGGCCCGTCTTCCGTACGCACACTGGCCCCCGGCGTCAGGGCGGAGTCCGCCGGACCGGTGACCCCTCGCTCCCCCGAATGCTCCCTGCCCGCCGCCCGGAGTGCCGGCGACATCGAAACGGGGGGCTTCGGCTACGCCTCGGACAGACTCGACACCATCGGCTGCTTCCCGAGCGGCGGCCTCCCCACCGTGCTCCTGGTCGAACAAGGAGCGGGTGACACTGTGCTCCTCGGCTCCCCCGACCTCCTCCACAACCACAGACTCGCCAACCAGGGCAACGCATCCCTGGCCCTGCAACTTCTCGGTTCCCGTCCTCATCTGGTCTGGTATCTCCCCTCGCTCGCTGATGCATCCACTGCCGCCGAGAACGGGGGTTCCGGAGGCGACGGCGCCCCCGACGACCGCAGCTTCGCCGACCTGATCCCCCAGGGTTGGCTGTGGGGCACCTTGCAACTCGCTCTTGCCGCCGTGCTCGCAGCCATCTGGCGCGCCCGTCGACTGGGCCCCCTGGTGACCGAGCGACTGCCGGTGGCCATCCGCGCCTCCGAATCCACCGAGGGCCGGGCCCGCCTCTACCGCAAGGCGAACGCCCGCGACCGGGCCGCCGAGTCACTGCGTTCCGCCACTCGGACCCGCATCGCCCCACTCATCGGCGTCCCCCCACACGACGCCCACTCCCCCTCAACACTCGTAACCGCCGTTTCCGCCCGCCTGGGCAGCACGGACGACAGCCTCCAGACATTGCTCTTCGGACCCGCCCCGTCCGACGATGCCTCTCTCGTCCGACTGGCAGACCAACTCGACACCCTCGAAAGAGAGGTACGCACGTCATGAGCGCCCCGCCCCCAGTGCCCGCCGCGACCACCGAGTCCCTCGGGAACGGCGACACAGCCCGCGCCTCTCTGGAAGCGCTGCGCTCGGAGATCGCCAAGGCCGTAGTCGGCCAGGACCCGGCCGTCACCGGCCTCGTCGTCGCCCTGCTCTGCCGAGGCCACGTTCTCCTCGAAGGCGTCCCCGGAGTGGCCAAGGCCCTCTTGGTACGAGCTCTCGCCGCCTCACTCGAACTTGACACCAAGCGCGTCCAGTTCACCCCCGATCTGATGCCCAGCGACGTCACCGGCTCACTGGTCTACGACGCCCGCACAGCCGAGTTCTCCTTCCAGCCCGGCCCCGTCTTCACCAATCTGCTGCTCGCTGACGAGATCAATCGCACCCCTCCCAAGACACAGTCCTCCCTCCTCGAAGCGATGGAAGAGCGCCAGGTCACCGTCGACGGAACTCCTCGGCAACTGCCCGACCCCTTCCTCGTAGCCGCCACGCAGAATCCCGTCGAGTACGAAGGCACCTATCCGCTGCCTGAGGCCCAACTGGACCGGTTTCTCCTCAAGCTGACGGTGCCCCTGCCCTCACGGGAGGAGGAGATCAACGTCCTCACCCGTCATTCCGACGGTTTCAACCCTCGTGACCTCAAGTCGGCCGGCATACGCCCCGTCGCCGGCCCGGCAGATCTGGAAGCCGCCCGAAGCGCGGTCGCCCGGACCAAGGTCTCTCCCGAGATTGCCGGCTATGTCGTCGATATCTGTCGTGCCACCCGTGAATCCCCCTCGCTGTCCCTCGGAGTCTCTCCCCGAGGTGCCACCGCCCTGTTGTCGACCGCTCGCGCCTGGGCCTGGCTCACCGGCCGCGACTATGTCATTCCGGACGACGTGAAGGCCCTGGCTCTCCCCACACTTCGTCATCGCGTCCAACTGCGGCCCGAGGCGGAGATGGAGGGTGTCACTCCCGACTCCGTCATCACGGCCGTCCTCGCCCACGTCCCCGTACCCCGATGAGGCGGTGACAATGGCCCTCACCGGACGTACCGCCCTGCTGGCCGCCCTGGGGTCACTCCCTGTAGGCATCCTTGCCCCGAGCTGGACCGGAATACTGGCAGTCAACGCACCGCTCTCTTTGGCAATTCTCTGCGACTACGCCCTGGCTGCACCAGTGCGTACGCTCCAGTTCACCCGATCAGGTGACACAAGCGTTCGACTCAACGAGACCGCCGAAGTGCAACTCACCGTAACCAACTCTTCCCGTCGCAAGCTGCGGGCACACCTTCGCGACGCCTGGCCTCCCAGCAGCTGGCCCACCGGCACTGAACAGACTTCCTCACGGCACGCACTGACAGTCCCGGCGGGCGAACGCCGTCGCGTGACCACGTTCCTGCGTCCGGCCCGGCGCGGTGACCGCCGGGCCGAGCGCATCACCGTCCGCTCGTTCGGACCGCTGGGGCTTGCCTCCCGGCAGGGGAATCACCAGGTCCCTTGGACAGTACGCGTCCTGCCCCCGTTCACCAGCCGGAAACATCTGCCGTCCCGTCTCGCAAGACTCCGCGAACTCGACGGCCGCACCAGTGTTCTCACCCGTGGCGAAGGCACGGAATTCGACAGCTTGCGGCCATACGTGCCCGGCGACGACACCCGCTCCATCGACTGGCGGGCCACCGCACGTCAGTCCGCCGTCGCCGTACGTACGTGGCGCCCCGAGCGGGACCGTCACATCCTCGTCGTACTGGACACCGGCCGTACCTCGGCGGGGCGCGTCGGTGACGTGCCCCGTCTCGACGCATCTCTGGACGCGGCCCTGCTTCTCACGGCACTCGCCTCTCGTGCGGGCGACCGTGTCGACCTACTTGCCTACGACCGCCGCGTCCGCGCACAGGTCCAAGGACGGTCCGCGGGAGAGGTCTTGTCAGCAATGGTCAACGCCTTGGCACCCGTCGAGCCGGCACTTGTGGAAACGGATGCCCGAGGTCTCGTCTCTGCCGTGCTCGCCGGAGCTCCTCGTCGCTCCTTGATCGTGCTTCTCACCGGTCTGGACGCAGCCCCCGTGGAGGAAGGTCTGCTTCCCGTACTCAGTCGTCTCACCCAGCGCCATACCGTGCTCGTGGCTTCTGTGGCGGATCCGCATGTCGAGCAGATGGCGGGTTCGAGAGGCACAGTGGACGCGGTCTACGAAGCTGCGGCAGGCGCACAGGCCCAGACTGGGCGACTCCGCACCGCAGAACAGCTCCAGCGTCATGGCGCGGTGGTTGTCGATACCACTCCGGACAACCTTGCCCCGGCCCTCGCCGATGCCTACCTCGCACTGAAGGGCGCGGGGCGGCTCTAACTCATCCCATTACTGCCAACAAAACGAGCCGCGCATCAGGGAAGGGCTTCCCGGGCGGCGCTCGTGAACGCAGAAAAGCCCCGTGTCCACCAGGACACGGGGCTTTCCCGTAAAAGGAGTTCGGCGGCGTCCTACTCTCCCACAGGGTCCCCCCTGCAGTACCATCGGCGCTGAAAGGCTTAGCTT